>JAYZAR010000268.1:0-5352 GCA_036339635.1 Planctomycetota bacterium | reverse complement strand
ATCCGGCAGCCACGCTCTTTTATCGCGGTGCGTGCTACCACGCTTTGCTGATGAAGGATGAGGCCTTGAACGATCTTCAACGTTTACTGGAAAACGAAGAGGATGCACCTGTCCGCTTTACCCGCACGGCGAAAATGATGGTCGCCGATATACAGCCGCTTGAGGAGGACTCGCTGGACGAAATATCTCGACTTATGACCGACGTGACTCGTCGCTTGGACTTGGGAAGAGCAGATGATGATGTGCAAAATCAAGAACAGAAGGTGATTGACAAGCTTTCGAAGCTAATCGAAAAGATCGAAGAACAACAGCAGCAACAACAGCAACAGCAGCAGCAATCTTCGGAGGCGCAGGGTAGCGGCCAAGGGCAAGGCTCGCCGATGAACGAAAGCCGAATCGCCGGCGCAAGCGGGAAGGGCGACGTCGATCGCAAAAACCTCGAAGAATGGGACGGGTGGGGTAATTTACCACCCGCCGAGCGGCAGCAGGCAATCCAGCAAATTAGTCGTGATCTGCCAACCCACTACCGAGAGGCGATTGAAGCGTACTTTCGAAAGCTTGCAACTGACCAGTGAGTTGAATTAACCGTCTCGCCCCAAAGCAGCTGGGTAGGCGTGTCGACTCGAGGCGGGACAAACGCGGCATGACAATCGAGTGGTGTCGCCGCACCAAAAAATAGCGGATTGGCATTACCGCCAGCCGTATTCCAGTTTTCTTGGACGCTCCCGCGCGAACGCAGCGATTTGAGCCGCCGCGTACTAGCTGGATAGCGCATGCCTACTTAAGTAACGTCTCAAGGCCCCCAGATGTTGATTTTCTCGTGGTTTTGGGATAGCTGCATAAAATCGAATACGCTTTCGCGACAAGTTCTTCATGATATCTTCGCGAAATCTTCATCATTGGATTGCGTGTTTGCCGGTCGCTACTAAATAGCCTCAATGCTACGTTTACGCCTAGTTGAGTCGAGCGAGTTGAAGCTTGGCTTTCGAATGCGTCCCCCGAGCTTCCAATAAGTTCGATTCCCTCCGCACCATTAAGAAAAATGACGTCTCCTGCATTCCGCTATTGCACCGTGTTGGCCTTCGTATTGACGGTTGCCGGTTCCCCGTCAATCGCTCAAAACTCCGGTCTTCGAGGGAAAGTTGAAATTGATGGCAGCAGTACTGTGTTTCCGATTACTGAGGCTGCCGCAGCACAATTCAACAAACGTTATCCGGGCGTCACAGTCAATGTTGGTGTATCCGGCACGGGCGGTGGTTTCAAACGCTTCACGAAAGGTGAGACTGATATCTCGGACGCTTCTCGGCCAATTAAGGCGAGTGAATTTGAAGCAACCAAGACAGCTAACTTACCCTTCTTTGAAATTCCAGTCGCTTACGACGGTTTAACGCTGGTCATCCACAAGCAGAACGACTGGGTTGATTATTTGACCCTCGATGAGATCAAAAAAATCTTCACCACCGAGGGGAATGCGAAAACCTGGTCACAAGTTCGAGAGGGTTGGCCCGATACAGAAATCCAAATTTTTGCGCCTGGAACTGACTCGGGAACCTTTGACTATTTCAAAGAAGTCGTCGCTGGGAAAACAGGTTCTTTACGGGAAGACATGAGCACAAGTGAGGATGACAATGTGTTAGTAACTGGTGTTTCCGGGTCACCTAACGCCATCGGTTTTTTTGGTGTCGCGTATTACACCGAAAACAAAGATAAGCTGAACTCCGTTCCGGTTCTCAATCCTGAACTTTCGAAACCGGTTTCTCCAACAGCTGAAGCGATCGAGAATGGAGCTTATTCTCCATTCAGTCGTCCGCTATTCATTTATGTAAACGCGAAGTCATTTACACGCCCCGAGGTCCGGCAGTTTGTAGGATTTTATCTCGCGAGTGCTGCGAAGCTTGCTTCCTCGACTGGCTACGTGGCGTTGCCAGTGTCGGTGTACCAGGAGGCAAGAAAACGCTGCGTGGGGCGTCTAACCGGAACACACTATCTGACCGAGTCGCTGGAGAAACGCACTGGTTCGGTGACGGATGTTTACCAAGCCAAGAATCTGACTAAGTAGTCCAACGTTACGTGGACGCCATGGCTCGCCGCTTGCGTATCGCTGCGGCGGATTTAATCGAAGAACAGAAACCAATCTAACTAATAATACAATGAGTTCGGTGCCACTCAGCGACCCCGAGAACCACGCGTTAGAACAACGCGTGGGGCAGTACTTGAAGAAGCCGCGCCGTAAACTCAGTTTGATTCGGATCCGGGAAGCCTTCGTTTTTTTCTTACTGATTGGTTGCGGCCTATTTTCACTTCTGGTGACCGTCTCCATTGTGTTTGTCTTGTTCAGCGAGACGGTAAAGTTTTTTAGTGCTGACGAGGTTACGCTTAGTAATTTCATTGGATCTGCCCGATGGAATCCGCTCCTTGGCGAAACAAAAAGCTTTGGCATTTGGGGATTAATCAGCGGCACTTTGTTGGTGACCGGGATCGCAATGAGCCTGGCGCTCCCGTTGGGATTGATCACAGCGATTTATTTGAGCGAATACGCTCCGCGCAAAGTCCGCGATGTGCTTAAACCCGTCTTGGAGATATTGGCTGGGATTCCAACGGTCGTGTTTGGGGTGTTTGACTTTATTAAGATTACGCCGTTAATGCAGTGGATCCATGATGGATTCAGTGTGTACAACGCGATGAGCGCGGGAATAGCGGTCGGAATCCTCTGTTTTCCAACCGTTTGCTCACTTGCCGAGGATGCGTTGCGAGCGGTTCCCCAAGCATTGCGTGACGGTGCTTTTGGATTGGGTGGAACCAAATTCGATGCCACGATCAAAGTGATTGTTCCGGCGGCATTGAGTGGCATCGTTAGTGCATTTTTGCTTGCGATCGCCCGTGCTATTGGGGAGACCATGATTGTCGCGTTGGCGGCGGGCAGTCGGCCTCAGGCAACGATCGATCCACGGGAGCAAATCCAAACCATGACTGGATTCATGGTTCAGATGTCCGGCGGCGATGTATCAAACTTCGGTACCGAATATTACTCGATGTACGCGGTCGCCTTCACGCTTTTCCTGATGACCCTCACCTTAACCATGATCGGTAACTTGGTGCGAAGGAAATTTCGGGAGTCTTACGAATGAGTGATTCCGCACCAAAGGGCAGCTCAATATCGCAGCAAACGCCGTCGCCAGCCGAGCGGGCAACCTTGGTTGGTGGAGGTCGGCGGATGTCCATTGATCGTTGGTTTCAACGTATGTGCATAGCAACCGCTACCGCTTCAGTAATGGTACTTGTTTTCTTGCTCGGCTCCATACTGGTTGAGGGTTTCCCCGCACTCACCTCGACGTTGGTGCTTGGAACCCCAGAGCCTAATCCAGACGAAGCAGGAATGTGGCCGGCAATCACCGGCACGGTTTGGGTTTGTTCCTTATGTGCGCTAATTTCCCTGCCGCTGGGCATTGGGACGGCAGTCTTGCTCGAAGAGTTCAAACCACGTAACAAGTTCGCAATGCGAGCCTACCAGCTGATCCAACTAAACATCAGCAACCTTGCTGGGGTACCTAGCGTTGTATATGGCATCCTTGGTTTAACTGCGTTCGTCTCGATGTTCTCTCTATTTGATCAGTTACGTGAGCCTGGGGCTGCCGCGTACGAAATCGGTGCAACTTATTACGACCAGTTTTCAAACCTCGCGAGTGATCCGTTTCTGAGCATGGGTTCCGAGGAAGTCGAAGAGCGGTACTTTTTTGTTCCAGTCAATGCAAGAACTGATGCTCCAACGATTCCAAAACCGGGTATGCAAGCTTTTGAGTATGTTGACGATGTTCTGGTTCCTGTAGAGGTAACCGTAACCGACCCATTCGACGCTCCTGCCGAGCCTGAATCACTGAGCTACGCAATCGACATCAATGCGGTACCTGGCCGCATCAGCGAGAAGACTTGGTACTACTTTCGGTTACCATTCGGTCGCGGCGTTTTGGCCGGTGCTTTGACCCTCATGCTGGTGATTTTGCCTGTTGTGATCATCAGCGCTCAGGAAGCATTGCGAGCGGTGCCAAGCTCTCTTCGTGATGGTGCTCTTGGAATCGGCGCAACACCTTGGCAAGTGGTTTGGAATGTCACGTTACCCGCATCTATTCCCGGAATCATGACGGGATCGATTCTCGCGATGAGTAGGGCAATTGGAGAAACCGCACCGATTTTGATCATTGCGGGAATCGTTTACATCCGAAATTCACCACATCACCTGATGGACAGCTACACGGTGATGCCCTTGCAAATTTACAATTGGACGAGCCGTCCACAAGCAGAATTTCACCAAATCGCGGCAGGGGGAATCATTCTGTTGCTGGCGATTTTGATGTCCTTCAACGCTGTCGCTATATTCATCCGATACCGAATGCACAAGAAAAATGTATAGGGTCGCCTGTGTCTATTGTCTCACGCGAACGCGAAGTTCAAGTCATGAATAACGCCTGCGAAACAAAACCTTCCGAGAGCCCGAGCCCTGCCCCGGGCCAAAAACCGGAGGTCGCCTTGCAGTTGGAGAATCTTTCGGCTTGGTATGGGGATTTCCAAGCCCTGCACTCGATTACTCTTGATATCCCGAAAAATCAAGTCACTGCATTCATTGGCCCCAGTGGCTGTGGGAAAAGTACCTTGTTGCGTTGGTTCAACCGAATGAACGACACAATTTTTTCCGCACGTGCGACGGGCACTTTGCGGATGGGAGATCAAGACTTGTTGAGCAGTCGAACCGACGTGGTTGATTTGCGGCGTCGAGTTGGGATAGTTTTTCAGAAACCAAATCCTTTCCCGAAAAGTATCTTCGAAAATGTCGCGTTCGGGCCGCGTTTGCACATGAAGCTCAATCGAAGCGAGTTGAACGACCTGGTTGAATGGGCACTTAGAAAGGCATCTGTCTGGCAGGAGGTCAAAGATCGATTGCATTCGCCTGCCGTCGGCCTTTCCGGTGGTCAACAGCAGCGACTGTGCATCGCCCGCGCTATTGCCGTTGGGCCTGAGATGCTACTAATGGATGAGCCATGTAGTGCATTGGATCCTGCTAGTACTTTAGCAATCGAGAATCTGATGGACGAACTTCGTTCCCAATACACGATCGTGATTGTCACCCACAATATGCAGCAGGCCGCTAGGAGCAGTGATCGTACGCTCTTCTTTTTTGAAGGCCGTTTGATCGAAGCAGGGGATACTGAACTGATTTTTACAAAGCCGACTCAGAAGAAGACGGAAGATTATGTAAGAGGAAGGTTCGGTTAGCCTATTGAACTGGCAGCTTCCTCAGGTGCTCATCAAACCCCGCAAGCAATAGAGTTCAATGACAAAACATCTAGACCGAGAACT
>JAYZAR010000267.1:0-9106 GCA_036339635.1 Planctomycetota bacterium | reverse complement strand
CGCAATCATCGAACCCAGCGTCAAAAAAACCAGCGACCCGAGCGAAAAAGCGATGATACGCCCCCAAGCTTCACGAGACGAGGTTTCGATGCGTGTACGAGGATGCTGGGATTCGTATGTCCGGCCCAAATCGGCGTGCGTTCCGAGCTTGGCTAAAGGATCGTAATCAAAACTACCGAGGTTGACGTTTGGTGCAGATTGGTAAACTCCCGACGGTCCTCCCGTTGGAACCGCTGGCTCGCTCCCCCCGAAATCAGGCGGAGAAACCGTAGCAGGTGTAGACATCGGCGATGCAACAACCCCTTTTTCAATCTTTGCCTGCTCTTCGAACCTGACAGTCGAAGCGATTCTCTCCCCAGCGTTGGCCTGCCTCGATTTCAGTTTTGAACGACGCGTCAAATTGTCATCTTCATTCTCCCCCCCCGAATCATCTCTCTTGGGAGAAGTGGCATGTTCACCCGACAAACTTTGCTTGGAGGCACGCGACTCAGAACAATCGGAAAGATCCGTCGAGTCAAAAAGTTGGGACACTGCCTTCAAAACGGCATCTTTTTCTTTCCGTTTTAACCGCTCAACGGCCTCAATCCATTTACGCGCTTTTACCCAAGACCCATCCCTGCCCATCCGCACCTGGATTCCCGCAAGGTCCATGCTGATCAGAGATTCATAAGCCTTGCTGAGAGTGAACGGACCTTCGGCTACCTGCTTAAACCGAATGAATACCCCGTTTTGATCCAGTATTTCGTATTTTCGGCGGATCACGTCCGCAGGATACCAATCACTCTGACCTTGCCGAACCTGCAAATCATCCTCTGAATCGGTGATCGCAGCTCGCATCTCTGCTTCGATTAAAGGTCCTTGAATATCACCTTTGGCTTTGACAAACCAGTCGGCCATGTTGCGCTCGGCACTCATCATGCCGCACCGTGAAGATTCCAGGAAAACGCCACTAGCAAGAACACTCCCGCTCAGACTTCAAAGCAGAAAGTATAACAACAATTAGGATCCCGTAGCGCCCACCCCCTCGTCTTTCCCTTCTATTCTAATGAGATTCGAAACCGTGTCGAATCCAGCCGTTACATCAATGCCGATAGTGGACCGTAAAACAGTGCTGAGGCCTTTTATCCGATTACCGCATGTTTCCTTTCGACAACACCGATCCAACCGCAAAAACCCAACACGGGGTTTTCAGCATTTTCACACCAATAACTCTTGGGTAAGAACAATCGATCTAAAAACGGCTCCCCGCTACTAGCAATCAAAATTGTCGGTTTTGAGAAATCTCTGTGTTCATTCCAGCCTAAGCACTCACAACGGAACGCCCCGTTGCCAGCTTCGATTCGGCAATACTATTTCGTTAGCGCGATGGCCGCCTGATCAATCCCACCAACCCCTGAGACCAGCGATCGCGGATCCGATCCCGCCAAGCGGCGCAACCATCGCCGCAAACCCTGATTCGCATCTAACGTCAAGATAGCGAAGGACGGAACGAGAAAGAACGTAAAGGGAGTTGAAACCAGCAACCCACCCAGTACGACGGCACCAAGCCCCCTGTAAAGTTCACTGCCATCGCCTGGGAAAACAAGTAGGGGCAATAGTCCCAAAAAAGTGATCGTCGTGGTGATAAAGATAGTTTGGATGCGGATCCGCACACTATTTGGAATCGCCGATCGTGGGTCAGCCCCTTCGCGAATGGCATGCAAAGATTGATGCACAATCAGAATCGCATTGTTGACAACGGTTCCATCAAGAGTGATGAAGTAAGGCATTGTCAAAATATCGAGTGACTGAAAAGAAACGAGATTCAATACCTAGAACGCCAACACGCCACCCACCGCACCTAGTGGGGCGCTAAACAGGATCACAAATGGATAATGGATATAGCTATGATTCAAACGCTGCAGCGTGAATAGCGAATCAACCTCCTTACTAATAATTGGGATCAATTCACGGACGCGAGACGCATCGTCTGTTCTAAAACCCATGAACACGGAGGTTCCGCGAAACGCATAGAAGTCCTAATGCATGATTAAAGCCGTAAGGTCGCGTGCTGCCTCACTACCAGGATCTGCATCCCAAAAAAGCTGCAAATCAGCCTCCAGCTTCGCTCCCACCTTCATTACTGTTCAATGTTGTAACCGGGCAGCGGCGACAAACTGCAGAACACGAAATCCGGATCCCAGCGGGCAAGCACTCGTCCTTCGGCCATAACCGCCAACTAAGACGAACCGAATCCAGCACCATCAACCCCACAGCTGCGAACGAACGAGCACGTCGAACCAAGATCCATCGGTTGATCTCGGTTACTCGTTCAGCAAAGGAAGCCCCAAGACTAGTGATTACTTTTGCAGCTCTTTCCGCCGGCACCGACTCAATCACCCGATCTTTTTCAGCGATGATTCATCGTTCTTGGTCGCCTGATTCCCAGGGTCACCCCGCTGCATTGGGCTCCTAGGAGGCTCGGTAGAACGAGCAAACAAACGCGCTGCCGCGGTCGGAATCATCGTAAGCAAGATAAGCATCGAAAGACCAACTGCGCAACTGATCGGGAAGGCAATATCGCGGACCGTTCGCCAGCTCCGCATATTGCTGACGATTCAATTCCAACTGTGCCTTGGCTGCGGCTAACGGCAGATTGAACGTGTCCGGTCTGAGCTGTGCCAATCGTTGTCCCGATTTCACAGGATCGCCGGAGTTCATATCAAACGTCAAAACGTGGCCATCGAGGGGACTACCGATGGTGCTGATTCGAAAGGGAAGCACCGTTCCGACGACGCGGCAAGGGAGACCTATTTCTTGGACCTTCACCGGTGTGACAACCACCAGGAACTGGCCCAACAGCAACTAACTGATCAAACTCGCCAAGATTGCAGGTAACAAATGCGTAAGAGATGGCATGGTAGGTGGGTTCAACAGTTCTCACCTCGAGGCTGTATGGTTCAGCATCACCACCTCAGCAATTCGCTGATCGGGGCAGCATTCTGAAAACGGCGGCATTCTCGATTCTGGGTGAACAATTCGGACATCACGCCGCCGATTGACTTGCCGGTCGGGGGTTGGAATTGCTCCCCAAGGCGACCGGTTTCTCTTTCCGCAGGTCAAACGTCATCACTGAGTCGGGAGACGCTGTCTGCAAACGAGCGATCAGACGGGACACGAAACAGGAAAAAAGCTGGTTCAAAAGTGCTGGTACTGCTGCCCGGATCGGATCGTCTCCACGATCGCACCACGTATTTCGTCCGTTTATTTCACGTCCGATCATCCATGCTCACGAACTGTGTATCATTTTAAACAGGTGATCCCTGTAAGTCGGATGGGTGGCAAATAAGTTGAATTCGCTCGCACAAGGCCATCGCGGTTCACGACACGGTAGTCACCCAATCGCCACCAATTTACGATAATCTGAAAAGATCACGACTCATTCCCGATTGTTTGAAGCACCTGAAATTATGCAAAAAGCTCGATTTCTATTCACGACGGTCTTGGCCGTCCTCCTTGGGCAGTTCACCAACGCCGATGATCGCCCGAATATTCTGTTTATCTTCAGTGACGATCACGCTCCGCATGCAATTGGAGCCTATGACGGCTGGCTCAAATCGGTTGACCCAACACCAAGCATTGACGCCTTGGCAGCACAGGGAATCGTTTTTCGCAACAGCTTCTGCACGAACTCAATCTGTGGCCCCAGTCGCGCAGTGATTCAGACAGGAAAACACAGCCATAAGAACGGATTCATGAACAATGGCAATTCGTTCGATTGGAATCAGCAAACCTTTCCCAAGCTGCTTCGGAAAGCAGGCTACACAACCGCGATCTACGGCAAGTCGCACCTGAAGGGTGAGCCGCAGGGATATGACGACTGGAAGGTCTTGCCAGGTCAGGGCCTTTACTACAACCCCGATATGATTACCCCCGAAGGAAGAAAACGGATCGAGGGGCACTGTACCGACGTAGTCACAGATTTAGCAGTTCAGTGGCTCAAACGGGGACGTGAGCAAGACAAGCCTTTCATGCTTATGGTGCAACACAAAGCTCCGCACCGAAACTGGATGCCGGCGTTACGCCACCTCAACCTCTACGCTGACCAAGACCTGCCCGAACCGAACACTTTATTTGATAAGTGGCACGACAATGCGCCACCAGCCCACTATCAGGAACTCGAAATTGATCGCCACATGCACCTTAATTTCGATCTTTTTGTCGATCTGGTACCCGGGTTCGACGGTAACGCACTGAAGGGTCGTTACGACAAATCCGCATGGCGAAATATGCAACGCATGACACCAAACCAACTCAAAAGGTGGCGTGAGCACTACAAACCGCTTGACGATGCGTTTCATGCCGCCAACTTGACCGCTGATTCGCTCGTTCGTTGGAAGTATCAGCGATATGCCAAAAATTATTTGCGTTGTGTACGTGGGGTCGACGAAAGCGTTGGCACACTGATGGAAACCCTCGAAGACCTAGGGCTTTCCGATAACACCGTTGTCATCTACAGCTCGGACCAAGGTTTCTATATCGGCGACCATGGCTGGTACGACAAACGCTGGATGTATGACGAGTCACTCAAGATGCCATTGATTGTTAAGTGGCCAGGTGTCACAAAACCAGGCACCGACAACAATGCCTTGGTCCAGAACCTCGACTACGCCCAAACTTTTCTCGACATCGCCAACGCCGAAATTCCCGCCGATATGCAGGGCGCCTCACTTGTTCCATTTTTGAAGGGTGAGTCTCCCGAGTCATGGCGTGAAAGTATCTACTATCACTATTACGAATATCCCAGCGTTCATATGGTGCCAAGGCATTACGGCGCGCGGACCCAACGCTATAAACTGATGAAATTCTATCAGTTTGATGAGTGGGAGTTCTACGATCTGCAAAACGATCCAGACGAGCTGACAAATCTATACAACAATCCAGACTACGCCGATGAGATCGCAAAGATGAAGCAGGAACTCAAGCGTTTACGAACACAATACGATGACGACAGCGATGTTGCTGTGTTCACCGAAGAACGACAGGCTGAGTTGCGACCATAACTTCGCCCTCGACAACTTGATTTGATTGGATACGTAATGTTGCTTGATCTCGCGACCACTTGGTTCACACCGATGATTTTAATCCTCGGTGCCTTTCACTTGGTCGCGTTTTGGGTTTTGCGAATCTGGGCGGGTCGGGACATTCGCTCATTGGCGCAGCTATTGGAACGGTTTACCGATGGGTTCCATCACCGGAGCAGGCTTGATTGGCGCGGGCATTTGACCGATCAAGTCGATGCGTTCGTTACGGACGTTCGCGAAACGCTTGACAACCCAAGCGACCGCGAACACCTCAGCCCACGCAATTATATCCTCGATGAGCAGCGGCCTTACCTAGATTCTTTTCGTTTTGAAACGTGTTGGAATGTCGCGAGAAGCGGGATCGAGATCTATCCGCTACTGGGCGTCCTGGGAACGATTTTCGCTTTGTGGCTCGCGATGCGAGAACCGGCTTCTGATTCCTCCGCCACCGTCGGGACAATCGTTGAGCGATTCGGTGTCGCAATCGACAGCACTTTCGCCGGTTTGGCCATGGCTATTTTGCTGATGGTCGTGCACAGCTACTACGAGACGTTATTCACTCGACTTACAGAGAATCGCCGAACCGTACGCGACATGATTCTCCAAGTAAAGCGAGAGCTCTTCACCAGTTCGCTTTCGCCAGAGGAATCGAAATCGTGAATCGCACCCTCGAACTGATTCGTTCACGGAGCATCCGATTCCAGCTCACGTCCCTGATGGATCTCCTGCTGATTATCGTCTTTGCCCAGTATCTCGAGTTCCATCGATCTACGGATGCCTCCAAAATCCAAACGGAACAAGAGATCGCAGTGACTCGCGATTCGCTTGAAAAAGGTTTTCAGGAACAAAGCGACGAATTATCGCGTTTGAGAGAACAGATCATTCTTGAGAATCGACAACTACGCAAACAGCGGGACGAAGCCTTGGCCCAAGTCGACCAAACGAAGCGACAACAGGCTTTCACTGAGGCATTAGTGCAGGAACTATTGCAGGTTGATCCAGAGCTCATTGACCGCGATCTCTCCCCTGCGACCGCGGCCGAAACGATACAAGCGGCACAACAGCTGGCGGAGTCGATTCGAGTTGCCGATAGCACGCAGGTCTTAAGGTTTCTAGCTGGCTACGACGAATTACTGAAACGTGCGGAGGTATGGACTTTACACGTTTCTGATCGTGGTGACACCGAGATGCAGCCCGGCCAAGCTACCTCGAACGCACAGCAATTCCGTCTTGAAGCGGCAACGCAAATGGCTCGAGCAGATGAATTCGTCGCCCAAATGCGGGCAGCCTATTTGCAGATTCCCCAACCCAAGGGCCTAGTGGTTATTCTGGTTTCCTTTAGCCCCCGCGCTACCGCTGGAAATTACCAGCCGGTCCTTGATGCGATGCCCGATGTGATCGAGTGGCTAAATAACGACTCCGGAGGACGAACCCGATTTGAATACGCCGTAATCGGGGCAATCACCGATCCGGGACGAGACTTGCCGATCGTCTCCGGCGAGGACGCCCCCCCGCAAGGCACTGCACCGAACCAAAACCCTGCACCTGATCAAATCGAAGAAAAATGAATACCAAGAAATCTCGCAAGTTGATTCCGGGAAAACTGAAATTGATTCCCGCCGCTGCGATTTCCGCAGCGATCTTCGCGATTCTGAGCTTGTTAGGTTTATTGAATTTCAATCCGCCCAGCATGAATGATTCGGATCCAACGAATATCGATGCCGAAGATCAACAATCAGTTGCTTCGGTCCCAGACCAGTCGATAATCTCAACCGAACTTTCACAAGGCCCAACTGATACCCCCGATGCCGCAACTGCTGAAACAGCGCCGCCGCTTGAGAAACTTAAGCTGGTCGATGTGCTGATTGATGGTGACGACTATTTGTTTGCTGTTGGACAACGCGAGCTCGATTTTGTCCGTGAACCGAAGACCGTCCTAGAAATCGTAAGTGCTGCAACTGAGATCCTTGGAGATGAAAGCGGAGTCAAGATTCGAATCACGCGCACCTTTGCGGCCACCGCGCAAGCTGAACGCACACTGCTTATGGCACTGAACGAGGCTGGATTAAACGAGGACGAAATTGATCAACGCCGAACTTTGGTTGAGCGTTAAACGTTTCACACTCGGATCGTCGTCGAGTGCGATTTACGAAGCAAGAGCAGGTAATCACCCCCGCGAATGTTCGCCGAACTCGAGTCTGCAGCTCCCGCGGGCCCCACAGACCGCGGGCCCATCCATCAGCAGCGTTTTCGTTCTGCGGCAAGCAGATTCGAACATTGGCAATGAAGGTCAAGGCGACAGAAGCCCACCCCACTCAGGGTACACTGGTCGCCTCACTGTATTGCGATTTCCCGATTCAGCAGGAACTGGCGTGCATTGCTCCAACAATCTCAGCAGCAGCTGGCGAGCACGCTCAACCTCACCCCCACCTTGCCCCACCGCGATCGAATTCAATTCTTCGAGATCCTCAGGCACTTGAAAGAAACGCCCGTCACGGTAGAGCTTGAAGTGTTGTGTTCGCGCGAACTGTCCGGGCTGCTTGTTCCAATAAGGCTCATAGTGGCAGAGCACCCATTCTCTTGGATTCCCAGGCTTCCCACGTAGCTGCGGTAGAAAGCTTCGTCCATCGATTGGATCATTTCCGCCAAGCTCGATCCCAGCCGCCTCCGCCAGCGTGGGATAGAAGTCGGTAAATTCGATCAGGTCGTCAAGCACCTTGCCATTCGGTGAGGTCCCTTTCCAAGACGCAATGAGCGGAACATGAGTGCCCATATCCGTCATCCCTCCTTTTCCGCCCTTGATCGCTTTACCGTTCCACTGAGACGTGATCGATGTATTGGTACCGTTATCTGCGGTAAACAAAATGATCGTGTTTTCGCTCAGACCGAGCTTATCGACTTTCGCCACAAGACGTCCAACGAGCTTATCCATGTATTGAACCATCGCAACAAAGTTGTTTTTCCGAGCTTGCTGGCTCTTCGGTGCTTTGTTCGCAGATTGATCGCGCACCGCGTCACCAATCGTGTCTGGTGTTTTCACGAACGGGTCATGCACGAGAACCATCGGGTAATAGACAAAGAACGGTTCGTCTCGATGTCGCTGCATGAAGTCACAGAGAAAATCACACATCAGGTCAGGTCCATATTTCCCTGCATTTTGCTCGATCGTTTGTAGTTGACCATTTTTTTCAAGTGGAGGACTCCAGAAACGTTCACCACCGCCCTCACGTGGGCTTTTCCCCTTGGTCACCTGCCACAACAACGCCTCATCAAAACCAGCCTGCATCGGTCGACCTCCATCACCTGAACCGGCCAAGCTGTTGTAAAGACCATTCAGCTGCCACTTCCCAGCGATCACCGTTTTATAGCCAGCCTGTTGAAGCAATTGCCCGAATGTTTTCTCCTCCGGATTGAGATAGCCGAAGTGCGTATAATTCCTGAAATTGTATTTCCCTGTCATCAGCTTTACCCGTGACGGCGTACAGATCGGCGTCGAATAACAGTGGGTAAAGCGAATTCCCTCCGCAGCCAGGGAATCGAGATGCGGTGTTTGGTATTCCTTCGCTCCATAGCAACCGAAGGCTTCCCAACTCACATCGTCGGCCATTACAACAATCACGTTTGGGCGATCCGCAACAGAACGAATCCCCTGTGCGTGTAAACAGGCCAGCGAGACAAAACTTGTGACCGCAAAGAACAGAAAGCGAAACATGAAACATGACCTTCTTAGTCTGCTAAAAAATTTTATGTCAGTCTTGACCGCCACCGGGTGGAATCGGCCATGCCGATCCGGATGTGAACCCACCATCAACATAAAGCACTTGGCCGGTCATAAACTCGGCTGCTGGTGAAGCCAGGAAAATTGCCGTTCCAATCATGTCTTCCGGCTTACCCAAGCGTCGCTGCGGAGTATTAGCATTTCCCCATTGCTGCATCGTTTCGTCAGACCACAATTGCCGTTTCAAATCGGTTAAGATGAAACCGGGTGCTAGTGCTTTCACGCGAACCCCCAACGGCCCCCATTCAAGCGCGAGAGATCGAGT
>JAYZAR010000266.1:0-3711 GCA_036339635.1 Planctomycetota bacterium | reverse complement strand
GCGCCGGTTCTAATCACTCACCGCAATCTGAGAATCGAAGCGGGCGGCAATCGAGGATTGGTTCAGGTCAACGATGGAACGAATCCACAAGTAAATGCAAAGTTAAAAAGTCTCGCTGATGCACTCAACGCATTGGATGTGCCGACGGAGGATCTCATTGCGATCATCAAAACGTTAAAGCGGAAAGGTGATCTCTATGGCGAGGTTGTTTTTCAATAGTGACTGATCGCTCTCTTGAACACGGTTTGAAATGGATATCCGATCGATTGCATCGATAACTCCCCGGTTGATGCCTGATTTTGCCGCAGCAAAACCGGGCGGTTCGCCCACCAAACGAGGAAATACGGAGGCGGCGCCCCCTGGTACGATCTGTAGCGACGCAACAAGTGAATGCGTTGCCAAGCAGACTGGCGACAAGAGTATTGGAGCCAGTCATGAATTGGAGGAGGCGTTTACGGATTTTGTCGGCCAAACTCTGTTCGGCAGCATGCTGGCCTCGATGCGAAAGACCGTCGGCAAACCGGCCTACATGCACGGTGGACGTACCGAAGAAGTGTTTCAAAAACAGTTGGACGAGATCATTGTGGAGGAACTAACGGAAGCTTCCGCCAAAGACATCGCTCAACCCATGTTCGAGTTGTTCCAGATGGAACGGAGTGCGTAGTGAGCCATTCATGGATTAGCAAGGTGCAGGACTACGTCGAGAAACTCGGGTCAACCGCTGACCAGCTTGATCGCTTATTGAAGCAATGTCGCGTTGACACAGAAAACGTAGAAACCACTGAGGTCCGATCGGTGGTGCAGCAAGTTTCCGAGCACCTGACTGTGCTTGAAGGTTTGGTTGCGCGACGGGAGGAGTTACTGGTATCATGCGATGCACCGCAGCGTGGTCACTCGCTAACCGAAAAATTGCAGTTGATGGAGGAAGATCATGATCCACTGTTGGGGCGTTTTGATCAGGTGTCCCGCTTGGTAGCGGATGTGAACCATCGGGCAATTTCACTTTTTGTCTGTCAGTTCCATCTTGCTGAATTTGGAAATCGGCTGATCCGGATTGTGGCAGGGGAGGAGGCGACAGGGACCTATTGCGTTGATGGTAGCGAATTTGCCCCAGGACCAGGTGGTGGCCTCTTGGATGACGTCGCCTAGCCGATTTGTTGGAGCTTGGCGGGTTATTTTCGCCGCGTGCCCGATCGGAAGGTGTGGGCGTGCTTTGAGTCAATCAGTCTGCAGCTTGCTAGCTCACCAAAATAATCGACGCAACGATGACCAGCGTTAATTCAGCAATACGTCGTAGCCAGACCGATGGTGATTGGCGTACCCGGATCCAATCACGCGGGACCGAAAAGGCAAATTCGATTTCACGGTCTGGGTCAACGGGGATCGACTGTTGTTCGTTGCTGATCGATTTTGGGAGGTGAACGGTCGGTGAGACGAATGACCAGAGAGCGAAAATGGCCGCTACGATTAACCCGCCGATTATTCCTGTCCCATATGAGCTCAGTGGCCGACGGGCCGGGATGACACCGCCGAGTTCGATGGGAGAGGGAGTCTCGAGGATTTGCAATCGTTCAAATCCGGTTGTCCATTGCTCAATTTTTGCCTCTGCTTCATCGCGGACTTTCAGCCAGGTTTCGTGTTGCCATTGGAGCGATGAGAGTTTGCTATCGTCAGCTTTCTTAGCGTCGAATGAGACTTGTTGGATGACGGCCGGTTTGGCTTGCTCTGCATAGAAACCGGCAACTTCCGCCTGCCATTTGGCGACGGCGAGAGCAGCTAAACCGGCTCGATGACTGGTTCTTCGCGCCTGCTCTCGCTCCAGACGGGTGAGCATCGGAGCATTGAGAGGTAGGGAATACGTGCGCATTTTCCCCCCTGAATCACGGAGTCGAACTTCACGCCGAGGTGCTGTCAACGGTAGAAACGAGACGACGACCACGGCCGCAGTGATCGTAATCAGCATGAAATCGTGTGTTGCCAACGGTCTACTTTTGGCAATCATGGAAACTCTCGATCGAACGGGGGCTCACGCGTCGGAAAAGAGGCTGTCTTTAATTCGGTTATCGGATACTCTGTCCCATCACCACCAGTCCATTCACCTTCACCTCGCTTCATTCTGCCTGCTCGAACGATGTTTCACGTCAAAATTTGCGGAGTTCGGCAGGCAGAGGAAATCGAGTTTGCTGCTGGGGCTGGCGCGGATGCGGTTGGCCTGAATTTTTTTCCGCCGAGCATCCGCTATCTCGACCCAGGATTCAGGGCAACGCAGGCCTTGTCCGATCTCGCAATGTCTTTGGGCCTATTTCGCGTGGGCGTTGTTGTGAATCGGTCGGCAGATTCGATTGCCAGGTTATGTGAGTTTGTTCGGCTCGATGCGATCCAATTGCATGGCGATGAATCACTGGATGATTTACGGCAGATTCGAGCCGTCGTGTCTCTGCCTATCATTCGTGCGATTAAATTACCCCGGCAAGCAATTCAAGCGGCAGATTTGCATACTCGGGTTGCGCCGTGGAGTGAGGCCGATTGCCATCTTTTGCTCGATGCTGACGCTGGCGAGGAACATGGTGGAAGCGGAAAGACGCTGGACTGGGAATCCGTCGCCGCTTGGTCGGAAAGCTTTCCAGTTGCAGGTTGGACGCTGGCTGGTGGACTGAGTCCCGACAATGTTGGCCAGGCGGTCGAGACGACGGGCGCTACGAGCGTGGATACGGCCAGTGGCGTCGAACGGCCAAGGGGAATCAAGAATGCGGCATTGACGAAACGATTTTGCCGAGCAACAGGCCTCATCTAGTGGTTAATCAAATGCTCGGTTGATCAGATTAGGGGCGAGAGCAACGGATTGCCCGGCGAGACCTGCCCCTTGAGAAGTTACAGTTTGGGTTCGTCGAGTCGTGGGGTCGGTGAGGAAATCTTTGCTCACCGAACGAGTTGCCTAGTCAACCACTTGATCATGGGATATAGTTGGAGAAGCCTACCCGTCATCTTGCGGTAGGAATATCTGATCCTCCGTGTGTTTGCGGGGGATCGCGGATCAGCGGGAGTCCCCGTGCTAGGTCCTCAGGCTCGGCTACCGGGCTGAAGGTACATTCGCATTTCCCGATTGAGAAATAGAGAGAAGTAACGTGTCACAAGTGGAAACTGATCGTTTGCCCTACAAAGTCAAGGATATCAGCCTGGCTGAGTTTGGGCGCAAAGAGATCAAATTGGCCGAGAACGAAATGCCTGGCCTGATGGCGCTGCGTGCGAAATACGCATCGAGCAAGCCCCTTGCAGGGGCTCGAATTGCTGGTTGCCTGCACATGACGATTCAAACAGCTGTGCTGATTGAAACACTTGTCGAACTTGGTGCAGAAGTCACCTGGAGTAGCTGCAACATCTTTAGCACCCAAGATCACGCGGCCGCCGCTGTCGCCGCAGCAGGTGTACCGGTCTTTGCTTGGAAGGGTGAAACTGAGGAAGAGTTCGATTGGTGTATCGAGCAGACACTTCACGTCCCGTCGGGCGAGTCCCTTAACATGATTTTGGACGACGGTGGTGATTTGACCGCGATGGTGCACGAGCGGTTCCCCGAGATGTTGAATGACATTCACGGGATCAGCGAAGAAACGACTGCCGGCATCCATCGTTTGGAAGTGCTTAACAAGTCGGGTGCACTGCAGGTGCCTGCAATTAACGTTAACGATAGCGCCACAAAGAGCAAATTTGATA
>JAYZAR010000265.1:0-9203 GCA_036339635.1 Planctomycetota bacterium | reverse complement strand
CGAACTCGATTTGCCCCCAGTCCCACCGGTTATCTTCACATTGGCGGAGTCCGAACAGCCCTCTTCAATTGGCTGTTGGCGAAACAATCCGGTGGGCAATTTGTGCTTCGGATCGACGATACCGATCAACAACGTAATGTAGCCGAGGCAATCCAACCCATTCTCGATGGATTCCGCTGGCTAGGAATAGACTGGGACGAAGGCCCCGATGTCGGTGGTCCGCACGAACCGTACTACCAATCCCAACGCGCTGAAAGATACCGCCAAGCTGCTGAGAAGCTCCTAGAAAACGGGCATGCCTATCGCGACTACTCGACGCCAGAGGAATATGCCGCCCAGCGTGAAACGGCCCAAAAAGCAGGTGAACCATTTGTTTATGATCGAGCCTGGATGGCAGAAGACGATGCGGCGGCAGCCCAGTTCGAGAGCGAAGGCCGCAAGCCCGTGGTGCGATTGAAAATGCCGCGCGAGGGCACCTGCGTGATCGATGACAAAGTGCGAGGCGAAGTGCGAATCGAATGGTCCAGCGAACAAGACCATGTCATTCAGCGAAGCGACGGGAGCTGCCTCTATCACTTGGCCAGCACGATCGATGACCACGATTTTCGAATTACCCACGTCGTACGCGCCGAGGAACATCTGCCCAACACGGCGCGGCAAATTTTCATTTTGCAATCACTTGGCTATCCACTACCAACCTACGCCCACGTACCGTACGTCGCTGAGCCTGGGGGAACCGCTAAATTAAGTAAACGGAAGCTCAACAAATACGAAAAAAATAAAGACTTTGCCCAACTTTTCGCCCAGGGCCAAGCGATCGCACAAAGATGTCAAATCCCCGTGGAAGCCGAGACATTCAATCCGGTGATTGTCGACTTTTATCGCGAAATTGGATTCGAACCAAAAGCAATTCTGAATTATCTGCTGTTGCTCGGATGGTCGCTCGATGGAGAAACTGAAAAATTCACAATCCAAGAAATGATCGATCAGTTCAGTCTGGAACGAGTCAATAAGTCGCCCTCAAAGTTTGATCCCAAGAAATTGCTCTCCTTCCAGGCCGACACCTTCGCGGCGCTACCACTGAAAGAGCGCATCGCGAAAACTCGACCATTCGCAAACCGCGCAGGCTTTTTGAGTAAGGAAGGTTCCGAGCAAATCCTGCGTGCTGTCGTCGAAAACGCGCACGATCGCCTCAAAATGGCCGGAGATATCTTGGATTTTGGTTACTTCTTCTTGGACACTCCCATTGAGTTCGACGGTAAAGCATTCCAAAAAAGAATTTGCAAACCCGCGCAGGCATGCGAGCTGCTCAAGCAGTGCCAGGAACATCTCTCTGCCGAAGACCACTGGGATGCTGAATCCTTGGAACGCTCCGTCGCGGCGTTTTGTGAGAAAGCGAGCATTGAACTAAAAGAAATCATTCATGCTTTGCGGGTCGCCACGACTGGAAAGCCGGCTGGTTTTGGAACCTTCGAAACATTGGCCGTTTTGGGACAAGGAAAAGTACTCGGACGGATCACTCAAGCGCTCGAACATGCCGCGACAAATTGCAGCACCTAAGACCAGATATGAAAACTCGGCAGTGGAAAACCAACGCCGGTCGCTACAATGGTGGTGAGGAAGGCTGCTCCTTTTAGATCACGGTAAAATCTTTATGCTTCGCTCGCAAAAACAATCTTCGTTGCTGTTTCTGCTGCCTATCCCGCTGCTGCTGTCGATTTTGATGGTGGCCGGGTGCGAACGAGTCGAGCAACCGGCGGTGTTCAATCCGAATTTGGTACTCACCACAAAGTACCAAATCACAAAGGATATCCCGATGGACCAAGCGTCCGAAGACTCGACATGGATCGTCGAGAAAATGTTCGGAACCCCTGATACCCCCAAGCTACCCGAGGTGATGACCGAGGATGAATCATTCGCCTCTATAGTGTCAATGGATCGACTGATGAAGGCCTCCGGCCCAGCCGAAGCAGAAGGCCGTGGTCTCTACCGAAAACATTGTGCTCTTTGCCATGGCGTTACGGGAGACGGAAGGGGCCCGAGTGCAGCCATCCAAAATCCCTACCCGCGCGATTATCGGATGGGCAAGTTCAAATTCAATTCAACCCCAGGAGGAGTCAAACCGACTCGTGAAGATTTGGCTGGCCTAATTCGGAATGGAATCGGTGGCACCGCCATGAAAAAAATTGATGCGTTGAGCGAAGAAGACATCCAAGCTTTAGTTGATTACGTGATCTATCTATCGATCCGCGGCGAACATGAACGACAGCAAATCGAAATCGCCATGATGGACGGCATCCTGGAGGATGGCACGCGTTTACTGAACACTCAGTTCGCATCCAATTACTTTGATCAGCCCGGTATCATCGAAAAACTCGAAACACTTTCCGACAAGGAAGAGGACGAACTGAGCGAGGAAGAAACGGAACGACTTGAAGCCTACGAAAAATTCCAAGAAGACTGGGAATACGCGGAGGATTACGTCGCCGATATCGCCGAGTCTTGGCTCGAAGCCGAAGAGGAAATACTGCAGGTACCCGAGCCACCAACCGACTTCCCGCTGGCGGAATCCCGCGAACAGCTCGATGCCTTCCGGGCATCGGGCCAAGCTGCAGCCATCAACGAATCAATCGAACGTGGCCGAAAACTCTTCGTCGGCAAAAATGCCAATTGCAGCAAGTGCCATGGAGAAAAAGGGCTCGGCGACGGGCAAACAACTGACTTCGATGACTGGACAAAGGACTGGACGCTGAAAGTCGGCCTGAAGCCCGATGATCGTGAAAAGCTCGTCCCTTTGCTGGCTCGTGGTGCCATGCTTCCCCGAAACGCCATCCCAAGAAACTTTTCCGAAGGTGTTTTCCGTGGAGGCTCCTCATCCAACGATTTGTATCGACGGATCACCCAAGGAATCGATGGCACCCCCATGCCAGCTGCCACCTTTGTTGAAGGGCAGTTTGAGAAGGAAGATGTCTGGCACCTGATCAACTTCATCCGATCTTTGCAAAAACCAGCAGATCCCCTTGAATCAGTTGAGCCAAGTCCTCAGGCTTAAGCATCTCAGCATGGCGTCTGGAGGTCTGGGACCTTGCAAGACTCCCAAACCAATGAATCCACCCCGCGGACGAAGGCCCACAGCTGAATCAAGGTGGTTGCCGACTGGTCGCACCTCATGATCCGACAAACGACTGCCCACCGCGAACAGCCAGACCCCGCAGCGTGTCGACAGCCATACGGTTAAAACCGGGATGCTAGTAAGGTTGAACGTGAAAAAGGAGCCGACATCGTGACCGAATCATCCGAGCAGCGTGAAAGCAAAAATTTCGTCGAACAGGCGATCGAAGAAGATCTGAATTCGGGCCGATTCTCTGGGGTTTTCACCCGGTTCCCACCCGAACCCAATGGATATCTGCATATCGGTCATGCCAAGAGCATTTGCCTAAACTTTGGGCTCGCTCGCACCCACAGCGGCACCTGCAACCTGAGATTCGATGAGACGAATCCAACCAAGGAAGAAACCGAATATGTCGAATCGATCATGGAAGATATCCGCTGGCTCGGCTTCCAGTGGGATTCGCTGCACTTCGCCAGTGACTACTTCGACCAACTCTATCAGTGGGCTGAAAAGCTGATTGAGGGTGGTCAAGCCTACGTTTGTGACTTGAATGCTGAAGAGACCCGACAATACCGAGGTACGCTTACCGAACCAGGACGCAACAGCCCCTACAGAGACCGTTCCCCGGAAGAAAACCTCAACCTCTTTCGTCGGATGCGGGACGGTGAATTCGAAGACGGATCGCGGGCCCTGCGTGCAAAGATCGACATGGCTTCGCCCAATATAAATTTGCGAGACCCCGTGATGTACCGCATTTTGCGCGCCACCCATCATCGCACAGGTGACAAATGGTGCATCTATCCAACCTATGATTGGACGCATGGGCAAAGCGATTCAATTGAGGGAATCACATTTTCGATTTGCACCCTCGAATTTGAAAACCACCGGCCACTTTATGATTGGTACTGCGAGAAACTTGGTATTCATCACCCGCGACAAATTGAATTCGCAAAACTGAAACTCAGCACGTTGCTGATGGGCAAGCGGCACATGATTCGATTGGTCAAAGAAGGCTTCGTCGCGGGATGGGATGATCCGAGAATGTTCACTATCCGCGGCTTTCGCCGCCGCGGATACACACCGGAATCAATTCGAAACTTCTGCGCCGACGTCGGAGTTGCAAAGTTCAACAGCACGATTGAAATCGTGAGATTGGAAAACTCGATCCGCGAACATCTCAACCGGATTGCCCCACGCCGTATGGCCGTACTGGATCCTGTCAAACTCACCATCACGAACTGGCCTGAAGGTCGAGTCGAGTTGAGCGAAGCGATCAACAATCCGGGAGACCCAGATGCCGGCAAACGTGAAATACCGTTTTCTGGCCAACTCTACATCGAACGTGACGATTTTCGCGAAGAGGCTCCCCGCAAATTCTTTCGACTCAAGAAGGATGGTGCTGTTCGGTTGAGAGCCGGATACATCGTCGATTGCCATGATGTCGTCAAAGACGATGACGGCAATGTGATTGAAATCCTCTGCACCTACGATCCGGAATCAAAGAGTGGATCGGACACTTCGGGACGAAAAGTCAAAGGCACAATTCACTGGGTCAGCGCAGAACATGCGACCGAGGTGGAAGTAAGACTGTATGACCGACTGTTCAAGGTCGATGACCCCAGTGTCGTTGAAGAGGGCAAGACCTTTGTCGATCATCTCAATCCAGATTCACTAAAGGTCGTCACCGGCTACGTTGAACCTGCATTGGCTAAAGCAGAAGTAGGTGAGCGAGTTCAATTCGAACGCCTTGGTTACTACATTGTCGACACGGATAGCACAGCGGACAAACAAGTCTTTAATCGAATCGTCCCCCTCCGCGATACCTGGGGAAAAATCGAAGCAAAGGGCAATAAGTCCTAGCAAAACGATTTCACGTGAACGGCGATAAACCGATGGGCGTCATTGCGATCGGTAACCGGGCATCCCATCACCATCTCATCCATTTGCAGTTGCCGGCGGGACCGCAAACATAATTGCATGCCGTGGGCTGACAAAGATCCATTTCCCAGTGATACACCAGACAAAATGGTATTTCGGCCCCCATTTGGCAACTGCTTCAAAAGCGTCTACTCGCGTTCGCCACTTGTAGGATCGTTCGTCCTAACTTGAGTCGTGCGGTCGACCCGCAACGCTGGCAACATTGCCGCTTTCAGAGATCATTCCGGCGAATGTCCAGCACTCAAAAGCCTAGGGCAAGACCGCGTAGAACTGCGGTGGTTCGAGGCAAAAGAATCCCCAGCAACGACTTACACAGGAACCTCTTACACAGGGGAACTGCCAATTTAAATCGGCGTGAACGAACAGGCGTCGTTACCCCATCGCCTCGGCACCAACTCCGAGCTGCCGAAGAGATTGCGTTGAGCCCCATTAAAACAAGGCTCTTTTTCGCAACCACTTCACCACTCAGAGTCTCAAATCCCTGCGAAGCAAGCGAAGCTTAAATCTTTTCAGAATGGAATCTTCGTTCCCTAGCCGTCGCTAAGCTCAACGTTTTCAGCACGCGGTCCCTTGGGGCCTTTGCCCAAGGTGTAGGTGACTTGCTGACCTTCGCGCAGCACGTCGAAATCAGCGTCATTCACGGCAGAGCTGTGAAAAAACAAATCGGTTTGATCGTTTGCCTCTCCAGCCGCTGAGTATTCAATCCGCGGGCTCTCTAAGCTCTGATTCTGCGTTACGAAGCCTCCTGGCAACTCAATTTAACGAGGCCGCCCGCCTAGGCCCACAGCATCAGCACGGCGGAACCAATCAACTCTACTGGGAACCGTCTCGGGCTTCGCTCGAATTGTCGACCATCGGTCAGTCCATGTATTTCTATTTCCTACCTTTCTGGCGAATCGGGCGACGCGTTGCTTTCCTTTATCTTCCAGACATTCGGCGACAGCTCGTCTGCAGACTTCGTATCGCGGAAGACGCCGATGCCCCGTCAACCCACCAAATGTCCCCTCCCCATCGAGCGGAGGGGAGGTTAAAATCGGTAGCGAGGGGTGCTGATGTGTACGGTCACCCGCTTAATCAATGGCAAAGCTGCGGCTGACCTGGGTTGGGGCGGTTTTCCGGCATCAAGTCTCGGTGGAGACGCTCTTTCCGGCGCTTCAAATGAAGCTCGAATGACCGTCAACCTCGTTTTTGTTGTGCATTCGTTCGTCTTCAATGAAAGAATTTCAATGGTATCAATGCGCGTCCGTGATCGTGAATCGATTCAGGAGGCGGTCCGCCGATTCAGAAAGCTGGTGGAACGAAGCGGTCTAAAACGAGAAACGCGGCGCCGTCAGTTTTATGAGAAGCCGAGCCAAATTAAGCGTCGTGCTCGGCTACGAGCTGAACGACGAGCAGTGAACGCCAGGCGTGCATCCACCCGCCGGTAAGGATCAGGGCGTACTTCCACCACTCGCAGGTAAGGATGCGGCGGGATTCCGATGATCTGACGATTGAGGTTTTTATTTTGTTATCGACATCCGAGCAACGCGTGCTTTTAACGTTCCACCAGTACCTGATGACTCCCGGAAAAATGCTCTGTTTTTCCGGTCCAAGCTTGGAAAGGTATGTCACTGACTTAGACCGCATGGTCGACAAGAAACTTCTCATCAGAGAAAAGTTCAAAGGTGGCTACTCACTCTCCAGAGCCGGATTTGCGGCAATGAAAGACTGCGTTGAATGCGACGATGAAGAAGCGTCCAACCGAATTACTTAAAGCTCACGGCAGGACAGCCTCTAGGAGCGTTTAGCCACCGCAACTTGCCTAAATGCCCAGTATGCTAAATCGCTGCGAAGGTACGGCTATTGCGGAGGCGGAGCCGTTCGTGGCGGTCGACCTTGACCGCCAATCGCGTAAGCGAACCGCGATCTGTCCACCGCGAGAATCGCTTACCTGTCCACCATACTTTCAAGCTAGGATCGGCTCCGCTAAAGAATCAGCAAACTGTTCGCTATGAGCCGGCTGCGATGGCGGAAGCGACCCAAACTTCTCAGGCCACGACTTCTTTGTGACCCATCAACCCATTTCTCCGCGATCAGGTGGCCCAAAATCTTCCAAAATCCGTGCGCAATCACACCAACATTTTGGCTGCGAAATACCGCACCTGCTCAAGCTCACAATCCGTGCCCTCGCCTCCCGAACCACCACCAGGCCAACAACACTCGCTAGCTCAGTCCTAGATACGTGGATGTCGTGACCAGTACACAGATCCCACAAGCTACTGAGAATGCCGGCAGAGCAAACGCATCTATACCCACATCGAAATTTAGCGCGTTACTTAGCAACAAATAGATGCTACCCCCAAACAAAACCACAGCGACGGAAGCCACAACCACGCGGCGTGCCCGGCGGTCAAAACTACGGCAGGCATGGGACAGCCCAAAACCAATCAACAGTCCAACGCCGACAAAAAGCAAAGCTGGGCCGAAATAGCCCACCGTCAGTAATCGCACGACTGCTGCCACGTCATCGATCACACCGTAATACCAGTAATAAAATGCTAAAAAGGCTGGCCCGATCCAACAACAAGCAACTCCAACGACCAAGGCCTTGAACAAAGGAACCTGATCGCCGCAGCCGTTCTCACCCTCCACCAAAGAATCTTCCACTGGATTTGCTGGGGAAAATGGATACTGATTTTGTATTTTCATTTCATGGACCGCGACAGGAAAGTTCAAAGGTGGATGAGAAAATCCCTCTTTTGACCGCCTCGTACCCAAACATTTCTCACAAGCAATCCGCTACCAATAGCGAGCAAAAAATCGAGATCGACCATCAAATTGCATTGATGCGCAACCGCTCGGAGTTTACCAGATTCCAGTCGCTGGCCTAAACGATCAGACTTCGCAATCTCACGAGCCAACACACGTGGCCATGTCCACCTGCTAAATCGCTCGCCGAAACCGGAGAAATCCGAACAACAAATAACAACACTTTGAGAGCATTTGTTCGAGCACTGAATAATCGTCGTCATCCCAGAACCGGATCCAACATGTCTGTACATCGACACCACGCTCACAAATGAGGGCGTGCAAATGTTCGAATTCGTGGCGTTACGCCCAAGCGTCTGCACTGAGCATACAGCGCGGCACGACCGAATAGTCGCCCCAAGCAAGCCAACACCGGTTGCACTATTTCGATGCGATAGCAAGTTTTCTACTAATGCAGCGACAGCCTTCTTTACATATCACCTACCCCTACAACAAGGCGGCCGATTGGGTGCCAACGCCAACCTTTTCCTCTGCTGGGCTACACGATGCTTTCATGCCTCCGCACGAACCTCCCAGGTGCACACAAATCCCAGGCATCGGATTTAGCCAAACGAGCAAATCAATCGGAGGTAATGCGACACAGCGTCTGTCGGGGCAACCCGCCGAGCTGCATGGTGGCCGAGACGCAACCACTGAAAGAGCAGATCAGAACAGGCAAAAACCTACCCCGTCTTAAGAAGACGACGTCGGCTTATGTTGGACAGAGGATCGTCTAGGATTGCACACATCTACCAAGCAAGTTCCCCCACGTAAGGCTGAGCATGAAGGAGTTGTCTTATTCCGGCTGACCGTCATTTAAGGCTAGCCACAGCATTGCTATGGCGAACTCTTTCGATGGTCAAGCTGTTAACTATTCGGAATCTCAGCAGATTCCTCTTTTGATGTGCCATCACCTTGTTCATCAGCTGACTCGGGAGCAGGCTGTCCAAACCCGACAGCCGCCATCACGTCTTGCTTAATTTGCTCAGCAATATCAGGATTTTCGATCAGGAAGTTCCGGGCCTTCTCTTTTCCTTGCCCCAAGTAAGTCTCGCCCAGTTTGAACCACGAACCGCTGCGATTGATGATCTTGTGAGTCGTTCCAAGATCCAACAAATCACCCTCGTAGCTGATGCCATTGCTATGCATCATGTCGAATTCGGCAATCCGGAATGGAGGCGCGACTTTGTTCTTAACGATCTTAACTTTAACCCGCTGGCCAACCTGATCCTCACCATCCTTGAGGGCACCGATCCGCCGAACGTCGATGCGGCACGAACAATAGAACTTCAATGCTCGACCACCCGGCGTAGTCTCAGGGCTACCGAACATGACCCCAACTTTTTCACGAATCTGGTTGATGAAA
>JAYZAR010000264.1:0-5706 GCA_036339635.1 Planctomycetota bacterium | reverse complement strand
TGGATCGCGCTCGCCGTGAATCAGTGGGTGAAGAAAAGCGTGCCTCCGCGCTCATGATGCTCACCAAGACTTTGGATGGGATGATTAGTGGAGCAATGTACGATCACTTGGGCGGTGGATTTCACCGATACAGTGTCGATCAGAAATGGCAGATACCGCATTTCGAAAAGATGCTTTACGACAACGGACAGTTGATGTCGATCTATGCGACAGCCTTTGCTGAAACCAAGCGTGCCGAGTACCGGCATGTCGTAGAGGGAATTGGTGACTTTGTGATTCGCGAACTCCGCGCGCCTGGCGGCGGATTTTATAGTGCGCTCGATGCTGACAGCGAGGGAGAAGAAGGCAAGTTTTACCGTTGGACCGCTGCGGAAATTGCGGAGCTGAGGAATCAACCGGGATTTGAATTGGCGAGTGATGTTTTTCATCTGCAAGGTCCACCCAATTTTGAGGGAGAGTTCTACGCACCCGACCCTCAGGCAACTCTTACCGCGGCGGCGCGGCAACGTGAACTTGATTTTGAAACGTTGGCCAACCGTCTAAAGCCGATTCGAACCAAGATGTTTGAAATTCGCAGTGGGCGGGAGCGGCCGATCACAGACACCAAGATTCTGACTGCTTGGAATGGCTTGATGGTTCAGGGGCTTGCCGATGCCGGAAGGATTCTGAATCGGCCCGATTACGTCAACGCAGCAACACAGGCTGCTGATTTCTTGTTGGCCCAACTTCGCCAAGAGGATGGGCGAGTGTTGAGATCTTTTGCCGCCGGAGAGGCAAAGCTGAACGGGTATGTCGATGATTATGCGTTTCTTGCGCGAGGCTTGCAGGCATTACATCAGGCGACAGGCGAAGCTCGCTGGTTAAAACACACAAGGGAAATCACCGACCAACAACTCGAGCGATTTTGGGATGAAGATGCGAGCGGTTTCTTTTTCACATCCAGCGATCATCCCGAACTAATCGTGCGGGTCAAAGATCCGACCGATGGTGCGATTCCCGCCGGCAATAGTGTTTCGCTGGAAAACCTACGGTATCTTGCTGAACAGACCGGTGAAGCGAAATATCGGGATGTCTATGAAGAAACCCTTCAATCCCTTGTACCGCTATTGAAGAAGGCGCCTTCTGCGGCACCCCGCGCGACGGCCGAGTTGGCGCATTACTTTGACCAGCAGTGAAAGTGAGATTGCTCGGATCAATGCTAGGGTAGCATGCCTCAGCGCCTGGTGCCGAGAAAACGAGAGTGCCGAACACGAGCGGAGAATATCACGTTTATTCTGATGCGAGATCCTGATTGATGCACGCATCCCTTTAAAACTTGTGTCCTTGCCGTGGACCATTCTTCGTAAGGGTGAGGATCTCAGGGCCATCCTCTGTCATCAAAATTGAATGCTCGAACTGCGCTGAAGCAGCGCCATCCTTGGTTCGCACCGTCCAGCCGTCGGACTTGTCGCTCCGCGTGTAACGGCTTCCTGCGTTAATCATTGGTTCTACGGTGAAGCACATCCCGGGATAGAGTCGGTCAATCCGGCTTTGCCGATTCGGAAAATGTGGCACCGATGGGTCGAGGTGAAATTGCCGTCCCAGTCCGTGTCCGACATACTCTCGAACGACGGTGAAGCCGCGTCCATGAGCCTCAGGCACAACCGTCTCTCCGATCTTGCTGACGCTGCAACCGGGGCTCAATGCGTTGATTGCAAGATACAAACAATCGAAGGCACACTGGGTCACTGCCTGTTTATCCTCCGACACCTCGCCGATTAAAAAAGTCTCACTCTGATCACCATGCCAGCCGTCGACGACTGTCGTGATATCAACGTTCACGATATCACCGTCTTTTAATCGATAGTTGTCCGGGATCCCATGACAAATCACGTCGTTGATGCTTGTGCAGCAACTCTTTGGGTAGTTCTGGTACCCTAACGTGGCGGGCCTGTATCCCCGGTCGATGGTCCAGCGATGCACCAGTTCGTCAATCTCGCCCGTGCTGATGCCAGCTTTGACATAGGGGCGAACATAGTCCATTAATTCTGCATTCGCCTGGCCAGCTCGACGCATCGCATCTTGTTGGGCCTCGGACAAAATGAGTTTCTTTTGCTTCGTGAGCATGATGTTTCTTAGTAGCAACCGAAGGAACTCATCGCGCTGAGATCACGCACGAAATGGGTGTCAGCCACCCTGGGCAAGCCAGGGCATTGGATCGCTTGAATCGTCCTGCGGCATTCTAGCAGAGGAGAAAAGGGGAACGCCTAATGGAAGATATTACCAATGCCAGCAACGGGATGGTAGTTGCGTTCGGGCGGATTGGTTGGCCGCTAGATTGTCGGATCCCAATTTGGCGTAATTCTTCGTCGCCCTCATTAGGGGCCTGCCCTCTGTCTGAAAGGGGTGGCGTTAATGCGGGCCTTGCCGAGTGCCTGGCTCTTCCTCTGAATTTGCATGTTGGAAATCTTTCTGGACTGGGGGCGGTTAGCCGAGGTACTAAACTGCTGAAACTTTGGTCATAGGTCGTTGGTAGGAAAAGTAACGCAGAGCGGCTTATCTCTGGTAGCAGAGGGTGATTGGGCGTTCTGGTTAAAAGGAAAGTGTCGAAACACACAGAAACTAGCGGCGGTGTGAGGGGTTACAAGGTTTGCGGCGACCTCTACGGCCACCGAAGAGCCAGACCTGCCGGTTTTGTGGTCGGTTTCCAGCGATTCGGTAATTACTATGGTGAATGGGTATACAGCATTCAATTTCGACGCGGTTCTCAGCATGAAATCGATTTTTAACCTTTGTTTCCTCATCCTTTTGGGTGGCCCACTTCTGTCCAGGGGAGTAATCGCGCAGGTTTCAACCCCCGCCGGGGAGTTAGTGGCACAAGATTCATCCGGATCCGCTCTGGATTCAGACGGCGAATCGAAGCCAGCCGAAACGACTGCTCCGGCGATCGCTCAAGATTCGCCTGCGGTAGGTGAGACACCGCCAGCAAGTGCCTCAATTCCAGTGGCTCCAACGCCGCCAGTAATGCCGGCTGAACCAGTCTCGCCCACAGACAAGCAACGGCTGAGATTCAGTTTCGCGGGGACTGGCTGGCCACAAGTTTTGGATTGGTTTGCAGAAGAGGCCGATCTCGCGCTCCAGCTTGACCAGTCACCCTCGGGTAGTTTCACTTTTTCGGATCCAACCAGGACCTACAGCATTTCTGAAGCTCTGGACGTTATCAACTTGACGCTGATGAAGAGCGGATACACCCTGGTGCGTCGCGGTCGGATTTTGCAGGTGATCGATTTGGAACTGGAAAACGCCGACAAAATGATCAGCGAAATCGCGGAGCTGGTCGCCCCTGAACAGCTTGACGAAAGAGGTAAGAGCGACGTCGTTAGCAGTGTGTTCCCGCTGGGCAGCATGACACCTACCGAGGCTCGCGAAGAGATCGCTCAGATGGTTGGTCCATGGGGACGCGTGATCGTCCTCGACTCGGCTCGCCAGGTGAAAGTAACTGAGACGGCCGGCAAGTTGATGGCGATTCGCGATTTGTTGGATAATGCATCGCAAGCTGACTCCAACGTAATCGAAATTGTTCTGGAGAACCGTGGTGCGGATGAGCTGCTAGAAATTGCTCGCCCGCTGCTTGGTTTGGACGCGGGAGAGAACTCTGGAGATGACATTCGAATCTCTGTCGGACTGTTTGGCGACCGAATATATGCTGCCGGCCTACCGGGGAAGACAGGCTTGCTGCAATCGATCGTTGAGAAAGCAGACCAACCGCTTGAAGTGCCCGAGGGTGAAGAGGGGGCGGAAGTTGCCAAGCCGGTTTTCCAAACTCATTCGGTTAGCTCAGCAGATATCACGACTGTGTTCGACGTGCTTCAAACGTTGCTCGCTGGGACACCAGAGGCACGAATTGCGATTGATCCAAAAACGAACGCGATAATCGCCTGGGCGCGGCCTGAGACCCACACCTTGATCGATACAACGGTCACAGAAATGGAAGGAAAGGGGACAAGTTTTAAGGTAATCGATTTGCGCCGTCTCGACCCAACGCAAGCTCTTTTGACGATCAATAAGTTCTTTGGTGTTTCCGAGGAGGGCGAGGGCGATGGACCAATCGTGGATGGTGACCCGTCAACCGACAAGCTCTGGGTCCGGGGCACTGAGGCCGAGATCACCTTGATCGAGAAACTGCTGAGTGAACTAGAAGGCAGTGACTCGTTGGGAGGCTTGAGTGAGAAAGTTCGTCTGCTTCCTTACAGCGGTCGTGCTGCTGAGGATGCCTTGGAACAGATCGAATCGTTGTGGCCGGTAACTGGTCGAAAGAATCAAATCCGTACGTTCTCACCCTCGCGTGGGAATGGCGGATCTAACGGTAATCGCGGCGGAATTCCCGAGCGACGCGTTCCGCGTCAACCAACGCCAGCGAACACACCTCCAGTGGATGCCACCGAGGCTTCGATTCATCCACAGCCTCGCTATCACTTGGTCGTCGATCAGGACGTAACCAGCGCGACCGAGGCAACGCCGCCGGTGGCGACAACACCGCAAGATTCCTCCTCTCTCCGCTTGAATGTGGAGGGGGCCGATATCGTCGTTCAAATGACGCCCGCAGGAATGTTAATTGCATCGGAGGACACCGAAGCGCTGGACGCTTTCCAATCGTTGTTGGAATCACTGGCAACGCCATCGGGTGTTGCTTCGGATTTGCCGACCATCATCTGGTTGAAATATATCAAGGCCGACGTCGCTTCCGAGTTGATCGCGAAAGTGCTTGGTGGCGGCGAAAGCTCGATTTCATCAGCCGTCGAGTCGGTTGCTGGAGGTCTTGGTGGCGGAATGTTGGGGCTGCTTGGCGGCTTCGGCGGTGGCGGTGGTGAATCGACGGGAGCTCAATCAATCCTCACCAGCTCTGGATCGGTCAACATCGTGCCTGACGCTCGGCTCAATGCCCTGATTATCCAAGCGAATCCAATCGACATGCAGATGATCGAGTTAATCCTCGAAAAGATCGACATTCAAGAGAGTCCCGAAGATGTTGAAACGGTTGCGAAGCCCGCGCTGATTCCTGTGATCTACCAAGATGCCTCGGATGTCGCGACGGTCGTAAAGTCGGTGTTCGCCGATCGCGTCACAGGTGGTGAAGCAAGTCGTGGTGGCGGTGGTCGTGGTGGACAGCCATCACCGGAGGACTTCATCAACGCCCTTCGTGGTCGAGGCGGTCGCGGAGGTGGCGGAGGTGGTGGATCAGCAACGAGTGAGCCAGCAAAAATCAGCATCGCTGTGGACACGAAAAGTAATTCATTGGTTGTGACGGCGACTCCGCAGGACTTCACGGAAGTGCGAGAACTTGTCGAGGCACTCGACTACAGCAGCCAGCCGAGCGAGGAAGTGGTCGAGATCGCTCCCTTGCGCGGTGACGTGAATCCTGAAGTGATCAAGCTGGCGTTGGAGTCAATCCTGGGGCAACAGACCGGTTCGACGAAAGAAGCTTCCACTAATAAAACACCCAGCAGCGGTAGCGGTAGTGGCAGCACCAGTAGTGGTAGTAGTTCACAACCGAGCATGTCAGACATTCAACGCCGGATCGAAGCTTTTCGTGCGATGCGAGCTGGAGGCGGTGGCAGTTCTGGCTTTCGCGGTTTTGGTGGTGGCGGGCCGAGTGGTGGTCGTGGCGGGCCGGGCGGCGGCGGTTCGGGTGGCGGCGGGCCGGGCGGTGGTCGTGGCGGGCCGGGC
>JAYZAR010000263.1:0-12751 GCA_036339635.1 Planctomycetota bacterium | reverse complement strand
ATTCCCTCGTCTTTGAATGTCGGCGATTGACTCGGTATTTGCCACGTACTTTGCGCGAGTAAGTCAGATTTAGCTTTGGGATCGGTGTGATCGATCGAGCTGAGTTAAGATAGGGCTTAGTTCGGGCACTCTCTTTCTAGTGCGTTTGTCCGGGATAGGTATCCAAAGTAATTTTGACTCCCTTAATTGACGCATGATGTTTCGCTTGTTGCTTGTTTTACTAGCTTTTCTATCGTTTGCTCTGGAATTCATTGACGCAAACGGCCAATCTGTCGGAGTGAGTTACTCATCGTCCCCCCAGAAAAGTGCGGTTGATAAATGTTCGAATTGGATGTCACGGTTGCCTGATGGTGTTTTGTTATCCCGGCTTTCTTTGCCAGGAACACACAACACCTGCGCACTTTACAACGGGTTTTCGTTCGGTTTTGCAAAGTGCCAATCTTGGTCGTTGGCAGACCAACTGAACGCAGGTGTTCGGTTTATCGATATTCGGTGTCGACACATCGGTGACCAATTTTTGATACATCATGGCATTATCAACCAGCGAATGACGTTTGAATCAGTGCGTAACGTGTGTCAGGAGTTTTTGAATCAGCATCCCTCGGAATGCATTGTGATGTCCATCAAAGAGGAGGCCGCTGCTCGCGATAATACGCGGTCATTTGCAAATACGTTTAAAGAATTGACAAAAGAAGACGGCAAGCTGTGGCACGGCAGTCATCAAGTGCCGGCCTTGGAGACCGTGCGAGGCCGTATCGTCTTGGTGGATCGCGTAGGGGACCTTGGTGGGCTGAAGTGGGCGACGCTGCAGCGGCAAGACAATTACACAGCCCCGATCAACGTCAAGAGAAAGCTGATTCGCTCACATCTTGTGCGAGCATCCGCGAATGGCGAACGTGACTGGTTTGTCAACTTTTGCAGCGGGACGTTGCCTGGTCAATTGGTCACACCACAAAGGTATGCATCGCAAACGAATCTAACCGTCGTTGAGTTTTTGCAGCAGCCAAATCTGACCAAGCCGGTTTGCCTTGGCACCATCGTGATGGATTTTCCAAGCGAAGATCTAATTGAGAAGATTGTGGAAGCGAACTTCACCAAAAAATGAGTCGCAACATTCTTTGCAGAAGACGGGGGAACTCAGTGAAGAAGGACGGAAAACATTTTGTTCTTCCGCCGCCCAAACCTGACGAATTCGTTCATTGGCCCGTGTCATGCTCGTGCGTTATCACCGCTTTGTTTTTTTGCGACCTCGCAGAAATTCAAGCAACAAATCTTCACTGACCTCATGCGTGGCATTGTGGCCTTCTCTGTTCACTTTGCAGTGAATGACATCTCCATCTAGATAGTCGAAGATGTCAATGTTTTTGATGGTGCGGTTTGGCTTGGTGTGCCGCTTGCCTTGATATCCCATTTGTCGCGCCCAGACGAACGTTGACTCTTCCGCGTCAATGAAAGCAAGCTTGCCATTTTTTGCCGGGATCGCTGGTGAGGTTCCGCCTTGATAGGGTACAAGCTTGTCGTTCGTTCCAGAGATGTTCATCAAGCGTTTGCCCGTCAGAGGTGTCGCCGTTTTTGTGTATTGATTGTTGCGTCCCTTCGCTTTGAAATTGGTGCCGTCAAATTGCCAGACGTTTAGTGGACTGACTCCGCTGATGTAATTGCGAATGTTTGGTAATTTGCTTTCAATTGCGATTTGGTTGACCAGTGCCGAGCCGTTCGATTCTCCCATGATGCTGAAGTTGTTTGTGTCGACATTTTTGTGCTGCGCTATTTTCAGCACGATGGATTCGATGAAGTCGACATCATCAGCCTTGGAACGTTCGGAGACAATGTTCCAGCTCTCGCGGTAACCCTGAGCGAACACAATGATGTAGTTGGCTGTTATTTTTACCCGATTCCGCACAAAATTCCGCATCGCATTTCTCGCATTTCCACCGTTGCCGTGCAGGAAAATGAAGACTGGGAATTCTTGCTGCGCGTGCGTTTGCGACGGTACTCGGACGTAGTACGGCCGTCGGTAGCGGTTCTCCTGCGACCATGATTGCGTGATGAAATACTCGCCTGAAACAAGTCGGGAGGTGTCGTTTTGATCTGAGTTTGCGTTACTGGATTCCGCGAAGACGCGACGTCGGCTTTCTCGTTCAATGATGAAATCGGTTATCTCCGTTTCCATTTCTCGCGATTCTGTTTCATCGGTTTCGTCCCTTGATTCAATGAATTGCGAAATCATTTCCAGCAATTCACCATCTTCGTCGATTTGCTCGCCGAGTTGGTCGATTAGCTCTTCGAGGGATTCACGTTCTGCTTCATTTATGCCCGAATCGAACGCGTTTAGCTTGGATTGAGTTGCCCGCACTTGTTCGAGGTTCTCAATCGTGGTTTTCAACGCGCGGATCCAACGCGGTGCATCACTGATTACTTGGGTTTGATCAACTTGACGGATCAGTTTTTTCAATTCACTGATCTTCGCGACAGTTTCTCCGCCTGTTTCAATCTTCTCTCTCAATTCATTCAGGTGTCGCTGCAGCGGGGCAAGGCGGGATTCCAGCTTCCTCACTTGCGTGTTGTCGCCCGTTGTCTTGGCTTTGGCGATGCTTTGGCGCAGTCGGTCCATTTCTCGCTGGACCGTTGCTAGTTGGTCCAATTCGGCAATCCGGTTTCGAATCTGCATCAACTCTGTTTCGAGGATTTGCAGTTCTCGCCGCAAGTCCGCTTGTTCTTCCGCGATTTCCTGCAAATTTGTAGACGGTTTAGGTCGGCGATTCTGAGCGGACGCCGGTTTGATCAGCGGAGTTGGGCTGACTAGCGACGCCGAGAGCGTACAGGTAGCAATGCAGATAAGGTACCGGGTGAGCATGCGGATTTTTAAGATTATGAGTTGAATTGGTTTCAAGTTGTGTGGGGCGTTTTGAGGGATAGGTGTTCGTCCTGTTTTTCCTGGGTAAGCCTCGTTTTGAAAACGCTCACCCGAAAGCGAAGGGTGCTTATCGCGATTGGGCAAATAGCCAAGTCATGAAATCCGGTTCCTTATCGCATCGCTTGCTGCTGCATCGGGTGATTCCATTTTTTGCCCCGACGATAAATTTTTCCGATACCGCATGGCTATCTCCCAACCATGTCGTCAATTTCATGTTGCCATCTAGTTCTTCCATCTCGCGAAAGACGGCGAGATCCTTTTCGATAGGACAAACTCGGTCGTTGTCACCATGAAACGCCCAGATCGGGATATCCTTGATTTTGCGAGGCTCGATGAATTTTTCCGTTCGCTTGAGGCCACTTCCGGCCGATGGAGCAGCCGCGGCGAAGTACTTCGCGTCGAGCTGAAGAAAGATGTATGTCCCGTGGCCACCCATTGAATGTCCCATCAGATAGATGCGATCCATGTCGATGCTAGGAAGCGTTTGTATGAGAGCTTTGATTTTGTTTAGGTGATCGACATTCCACAATTCGTTGGCTTGTGGAGCAATGACATAGCAGGGGAATTGTTGTCGACGGCTTCTGTCGGCTAATTGACGATTCCAGCCCTTCAGCTGTTTGTTGTTGTCGGTTCCTTTTCCACCACCGCCATGTAATGAAACGATCACCGGATATTTTTGCGTTTTATCGAACTGAAGGGGCGCCATCACTCGACAGGGCATGCCTTCAACGGACTGCGGTTTGTACAGCGAACGCAAGTTGTTTTGCGCACCGACCGTTGAGCAAGTCAAAAGAAATGCGAGTGCTGAAAGCCATTTTGGCATTTTCATGTCCTTTAAGTGTGATTTGGCTTTTCTGAATCACCATGGTCGCTGGAGTCTGCTACCACGCGATCATCGTTCTGATTTTGAAATTGGATGGATATAATTGCTGTGTCGCCACGCAACTTGCTGAGGGATTCGGAGAAAAGGTCGGGCCGATTTGTTCCCGGCATTCCGTCACCTAACTGGGACCGATATCGGCAAACAGAGTTTTCGAGAACCTGCTAATTGTTGACCGATGTCTTTGTGTCGCGCGGATGTTTTGCATCCTTCCAGCGGTGGATTGATTCAAGGAAAGGTTTGTCGTGCTGCGGGTTGCGTTTTACTTGTTCAAAAATTGCGCTAGCCTTTTCGACTTCACCATGGCGGTGCATGGACCAAGCTGCCATCATCTGCACCTCGGTGCAGTCATCCTGGAGAGCGTCTTGCATTACTTGTGAGGCAGGCTTTGTCGGGTCATCTAGCAAGAACAGACCGCAAATCGCCCAATAGCGAACCCCTTCGTCAGGATCATTCATTAACGCGGAAAACTGTTCGATATGTTTGGGGTCGCGGTCAAGCGCCAGGTCGGCAAGGTCGAGGTACTTTTCTAGTGGATAAAGGTTTGAATCTCGTACCATTTCGTAGATTGTCAGTCCGTTAGCTTCGGCGCGTCGTTGTCGCATCCGCTCCGGTAACAAGCCTGAATCGAAAAGTTCAAGTTGCTTTTTGCGAAGCTCTGCTTTCAGCTCTGCGATCTTGGCTTGATGTTCCGGCGAATCAATCAAATTGTTGATGTTGTCGAAATCAAGTTGTGTGTCGTAAAACTCCTCGGAAGGTCGCGGTTTGAAGAAGCGTCCGGTGATTTCATCGCACTTGCCGTCGAGGTAGTGTTGTTCCCACGCGCGTGTGCCAGCCATGGTCCACATGTATCGAAGGCGTTGTCCGTTGGGAGCCCAGGGCATGTAATTCTTGATGTAGGCATACCGTTGATCTCGTAGACCGCGAACGTTGTCGCTGCACTCATCGGCTCGCTCGCGGAAGCTAAGGTGGTACTCAGGAGCTGGTTCAATCTCATCCCCAAGAAAGATGTGACCTTGATAGCTGCTGGGCACTTTTCCTCCCGCCAGACTGACGAATGTTTTCGGCATATCTACAAAGCTCACGATCCGGTCCACGGTCATGCCAGGTCTTTCAGCGGGCCACCAGCGTTTCCATTTTTCAGGAATGCGAACAATCAGCGGGCAGTGGATTCCGCTGGAATAAAGGAAGCGTTTGCTTCTCGGGAGCACACCGCCGTGGTCGGAGCAGTAGACGACGATGGTGTCATCGGCGTTTCCACTCGCTTCGAGATCGGCGAGGATTCGTCCAACCTTGGCATCCATCTGTTGGACTGCATCGACGTAGGTTGCGTAGGTCATTCGCATGTCGGGTAGATCTGGATGGTATGCATGCAGAACCATTTTTGCAGGATCGGTTTTTACTTGCCCGCCGCGTTTTTTCGGAAATGCTCGGCTTTCATGACTGTCGCCGATATTGTTGATCGTGAAAAAACTCTGGCCCGCTTGGCGTGGTGGGCGCTTTCCGTCGACGAGCCAGCAGTCTTTATCGGGGCGACTGCCGATGTTGTAGTCCGTTTTGCCACCATTGGTAACGTGGTAGCCCGCCGCCTTCAGTAAATCGGGATAGTACGCGACTTTGTCATGCGGAATTGCATAGCGACTTCTCATTGGCTGTGTTCCCAATGAGATCGCATAGTGGCCTGTGATCCAAGTGCTTCGCGTCGGCGCGCAAACGGCGGCATTGTCGAAACAATGGGTGTACCGAAAGCCTTCTTTAGCTAAACGATCAATGTTTGGCGTCTTGGCATTTTTGCTTCCATAGCACCCAACCCAGGAAACCCCGTTATCTTCACTGGTGATCCACAGGATATTTGGCCGTTCGGATGCCTGCAGGCTCAATGAGGACAGGAGCAGGAATAGCAGAGTCAGTGATGCCCGCCTTAGATGGGGTGCTGTCATTGGTTTTGTCATCGTTGGAACCGTGGTTCGGGTAGGCTGGCTGTTCGATTTGACGTGTCGCGTTCGCTATTGGCTTGGAGCATTCAGGGTGCGCGTCGTGATGCAAGTTGGTCAAAAGCAGGTGTGATTTGGGCGAATGCGATTCGCGCCAGCGACGGACGTTTTTTTGGTGCTGTCTTGGAATCAGTACTCGGTGTTAGAAAATTGATTCAATGGTTCGAGCGCTTTTCTGATCCCGGCTTTCGTTTGCCGGTGATTTCGTCGTGTCGAATTGCCTGGCCCTGTTGTGGGAACGTGGCGAGCGCATCCTGCAGTTTGGCTCGGGCTGCTTTCTGGTATGCGTCGAGGTTGTTGGTTGGCAAAGGGGTCTTTTCCATAACATCGTTGATCGTGTCATAAAAATCGCCATTACCGTAGAGCTTGAAACGCTTGTCGCGAGCGTACCGTACCTCGTAGTGGTTGTACTTGTTGTCGAGTGTTTTCGCGTAGGGCCGGGGATAGTAGTATCCGTAAATCCAATCGCGTTTGCGGCCTGAGTTTCCAAGGCACTGGGGCCAAAAACTCAATCCGTCACCGTTCTTGACCGCTTTTGCCGGCAGGTTTGCTGCGTCAACTAGCGTGGGGAAGAAATCAGAGAAAGCGATCAGATCTTCGTTGATTTGACCTGGTGGAACGTGACCTGGCAGGTTGACGACTAGCGGGACGTGTGTGCCATAGTCATGTGTGTAGCCTTTGCCTCCCTGGACTATCTTTCCCAACAGTTCAGATGATAATTCAGCATTGGTGCCGTTGTCACCGGTAAAGATGACGATTGTGTTTTCCCTCTGGCCGCTGGTTTGGAGTGCATTGATCAAGCGGCCAACACATTTGTCCATGTAAGCAACCATGTCGACATAATTCTGTTTCAGCACTTTCGGCGTTCGTTTCGCTTGATCAACTCGCTTACCACCTTCTGAATCAGGTGTGGGAACGAAAGGGTTGTGCACCAGGATCATCGGGAAGTAGGCGACGAAGGGCTTTTCTTGTTTGTCAGTGATAAAGTCGATCAGGAAATCAGTCATCACATCAGGACCGAAAGTATCGGGTGGTAATTCGAGCAGCTTCCCATCCTTCACGAATGAGGGCTGCCAATACCGCTCTCGCGCGCCGCCGGGGATGTTCCACAAGCAGTAGGTATCGAAGCCTGCGTCGACGGGCGAGATGCCTTGATCTGGTTGTTCCTTTTGAAGTTGCCACTTGCCCGCGACCGCCGTTCGGTAGCCATGTTCTTTAAAGTAATTTGCGAACGTCGGCTCTCCGCGTGGGTAGATTCCAAAGTCTTGGTAGTTGAACACATTGCTCTTGCCGGACATCAGATTAACGCGGCTTGGTGTGCAGAGTGGCGTCGAATGGGCGTTGGTAAATCGGACACCCTGTTTCGCTAACGCATCGATGTGCGGCGTGTTGTACTCTTTGCTCCCGTAGCTGCTGAAACACTCGTAACCGATGTCCACTGCCATGATTAGCAGAACATTCAGTGGGCGATCTTGAGCGTTGGCGATGGATAAAGTCGTGCCTGATGTTAAAAGCAGCAGGCTAACGCAAAGGATGATCGATCGGTACATCGGAGTTTCCATTTTGCTAACGATTTGCCTCTTCGAAGCAACGCGATTTTGCGTGGCGGTAGGATCGCGTGGAAATGGGGACGCAGGTGAAAAGGGGTTGTGAGTGAATGTTCAAACCAGCTCGCAGCGGTGTTGGCTGACCAAAGTGTTTAGCGGTCGGCCGCGCCTTGCTGTCGCTGTTTAGTCAGCACCTTATCCAGCATATCACAGGCATCCTTTCGTAAACCCGTATCAACCTTTATCGGCTTGTCCATCACGAGGTGGCACGGTTCTGCTATTCGATAGGCCGGCCAAGTCGGTTTTTCATTCAGGTTGGGATTTCCTGTTTTGGCAAATTGCACCCAATATTCCATGAAGGCCGCTGACAATTCGGCGTCATCTGGCGTCGGTTTCTCGAGGTTGCCAAAGACAAATCCAATCTCTGCGGCGTGAGCTGCCCCCATCCAACCCCAGACGGGTTTTGTGAAGTGGTACATCCAGACAGAGCTACCCTGTCGGTCCATCGCAGTCGCGAATTCACGTGAGGGCTGAACAAACCAAGTATCGGTCACGTGTTGGACACCAACCTGCCAAAGCTTGTCGTCAGATTCGGGTGCATAGAAATTGGCGACGGTTTTTCCGCTTTCGCCGTAGCGTTCAGCCATTGCGACGCGATAGTTTGCTAGGGTGCCACCGAATGGTCTGCGAGCCGTGAACATCGTTCCCTCGTCGCGATTGGTTCCGACAATCACCGGGATAGCATGCTGATCGCCGTCCGCGTAAATCTGGTGAGGTGGTTTCGGAAAAACCCACCCGTCGGTCGTGACGGGCCAGCTTTGTTTGACATTCTTTAGAATATCTTCAGCCGGCAGAGCGCGAAGTCTTGCCAGTATCTCATCTCCGTCTTCGTCGAGCAGTTTTTTAACTTCGTATTGACCATCGGATTCAGCGGGGGGGCCATTTTCATTTGCTGTTTTCAGGTTGCGAAAAATGTTGGGATCGAGCCAAGGGCTTTGCAGGATCGCTCGGTGAAACAAACCTTCTGAGAGTGGCGTCGCGGTCAGCAGGTAAACGCTTGTGCCGCCTGCCGATTCGCCAAAGATCGTGACGTTCTTGGGATCACCACCGAAATTGGAGATGTTATCGCGTACCCACTTTAATGCCGCGATCTGATCTAAGATTGCATAATTGCCCGATGCATTCTGGGGTGATTCAGCTGAGAGGGCTGGATGCGGCATGAACCCGAAAGCACCGAGGCGGTAGTTGATCGTGACCAGGACGACATCTCGACACGCCAGCTGAGTGCCGTCATAGCTTGACTCATGACCGGAGCCTAGCGTGAATCCACCGCCGTGAATCCAAACCATGACAGGAAGCTTGGTTTCGTTTTGTTCTCGAGGCGTCCAGACATTCAGATACAAGCAGTCTTCGCTCTGCCTGCCCTGTGCCCAATTCTTTTTCTGAAGTGACTTGGGTCCAAAGGTGTTGCATGGTCGGACCCCGTCCCAATTCGCTACCGGTTGCGGTGGACGCCACCGTCGGTCGCCGGTGGGCGGCGCCGCGTAGGGAATCCCCTTGTACGCCACTACCGATTCATCTCGTGATTCCGTGCCTTGAACGAGGCCGGAGGTTGTCGCAACAGGTTCGGCGGCAAAGGTTGGATAGCAAAGTAATGCCAATGCAAAAATACTGCGAATCATCTTGTTGTGTTCACTTTCTGGCGGTCAAAGCCTGTCTCTTTGCTGGGAATGGCGGCGGTGTGGATCGGCGATGCAGAGTTACGGTGAAAGATTGATCGGCCGCATGTTCCTCGGCACCTTATCCGAATTAACGTCCGGCGTGGAGGCCGCACTCTGCGGCCGATTTGCGGGCTAAACGACATTTTCGGCCGCGCATTCGCTTAAGAGCTTTCGACTTGATCATCGTCTGTCAAATTCTCTTTGTCGTCCTCAACATCTTGTTCAAATTTATCATTGAGATCCTCATTCAGTTCTCCTCCTTCAAGATTATCAAAATCCTTGTGGAGCTTCTCTTTCACGCTCTTCTCTTCGGAGTCTTCTGCTTCAAGTCATTCGCGTTTTACATCGGCCATTCTTGCTTCTGCATCCGCTTCAGAGAGGTTACAAGTTTTGACCGCATTTTCAATTTCCTCGACGGGCATCATGTCGGGTTGTTTTCTGGCGTCCATGTGACGGGTTTGTTTGGTCTGGAGTTGGTTTTCGGTAACTCGCGTCGTACCGGGATTCGCTTCTCTTGGTCGGCGACTCGATATTCGGCGCTCGCTTTGCCAGCAACTTATTTGGGGTTCTTGCAGGTATTGTCGATCTTAACGGCATGTTTATCATGCAGTTCGTTTGTTCTGAGGTCAATTCGCTTACATGTGCGGTTGGTCTAGTTGCTCGTCCACTGATTGATTGTCGTGAGTGTTTTTAGGATCCCAATCAGCGGGCGTACACTCGCGAAACCGAACAGGAAGGATCGCTAATTGCTAACGGGTTTTTCCCGCGGTGCTTGACGGATGAAGTTCGGCCTTTTTCTGAAATACTCGTCCGGGTGACCGGCGACTGCCACCTGGGCACCGTTTTGCTGGTGATTTGATCATGGGTGGAAACAGATTTATCGTCTGTGCTTTTGGCAAACGCTAATCGGTTCCCTGCCGAGAAGGTCTGAGCGCGGTTGTAGATTCGTTCGAGAACTTGGAGGGCGTTCAGTGGCCGACTTTCACGAGCAAATCCAGCCACGCTAATACCGCGTTTGTATTCGTTTATCCCTCTATCGAATTTTTGATTCAGCGTGAGGGTGATTTGCCATCAAGTGGCGGCTTGGTGGCGGATCTGTCAATTCGCAGTCGGGGTTCGGGCGCTGCAAATCGATCATCTCTTCATTCCATGATTTGCGATTGTTTTGTTTGCGTTCCGATTTTGTCAGCCGGTGGTGGTCAGGGTATGGTCTAAGGTTGAAACCCTATCGGGACTTGGCAGAACGTCATCGCAGCCATTCCGTTCTTCCCGACCAATAGATTGTCTTGTTTCCAAGACTGCTCTTTGAGGTAGGTGATTTGTTTGGCGGCGTTTGGCCGCTTGAGTGTGAGTATCAAGATATTTCCGTTTGCCGCACCGTCAGCAACCAAGCCGCTCTGTTCGTCCAAGTAGAATTCGCTCACCAATTCTTTTTGCCATACCACGGGCTGATCGAATTCGAGCACAATCGAATTTCGAGCGTTGTTTGGATAGTAGGCTTGAACAAGATTTGGTGACGTGATCGGTCCTTTTGTTGGACGATCATAAAAATCTTGTTCGATGAGAGGGACCAGTTGTTTTGCGAATACGCTCCAGCCCTCCAACGGGTAATGGCAGCCGCCGCCGGGACGAAATCCGAGGGTGGAAAGCATGCGCAGGTTGGAATACCTGCGTGGAAGCGATCGTTGCACTTCTCGCAGCATATCACCATTTCCGTCTCGCCCCATCGCGCAGGCACTGGGCCAAATTTGGAAGGCGTAGTATTTTCGAAGGTTGGGAAAATCTTGTTTCCAGTCCGCGGTCAACTCAACGAAATACTGTTCGTAGGTTTCCCATCCATAGCCCCCGTCGGGGCCGGCGGCACCCTGGTCGTTTTCACCTTGATGCCAAATGATCGCTCGAATCCCATGGGTCAATTGCGCTTGTTGCAATCGCCACAACATTCGACCGTAAATCGTCTCGAGATCTGCTGGATTCGAGTCATTTCTTTGGTGCTGATCAATTCGGGTTCCCCCTCTTGCAGCATTGACGATAAAGATCGGGACTTGCTGGGACGCAACCAGGCGATTCGCCAGTTCCATTCCCCACCAGCCTAATTCTGCCAGGTGTTCTGCCTTTGCTTTCCATACCGGTTTGCACCAGAGATTTTCACGTTCTCCGGGTTTGAAGAATCGTGGATCTCCATAACTTCGGACCCATGGGTTGGTGACGCGTGGTGCCTCTTCACGGGTGTCGGTAGCCAAGGCGTTCGATTGACCGCTAATCACATAAGCATCACCGCAGACAATTTCGCCAGCTTGGTGCAGGATCTTTTCGATGCCTTGGGTGCGTGTACCGAGCTCGACCTGGTAGGTCAGCAAAGCTGGTTTCAACTGAATGGTGAACCGGTATTTTCCATTTTTGTCGGGAATCTGCTTTTGCGTTTCGTAGGGTTTTCCGTTCGCTTGGACGCGGACAAAGACTTCGTCCGCTCGTTGCTCCAGCTTGCCGTTGCAGTGCATGATTCCAAGCCCACTTTCTTCGCGAGCATAGAATTGGCCCTCGACCGGCATCTCGTCGCCTGCGGCAGTACTGCCAACCCACGGGTCGGTATTTGGTTCCGTCACCGTCACGGTTGTCATTGCTTCTTTGGTGGTGCCGCCATTTGTCAGTGAGAGTTTGACCGTCATTTGTCCGCTGTTTTGAGCACGATGCAGACTCAAGGTCTTAGGCTGGATGTGCTGGATGGTTGCGGGGCCGAGAACCTGCCAGTGGTAGTCCAATTTGGCGACATTGGCGTTCGCCAATTCGGCAAGGTTGGTGATTTGTGGGCGAAATTCAATCATCTCGCGGCCGTCCCATTTACTCGGGCCTTCCAAGACGAATTGTGGATCGGGAAGGGATTCTTGGATCGTGACCGGAACTTCAACGGAACGCGTGCCATCTTCGTAAACGGCATCCAAGCGAATTTTGAAATTTTGGTTTCCTTGCACGCGGGGAGCGTTGAAGGAAATCTTAAAGCGGTCGACCGCTATCACCGATTGTTGTTCCCCACCAATGAGCGACCAATAAATCTTTTGCGCGCCGCCGGCGGTCGCGGCAAGATCAGCGGTTTCCCCTTCTTTGATTTTCAATTCAGTCGGTGACACGAGGAACTGATCCCCGGATTGAACGACGGGGCCAACCAGAGTCTGCAACGTTTTTTGGTTTTCGTACTCGATTCGAACCCAGTCGGCCGACCGGGCGACTCTCGAGATTCTTACCTCATCGATATCGCCAACGAAGTCATAGTTTTCATACCAGCCACCGATCCACATCCGCGCCTGTTCGGCGATCTTTAGTTGTGAATGTCTGGGGTTTCCCGTCGCCCGTTTCTGGCCATTGATGTACAGGGTAGCTTGCCCGTTTTCAAATGTGTTCACCACGTGAGTCCAATCGGTCGATTGATTTGGGATTTGAGCCCTGACATCACCGTTGGAAAAATAGCAATCCATACGGATGCCGGGTGGGCTTTGGTAGAGCATGGTGACTTTGCCTTGTGCTGCTTCGTTGCCCCAAGCGATGATGCGTCCCTTGGAAGAGTCCGGCCGAAACCAAGTCTGTGTGGTATGCGACGTTTCGCCGGAAGGCAGTGAAGTGATCTTCGTCCCGCAAAAGATCCCTTTTTTTCCTGGGAAGTGTCGTGCATGACCGATCATTCCTGCTGCGGATGT
>JAYZAR010000262.1:0-7360 GCA_036339635.1 Planctomycetota bacterium | reverse complement strand
CCGGATAAAAGAAAATTTGCTGATCGCTGGCGATCAAAAAGCCTCAGGGACAAAAGCCACGCAGGATTATCGTTCCGCGGCGTAGTTCATCAGGTCATTTCCGCGATTGATTCGGTTTCCTTTCTGAATCCGGAACAAATGCGGTTTGACCGGTGGGCCGTGAGTGGCCTGGCTCGGTTACACTGTTCAACTTGCTCGTGTCACGAAGCTGATCGATTCGCTGTTGATTGTCTCGGCAAGACAGAATCAATCATTAAAAAATGGACCGCAGGTGTTGCCACGCTATTGAATTTCGGTGGCACGTTAAGAACGCTTTGGCAGCACTCCAGTGGCCTTTGCATGCGTACGATGTTTCCTTCCACCTTTCTTCCTCTCGTGAGTCTTCATGCCCCGTTCGGTTGATTGTTCCCTGGACATGCCCTTCACGGTGCCATTCATACACCGGTTGCGTGTGACCGACGATGTTTGTGGCGCCGACGTGGAGGTGCTGGTTGAATTGCTGGAATCGGGAGATTCAGGATCCGCGAAGGTATTGCTGGTTGCCGAGACGGCTCTTGAAGCGAGTTCACTACGCTTGGCGGATTGTCTTCATCGTGAAGGTTCCGTCGATCTGATCAGGCAGCCGCTCCTGGTGCCAGGCGGTGAGGAGGTCAAAAATTCATCGGAGGTGGTGGAGCAGTTGCTGGCTGAGATCAATCATTCGAACCTCGATCGTCGCAGCTACATCGTCGCTATCGGCGGTGGTGCGATGCTCGATGCAATCGGCTACGCCGCTGCGATTGCCCATCGCGGAATCCGTTTGATTCGCCTGCCGAGTACAACGCTGGCGCAAGCTGATTCAGGGGTGGGGGTTAAAAATGCGATCAACCAGTTTGGGAAGAAGAATTGGGTAGGGACGTTTGCGGTGCCGTGGGGAGTGATCAACGATGCCAAATTGCTCGGCACGCTCTCGGATCGCGATTTTTTCAGTGGTTTCAGCGAGGCGGTGAAGGTTGCTTTGTTAAAAGACGAGGCCGATTTTCAGTGGCTTTGTCGAAGTGCAACGCGGATCCGGCAGCGTGATCCAAGCGTTGTCGGCGAAGCTATTTCGCTCTCTTGCCAATGGCATTTACGGCATATCACGCAAGGTGGCGATCCGTTTGAAATGCTTGAGGCACGACCGCTTGATTTCGGGCATTGGTCGGCTCACCGCTTAGAGCCGCTAAGCCAGTATGAGATTCGGCATGGCGAAGCGGTTGGGATCGGAGTGTTGATTGACTGTATTTATTCGAGTTTGAAGTTCGGGCTCGATCCAACCGTCGTTGAACAGGTCCGGGATTGCCTGAGCAACCTCGGATTGCCGTTATGGCATGATTCGCTTCAGCCATTGGCCCGCTTGATGGTCGGGCTGGAGGAGTTTCGGCAGCACCTTGGCGGCCGCTTGACGATCACGATGCTGCGAGGCGTCGGCGATCCGATCGATATTCACGAAATCGACGAAAAAACGATGAGGGAAGCGATCGGCCAGTTGAAGCCGTAATCGTTTCGTCTCAAGCGGTTCGTGTCGGGCGTTCGCTGCGGCAGATTCAATGTTGGGCCGGGTTGCCAGAGCGTCTTGTTGCCCGAACGCGGTATGGCGTTTACTCGGCGGCCACGTTAACAAAGACCTTCAACGCGTCTTTCACTTCGACGAGTAGTCGCATCATTTCCTGGTAGTTGTCGAGTCCGTCGACTGGATGAGTCAAAATCTTCTCGAGTACGCCTGGGTACATCATTTCGCCGAGGGCGAGATCGCGAATGCCCATCTCAAAGTGACTGCGGTTTGCATTCACACTGCCCAGCAACAGCTTGTTGCCCAGCACCCAGTTCAGGTTGATATTGTCAGCAGGGACTTCGACGCGATTATCGCCTCCGGTGATTCCAGTCCAGACGACGACTCCGTTGTGACCTAGGTGTTGCATCGATTCAAAGGCCAGCCGACTGCTGCCGGTTGCATCGACAATCAGGTCCGGTTTTCCCGTTTCCTTCACCAAGTCGTCCATCGACTTCTCTTGGCTGCTGATATAGTTTGCTTCGATACCGGCTGTGATTTCCGCTTTCAGGTTCGGAGCTTGCCCGCGAGCGAGCGTGTAAACTTCCAGCCCACGCAGTTTCAATACCAGGGTGGTCAGCAGGCCAATCTGTCCGGCACCGAGCACATACGCCGTTTTGGGCCGCCAGACTTTCATCCGCTGCTGGGCTTCGTAAGCTTGCGAGACTGCCTTTGCCGCGCAGCTCATCGGTTCCATCAGAACGTGCAGGTGCTTCAGGCCCGCTGGCACGCGGACAATGTACTCTTCTTCTTCCACGATGTACTCGGTCATGTACCCGTGGCGAAGGTTGATTCCACGCTCGTAATACACCTCTTCGCTGGTCATATCGTTGTGACCGATCAGGTCATAGATCGACCCGCCCGGACGGCGGACCGTCGCTGTGACGTAATCGCCAGGTTTGACCCGCTTGCAGTTCTCGCCGACTGCTTCCACGACTCCGAATGATTCGTGGCCAATCACCAAAAAATCATCGCCCTCCGGAGCGTTGCCGTAGAGGGCGTCATTGATTTCTCGGTCGGTCGCATCGACGCCCACCTTCAAGATACGCACCAAAACCCCCATCCCGTCCGGGATCTGTTCCAAGGTTGGCTTCGCGATTTCCTCCATGTGGACGCTATTGGGAGTCCCCGGGGTAACGGCAACGGCTTTCATGATTCTCAGCAAAATCGAGAGGGAGTAAGTACGAAATTCTTCGTCGGATCGTAGCAAGATGGTTGTGAATGCGTGAGTGGGGCCGGTTCTCTTTTTGGAAAGACTGCCCCTTGATTTTGCCTTGCCGCGCCGTTTGGCAGCTTTCTCGTCGTTGTGACGACTTATTTTTCGCAACACTGGTTGTCAAAAATGGGCGAACCGGCAATCATGGAATGTATCGTAGGAGCGAACTGTTCCAATTTTCCGCTTTTTCCAGTCCCAATGAGCCGATTGATACCCCCTAGTGATCATCTTCGCTCGGTCGACCGTGAATTGCTTGTTGCGATGCGCAGCGGCGATTCGATGTCGATTGGGCAGTTGATTGAGCCGCTGGGTGTCACGGCGACAGCGGTTCGGCAGCGGATTGATCGGTTGCTTGAAATGGGCCTGATTCAACGAGAAAAGGTCGTTTCGGGGCGGGGTCGACCGACGTACAGCTACCAATTGACGGTCGATGGACATCGCCGGTTAGGCGCGAATCCCGTCGATCTGGCAGATGCTTTGTGGCGTGAAATGTTGGCGATTGAAGATGGGGAATTGCGACAGCAATTGCTTGATTCGGTGGCCGCTCGATTGGGCAGGCAATACGCCGCGGTGTTACGGGATGGTGTCCAGGAGAACGATACATTTGAATCGAGAATGCAACGGTTGTCCGAGATGTTCACCGCCCAGCGGATGGAGACGGAGGTCACTCATCAAGGCGAGTTGCCAGTGTTGGATATTGGATCGTGTCCCTATCCATCCCTGACCGACAACTCCGATGAACGTGCGATGTGCCGGCTCGAAGAGCAGATGATCTCCGAAGCACTTGGCCAACCGGTCCACCTCAGTAGTTGCCGGCTCGATGGAGATTCCTGTTGTCAGTTCAGTGCGATTGACAGCAATAAGACGCCGGCGCCGTAGTTCGCCCAGAATGAAACAATCGACCGTTTGAAATCTTTTATCTCACTTGACGAGAATACGATAGCGACGATGACACATACATTGAAAATTGAAGACCTGCACGTTGCGGTTGGTGACAAGCCAATTTTGCGAGGTGTGAATTTGACGATCCATCACGGCGAGACGCATGCACTGATGGGGCCGAATGGGAGCGGCAAAAGTACGCTCGGTATGGCCATCATGGGGCACCCCGGATACGAAGTGACCGGTGGCAGTATCACGCTAGACGGTGAAGATGTGCTGGCGATGGGCCCTGATGAACGTGCGCGTCATGGAATCTTCATGGCCTTCCAACGCCCGATGGCGATTCCCGGAGTCAAGTTGGCGGACTTTCTGCGGCACGCGACGACCAATGTTCGTCGGCCCGACCGCAAAGAAGGTGAAGAGTTGATTCCCATGCGAGAGTTTCGCAAGGAGTTGAAAGACAACATGGCCCATCTGAGGATGGATGTTGAATTTGCTCGTCGATATGTTAACGACGGTTTCTCCGGTGGCGAGATGAAGCGGGCGGAAATTTTGCAACTGGCAATGTTGCAACCAAAGTTCGCGGTACTGGACGAGACCGACAGCGGCTTGGACGCGGATGCGGTTCGGTTGGCCAGTGAATCGATTGCTGACATCGGGCACCAGAAAATGGGGTTGTTGATCATCACTCACCACGACAAATTGCTCGAGCACAACCCGCCCGAATTCACGCATGTGATGCTCGGCGGAAAAATCGTTGAAACAGGCGGCAAAGAATTAGCGGAGGAACTGCATCGGCAGGGATATGACCGAGTTCGGAAGTCACATCCGCAAGCTGACGCGGTCAATCAGGAAATGCTTGCCGAGGAAGCGACTGTTTAAGCGACAGTTGATTGAATCGAACCACAGCCAAACATACTTTTAAGCACCACTGGGAACGACATGGCCACCGACGTTACGCAATCCGAAGACATTGGCGAAATCAACAAGTACAACTTTCGCACCGAGACGAAGGGTGTCTTCAAAGCGAAAAAAGGTTTGAACCGAGACGTGGTAAATCAGATTTCGGACATTAAGAACGAACCTGATTGGATGCGGCAATTCCGATTGGATTCACTGGAGCTGTTCGAGTCGCGGCCGATGCCCGAATGGGGCGGCAGCATCGATATCGATTTTCAAGACATCTTCTATTATCTCAAGCCAACCGACGAGCAAGGCAAGTCTTGGGATGATGTGCCGCAAGAGATCAAAGATACCTTTGACAAACTCGGGATTCCCGAAGCGGAAAAGAAATTTCTCGCTGGTGTGAAAGCACAGTTTGAAAGCGAGGTCGTTTACGGATCGCTCGAGGAAGATCTCGCCAAACAAGGCGTGGTTTTTACAGACACCGATACGGCAGTTCGCGAGCATCCCGAACTGTTGCGTGAGCACTTCGGAAAAATCATCCCGCCGAATGACAACAAGTTTGCAGCGTTGAACAGTGCCGTGTGGTCGGGTGGTTCGTTTATCTACGTGCCAAAGGGTGTCCACATCGATTTTCCCCTGCAGGCTTACTTCCGAATCAACGCGGAGAGTATGGGGCAATTCGAGCGAACATTGATCATCGTTGACGAAGGGGCTAGCGTCCATTACGTCGAGGGATGTACCGCGCCCATGTATAGCACGGAGAGTTTGCACAGTGCGGTGGTCGAAGTCGTCGTCAAACGGAATGCTCGTTGCCGATATACGACCATCCAAAACTGGGCAAACAATATTTACAACCTCGTTACCAAGCGGGCTTACGCCTACGGTGACGCCACGATGGAATGGGTTGACGGTAACTTGGGCAGCAAGTTGACGATGAAATATCCGGCTGTTCATATGATGGAACCGGGTGCTCGCGGTGAGATTCTCTCGATCGCGTTTTCGAGTGCAGGTCAGCACCAAGATGCCGGTGCGAAACTGGTGCACGCCGCGCCCAACACAACTGGCCAAATCATTAGCAAGAGCATCAGTAAAAACGGTGGTCGTAGCAGTTATCGCGGACTTGTTCGCGTCGAACCGGGCGCGCACAACAGCAAGAACAACGTTGTCTGCGATGCCTTGATTCTTGATCCTCAGAGTCGCAGCGACACCTATCCCTACATTGAAATCGCTGAACAAGATGTCCAGATCGGTCACGAGGCGAGCGTCTCGCGAATCGGTGAAGAGCAAATGTTCTACCTGCTCAGCCGTGGACTGACCGAACAGGAAGCGAGCACGATGATCGTAAATGGGTTTATCGAGCCACTCGTCAAAGAATTGCCGATGGAATACGCCATCGAAATGAACCGACTGATCCAATTGCAGATGGAAGGCAGCGTTGGGTAATGCCCCGGGGGCAGCACGCGGGTCTTGCAAGATCCAGCGGTTTGTGGCCCGGCATCTCCTGATTCAGAGCTGGCAACTCGCAATCGACAACTTACAACTCCAAGTTCACCATGCCCCAAACATCCCTTTCCACTTTCGACTCTGCTGGGTTCGAGTCGTTCGTTGCATCGCGACCGCAACCTGACTGGTTGTCGGCGTTGCGTCGCGAAGCATGGCAGCATGCCGAATCGATGCAGTGGCCTGATCGGCGACACGAAGAGTGGATTCGAACCGATATTCGAACGTTCCAAATTCAAAAGTATCCGGCTCCGGTTGAAACCGATGCGACCTCAGCGGTCGACGTTTTGGCCAAGATGGCATCAATACACCAGCTTCGTGATGGTGTCGATTTGGCCGGCTCGATCGATACCTTCGATAGCCATTTGGTCAATGAGTCAATCGACGAAAGTTTGGCTGCGAAGGGGGTGGTCTTTGGAAGCCTGGAGCGGATCGCGGCTGATCATCCTGATCTGGTCCGCGAGTACCTGTATACCGCGTTCGATCCTGACTACGACAAATTTGCCGCTTTGCATGCGGCGTTCTGGTCGGGTGGGCAGATTTTGTACGTTCCTCGCGGAGTTGTTGTTGACCGCCCGTTGCACATCGGTTCGGTGATGAGCGATGGTGGTTCCGATACCTCACACACGCTGATTGTCCTGGATGAGGGTGCAGAGGCGACGGTATTGCACGAATGCAATAGCGTGACCGCTGATTCCAAAGGGGTGCATCTCGGTGCGGTTGAGGTGATTCAGAAGCCAGGCTCCCACCTGCGTTATGTCAACCTGCAGGAGTGGGGGCATAAGTCCTTTAACTTCGGCCAACAGCGGGCTACGATCAGTCGTGATTCAACGTTGCAGTGGACAATCGCGGCGATGGGTTCAATGTTGACGAAGGTGAACCAGACAGTTGAACTAACCGGCCCGGGTGCGAACAGCCAAGTCAATGGAGTGATGTTTACTGAAGGCCGCCAGCATCTTGCTTACCACACACAGCAGCATCATCGGGCCGTCAATTGCCACAGCGATTTTCTGTACAAGGCTGCCCAGCAAGATCAAAGCCGAACCGTTTGGCGTGGAATGATCAAGGTGGACGAAGAAGCCCAGAAGACTGATGGTTACCAGCGAAATGACAACTTGGTGTTATCGGCCTCGGCACGTGCAGATTCGATTCCAGGGTTGGAGATCGAGGCAGATGATGTGCGCTGTACACATGGCAGCACGACCGCAAAGGTTGATGAAGAGCAGATTTTTTACGCACAATGCCGCGGCTTTACTCGAAAGGAAGCAACACGGATGATTGTCAGT
>JAYZAR010000261.1:0-8513 GCA_036339635.1 Planctomycetota bacterium | reverse complement strand
AAACACCGGGGGACGTTTCAAAATAGAACGATTCAATTGCCCTTTCCCTGATCTCTTCAGATACAACAACCTGCTCGATCGGTATCCCACCAACGGATCGCCAAAGATCATCTCCACTCTTGGTCACCTGCAACTTTGCGAGCAACCCACCCATGCTATGTCCGATCAAGACCGTTTCCGCTAACCTTTGATCTTTCCCGCCAGGATCGAACAGCTGACGCGAGGCCCGCAATTGCCGGCGTAAACCAGCCGCGCTGTCTAGAAATGGTTGCCCAGTCGGATACTCGAAAGCCCAGATCTGGAAGTCGTCAAGAAAACCAGGATGAGCTTGCAGTTCATTGACCATCTCAACCCATGTGAATGGGTTCGAGAGCAGCCCATGAATCAGGACGACAGGCACCTTTCCCGGCTGCTAGGGCTCCAACGCCCTGCGTCGCCCCTCGCCTCTCGCTCACCCAGAACGAACAAAATCTTCCAAGATGCTCTCAGAATCATTGCGCAAACGGTATACAATTGCAGCGGAAAGATCCTTCGAAATCTTTTCGGGTTTCTCCGTTGCGGTGGTGCAATCCTCTCTCAATGGATCTTACAACTCCAATCGAATCTCGCGATTCAACGGATGTGTAATACCGCAACCGGCATCCTCGGCCTCGGGAGCAACATGTATTTGTAATGTTGCTAGAAAGACCGCCTGATCAACAAGAAACGGTTTGCCCAACGGAGCTCGACTCGCGACAACCAATGGAATGCCAACTCCCTGCCGGCGATGCAGATTACGGATCCCGTTGGAATCGTAGTTTCCAACGGGTACCAATTCCTCAAATCGACCCGTTCCCCAAACAAAACCCTTGTGTTTGATTGGTATCATCTGCTCAAGCCCCTCACGACGAACGAGCAGTCAACTTCGCGGATCGAGCCTGCAAAATCGCTGGCCAGTCACGACCAACCTGATCAAAGCCGAGTTATGCAAACGACGCCTGCGACAGGTGTCGCAAGCAGGAACGTCATGATGCCTAGTCGCCATCACGACCTCAAAGAAAAGGTCCACACACGATTCACAACAACGTTCTTCTAAGTGCAAGGCCTGCGTATACCGCGCCTCAATGCGATTGAAGGAGCAATGACGTGTCGTCCAGGCCTGTGGTTGCATTCCTGCGACATGAGGATTGGCCCAATTCACCCGCGTGGATAGACATCCGCTTGTGCAAACGCCCCCTGCTACCAGCAAGACGGCAACAGTGGTCGGATGGAATAAACGAAATGCAGCCACGGCAAGACAACAACAAACAGGTGCTCAGCCCGACGTCCGTACCATGGCATAGAGGATGAAAATCTCGATGATGCAAACTCGTTTGGAGATCGAATTACGTGGGAAGATCGGAGAAAACGCGTGCATCACCGCAACTTTTCCGGTCATAGATGACTGTAGCGATTCCATCGAAAAACACCCAACAACCAGCGAACACGCAAAAAAAAGAGCATCAAGTAGAAACCAGCGGTCCACACAACCGAACCAGCCTCACCGTACCTGCCTGCGTCAACCTACCTGCCACCCTCAAACCGCCTGCCAATCCCACACTGCCTGCCTGACGTCATATGCCGAGCATTCACCTTACGTCCCCAAATCCAATGGCTCGTCTGCATCGGCGAAACTTTCCTGTGGAAGACCGAGTCGTCGAAGGATCGAAAGGTGCAATTGCGACATTGACAAATCATCATTGCTCTCGCGCAATCGGCCTTGCCGAATACCGCAACCACTTCCGCCAGCCAAGAGCGTCGGCAAGTTCCTCGCCTCATGGTCATGACCATCGGCAAGACTCGACCCGTAGACGATCATACTGGTATCCAACAAACGGCCCTGAGGTTCCTTTATTTCGGACAGTCGCTGCAACAAATACTGTACCTGTTCGGTGTGCCAGCGCGTGACGCGATTGTACATGTCCCGCTTCTCCTCCCGGGTGTTCCAGGACGTCATGCCATCATCATCTTCGGTGCGTCCGCTGATATCTTTCCAATGTGACAGCGCGTGCCAGGTACCCTTCACCTGATCGATAAAATTGAAGTACCGATTACTTTGTCCATGATCCATCATGAAGGTGCAAACTCGCGTCGCATCACTCCAAAACGCGAGCACAATCATGTCCATCATTGATCTCATGTAATCTGCATGATCCTCGGGAATTCCCGGACGAGGACGCTGCAAAGCGTCCTGCAACCCGGACACTTCAACCGCTCGCCGTTTCTGCGAAGCCGCGAACTCGAGCCTTCTCTCGATAGCGCGGACCGATTCGAGATACTCGTCAATGCGACCTCGGTCAGACCGACCGACCCGCCGCTTCATACTCCGCGAATGATCGAGAACGAGGTCGACAACTGAGGCGTCACCTAGCCCCGTGGTGCCACTGCGAAACATACGGTCAAACACAATGCGGGGCTCAATGTCTCTTGGAGCGGGGGTGGCCGCATCAACCCATGAAACAGAATTCCTCGGCAAACTACTTGTAAATATCCCTTCGCCTTTCACTGAAAGCTCCAGTGATGGCAACAGCGTTTTTCCTCGAAAATACCTCGCCGCCAACTGATCCACCGAAGTTCCACCCGCCGTAATTCGTTGGCCATCGAAAGCACCACCGGTCAGCCAAGTCGCTGTACCTGCGATATGTCCATTTCCCTGCGGTGTCCATAGGTTTCGAAACACCGTCAGATCTTCACGGTGCGCATCCAACGGCTTCATCCAGCGATTCAGTTCCAAGATTTCGCCTTGGTTACCGACTTTCTCAGGCTGCCAAGATCCATCAGCGACCCCATTAGGAATGTAAAGGTAAGCAACTCTTGTCGCAGCTTCCTGTTCCTCCGCCGCACAGAGGCCGGAGCTAGGAATCATGGCTTCCAACAGAGGTAACGAGACACAAGCACCGACACCTCGGAGCATTGCCCGACGTGACAGTTTCCAAGGACGACTCATTTTTCACTCTCCAGAAAATCATTCGCTTGAAACGTGTCGGTCTGAACGATCTCATGAACCAGACCACGTAAACTTCGTTCGTCGTTTTCAAACTCTACTAACAATTCTCGCACAGTCGCTTCGTCGTAATACTCCAGTTGACGTCCGAGCGCATAGGACAGCATTTTCGTGATCGCTTGGCGACTCAGATCCCCGATCCGGTCGCGGATCATCGCCTCACTCAACCCCCTGAGCCCCTGAACCTCAGTACCATCGGGAAGGGTACCGGTGCTATCGATCTGTCGACGGTTACCACCTCGCACCAACCTTCCGAACCAATCAAATTCCGACAGTGCGAATCCAAGTGGATCGATTTGGCTATGACAAGCGTAGCAATTTGGGTTTCGGCGATGCAGTTGCAATTTCTGGCGTTGAGAAAGCCTACGATTCTCTGCGACACGGTCATCGAATTCACTGACGTTAGGAGGTGGCGGAGGAGGTGGTGTTCCCAGCAACTCGCTCAAAATCCAGTTGCCCCTCATGACCGGGCTGCTCCGTCCGGGAAACGAAGTAACCGCCAAGACGCTTCCATGGCCTAACAAGCCACGACGCTTTGAATCGGTCAGCGAGACACGTTGCATCTCAATCCCCTCAACGTCATCACGACCATAATGCCGAGCGAGTTCTTCGTTCAAAAAAGTGAAATCAGCGTCCAACAAACGATCAATCGACAAATCCTCTCGAATCAATGTCTCGAACAGCATCGCTGTCTCTGCCTTCATGGCCTCGATTAATCCATCCGTTGCCCAAGGATTGTCAATCTGGCCGGGCCGCACTCGATTCAAATTATCGGTCCCAAACCACTGCGCGGCAAACTGCGTTCCGAGTGTTTCTGATCGTGAATCATCCAGCATTCGATCGACTTCTACCCGCAGAATCTCCGGATCGGAAAGACGCCCCAATCGGGCTAAATTAAAAAGCTGATCGTCAGGCATTGAGGCCCACAAAAAATACGACAAACGCGTTGCCAATTCGTACTCGGAAATACTGGAGCTGCCTGAAAGTTGTTCACTTCGAAACAGAAATGCCGGCGAAATCAGCACGACCTTCAACACGTCCCGAAGCGCCTGCCGAGGTTCGGCCCCGGCAGCAACCCGATTTAAAAAATGATCGACCAATCGCTTTTGTTCGTCGGCGTGTAAAGGGCGCCGAAAGGCTTTCGAGGCAAACCGACCAATGATCTCCTCGGGGCGACGGACATCAGTATCGCCGGCGAGAAGGCGTTGCCAAGCCCGCCGCTGCGTTTCCAGCACTGGTTCAATTGGGTAGGCTTCGTCGACAACTGCTTCGGCCGCTCCAACGAAACGCTCCAAAGTGATCGGCTGAAAGAACAGACTATTGGCGGTGTTGCGAAACCCACTTGATGCTGTCATGTCAGTGGGGAAGCGATCAGCCGGACGCAGGTCGATGCCAACCAAGTCGCGAATCGTGTTGTTGTATTCCTCTCGTGTAAGTCGCCGTGCTGGTTCATAACCGACCCGCTGGACCGATTCGTAATCAAAGTCGTCGATGGCGCGAGTCAGCCATGCCGCCATCAATCGTCGCTCTGACTCGTCAGGCAGTGATGCGTCGGCAGGGGGCATCGACCGGACTTTGATTTGCTGAATGATGTTTATCCAATGATCTCGGTTGATGACCAAAGGCTGCCCCTGCGCGACCTCTTCAAGGTTAAGTTCTCCAAAACTGCTGGAGCCATCATGGCATTCAAAGCAAAACGTTCTCAGCAACGGAACGATTTGTTGCTGATAATCCATACTCGCGACGGCAGTGAAATCCTCCTCTGTCAACTTAATCGGTAAGCTTGCACCTTCAGGCACAGAATCAACCTCTTGCTCCCCACCCATCAACCGCTGACGCAACGATTCGATTTCGCGTAATTCTGCTTCCAGCTCATCCGCTTCTTCGCTATTTCCTTCCTCTCGAGCGTAGTGAATCTCAATTCGGATTCGAATTGATTCCACTATGTCCTCGAAGTCCCCCTCCAATCTTTCCCATAGCTCCTCGATGGCATCCATGACCTCCTCCTCCCCAGCAAGCCAAGCTTGGAACTGCCGCTCAATCAGATCAGCAGTTTCCGCCATCTGCTCCAATTGTCTTTTCAACGCACGCTGAGAGCTTTCCTGGTCGATCCGTGTAACTTCATGCAATAACTCGAGCAGTTCACCTTTCAGTTCATGGATTCCTAACCGACTCTCCTGACGTCCGATTGAGATTTCGATCTGCTCGAACTGACGTTCAATTTCCTCGACTAAAGCTGACGACTCACTTTCGGCCTGCTCAAGCCTTTCTTCCAAGGAGTGCATTTCAACAATCAGTCGACGCATCTCCGATAGCAGTGCGACGCGCTGCTCAGTGTGGCGAGCACGCCGCTTTTCGTTTTGGAGATTGATCTTCGCTTCGCGCAGCTGATTATCAATCTCTTCTGTGACCTCACTGGGGAAATCTTCATCACTTTGTTGCGCCTCCAATTGACTGCCCCCAGTCATCAGTAAGCCCATGCACATCCACTTGATCAACCATCTCAACACAGGAGGTGGTGTTGTGTCTTGAATTGCGGATAGCGAACGCCCGCTCACAGAAACTGCTTCGCTGTGGGTTGCTTCAATCAGCATCTCAGTCGCCATTTGCTCTATCAGCCTGTTCATTACCAAACGGTTCATTTCGGCTAGACGCGGCCCCCCAGCGAACCACGAACAACAACATTATCCACCCTCGACGCGAATCGTTTTCAAAGAAAGCGGAAATCAAGCCGTTTTTTCCCGGTACGCCCGCTTGCGTCCCTCGCCCCTGCGCAGGATACGGCATTTCACCGTAACCTGCAATAAGCAAAACACGAAGCGGCAAAAGGGGTCGAACGGGTGCCCTCTTAGCTCATGAGCGCGGAAGCCAACACCGCCGAGGGGGGTGATGCGTTGAGCTAAAGCACCAACCCAGCAGGCCGGGAGCGGGGATGACGGCGGGGATAGAATCGCACCAATTGACTCGCCCTAAATCGTCAAGGCGCATTCTGCGCTAAGTAGAGACATCCGAACTGGCGGCGGCAGATTGCAAGGCGTCTCGGAGCCCGCAGATGGTGGCCGCGATTGCGATTAGCGAAAAACCTGTCATCAGCAAATCGACTCCAACCAATACACCAACAGCCCAGAGCCCAGACATCGGCCATTGCTTCCAAATCACCCCCCCAAGGCGAGGGTAATCACGCCGCTAAACAACATCGCCAACCATCCTGTTGCGAGCCGATAGCCGAATGAAGCGATCATTTTCCAGAGTCCCGCGACGACAAAGAATGCCGTTAGCAAAAGAGTCAAGGATTCCAAACCCAGCAGCGGATGCCCTAAGACGCCAAGCCCAGCGAGCGTTGTGATCAAACCCAGCACGAGCGGCGGCAACTTATTCGAGCCCCCTTACGAGCGTATGCCGGAAATGATTTGGATGATCCCGGCCACCAACATCAATACGCCGATAACAATCACGACCGCCGTACCGGCAACCGCTGGCGTGCCGATCAGAAATGACACAGACACCCCCACCAACAGCGAGATAATTCCACTAAGACCAGTTTTCCAAAACTCTTCGAATCGAACTCCAAACGCTGTCGCAACAATCGCGGTGTCCCGCAACATTGCTCCGCCCATCAGCCCAATCCCAGCCGAGCATTCAATGTCCGCGATTCTTTTCTTGCTCCCGGTCACAACACCGCCGATATACGCCAGCAGCAAACCAATCAGAATCGCAATTGCCGAACCATGCATTCGCCCACGGGCAATGCGACCTGAGATGTCATAGGACACCCAAATAACGACACCAATCAACGCAAGAGCTGTGACCAGTGAATATTTATTGAATACTGATTCGACAAGCTGCCACAACTCGTTCATACGCCATCACCCCCGGCCGATGGATTCGTTGCAGAATCGAGATCACCTTCGCACCGCCCAATACGGCTGATCAGTGGCAACAGAGCAAAACAGACCAGAACGACGAGCGTACCTGACACGATTGCGACCGTCCCGCCACTCACCGCTGTCCGCACATTCTGGCTGGCCGCCATCGCAACAACGATCGGAATATAAATCGAACTCCAGAACAAGATCCCACCTTGCGTTGGCGGTGTCACCAATCCCTTGGCTTGCAACTTGCCGCACACCAGAATCAGCAACAACATCGCAATCCAAACGCCACCGACATTGGCTTCGATTCCCATGACAAAGCCGAGCAACTTGCCGAGGATCAGGCCAACAAGTAAGCAAAGCGATCACAACGCGGTACCGTATATCACTATCCGCTGCACTCCCGCATCGACATCTCGAAGCTCACCCTTGCACACGATCAGCATTTAAGTTGTCCTGTAAACAAGACCGATCGCAGCGCAACCACCGTGATGCAAAGCTAGCATTTTGTATACAATATGCGTTGCGAGACAAGCCGATCGCCATCACAAATCCGCCACGACACGTCTTTATCTCTCACGGTGGGATGCCAAAAACAAGACACCCCTAAGGCTAAGCCCTTGCGTTCCCAGTCGACAGTTGCTCCGCAATCAGCTGTCGCCCAGGCACTTCATAGAACGACATCAGGTCCCTACGCGGCGGTTATTTCAACAACCTCGAAATTACGATCGTTATGTCCGCTAAGTTCCCCGAATTAAGTCAGAGAGAAGGCCCGCTCCGTATCTCCGCGCGTCTGACGTACATCACAGTATGGGTTGTATTCGCTTGGACTTTCATCTGTTGTCACGAGAATTCCGCGGAAGACGGATCTTTGTCAAGCGTGGAGAAATCCACTTCCACGCCGCTGGTTCTTTCCCATTACATGCCTTGGTATACCGCCAAACCGGAGAGTGATCACTGGGGATGGCACTGGACAATGAACCACTTCGATCCCGAAAAGCAATCGGACGGGAAACGCCGAATCGCCTCGAAGTATTACCCTCTGATCGGCCCATATGATTCTGGGGATCCAAACATTTTGGAATACCACTTGTTGCTGATGAAGTTGGCCGGGATCGACGGAGTCATCGTTGATTGGTACGGCCTGACAAACTTCAACGACTATTCAATCTTGCATCGTAACACGACCCGTATGCTGCAGCAGTGCGAGCGATTGAAAATGAAGTTTATTATTTGCTATGAAGATCAAACGATCCCCGCATTGGTAAAAGGCAATCGGCTTACTCCTGCTGACTGGGTGTCGCATGCAGCAACAGAAATCAAGTGGCTAAACAAATACTGGTTTCAGTCACCAAGCTACGTCCGACTGCACGGAAAGCCGGTACTACTGTCCTTTGGCCACACAGGACTGACCAGTGACGAATGGACAGAATGCATCAACGATCTTGAATTTCCAATCGCCTACTTCAGCCAAGACCTGCGCCGCACCGGAGCGATGGGTGGATTCGGGTGGCCATCACCCAACGCCGGCATGCAGCAGGTAGATCGCTTCCTGACCGAATCGGCGAAGTGGCCACATGCAATTCCAGCCGCCTTCCCAAGATTTGATGACATTTACC
>JAYZAR010000260.1:0-6918 GCA_036339635.1 Planctomycetota bacterium | reverse complement strand
TTTCGTGGCGTTATTTTCTGGATTGATCAAGGTGGCCGCGTCATGGACGCTGGAACAGATCTCGCCAACACGAGCGTTCCTCGAAGCTGAACGAGTCCGATCGAAGGTCACGCGGAATGACGTTTCCGGTCACATCGGGTGATTCACCTCGACGCAGGTCGTTGAACTTTGATGGATACAGTCTGGCAGGAATGAGAGGCTTATGCGGTGCCAATGATTGTTCAGAATGTCACGCCCAATCGGCGCTGCGGAGGCAACTGCTTACAATTCCATTTTTCCACTGCCCCTTCGGATTATCGAATGTCCACCCGCCGCCGAGCTAGAGAGATCGTACTGCAACTGCTGTACGAAGCGGACTTGAACGATTTCCGTGATACCGAATCGGCACGCGTTTTCATCAAATCTCGAATGCAAGGGCGACGTGCCCTAACCGATTTCGCCCACCATTTGCTTTTGGGAACCCTTGATCATCGCGATGAGATCGACACGTGTCTTGGCGAATTGTCGGCCCATTGGACAGTCCAGAGAATGGCGGTTGTTGATCGAAATATCTTGCGACTCGGCGGATATGAAATCATACACGGTGGGACGCCGGGACCTGTAGCGGTCAACGAAGCAGTCGTCCTCGCGAAACGCTACGGCGACAAGAACAGTCCACGATTTGTGAACGGAGTGCTCGACAAGCTCGCAAAGACCCAGGAATCCTGAGCGATCGATCGGGCCTTGTGCGGCTCAAGACAGCTGTAGAGTTGGCCAAGCGGGTCTACTCTAGCTTGCATGGATTTTCAGCGTCGAGATTTTGTTTGATGTACATCCTGTCCGCTTCGCTCAGCTCGTCCAGTGATAGGGGAGCGGTCATCTGGCCATCGACCCGTTTGACTCGAACTTTTCCATCGACTAGCTCGGCAAAGCTGGCCTCGATTTGAATCTTCCCGTTGTCTCACTCCTGGTCCGGACCCCTTCGCCCGTCGTTGTTTTCGGTGAAGTTGGCGTCGCTGTCGCGGGCATTTGGACTTTCGGTTGGTCGATATTGGGCTGCACGAGTTCCGGCGGGGCTAGCTGAATGCTGCGTCTTGCAGCAATGACATTGTCTCGTTTGTTTTCCGTTCCCCAAGTCAGGAATGTCAATTTTACTTTTCCATCAGGCAGGAGTTCTTTGAACCATGCGGCACGCCCAAAAGAGCCTCGTTGTAGCCGTTGTTCCTGGACTAATTGTTCGACCATAAGCGGTGTCGTCGATTCAACGGCTAAGCTGGTTGATTGAACGGGAGAGGGGCCCTGGTAAAATTTTTTCCAATTTGTTTTAGGCGACATAAGAACTCGACCATTGGCGTAAGGCATTATCCGCAGCGTTGATCACTTTTTGTCTGGGTGTTTTAGTAGCAATTCGATCACGTTTGAAATCTGCGGATTGTTATTGGTGAGTGATTTAGCTGCAAGTTGATCGAGTGTTTCAATCTGAGTGCCGGCAACACGAGAAGTCAACGCAGCCACAGCCTGTGGTTTTTCGGGGTTTGTCAGCAGCGTTTCAGCGATTGCTTTCTTATCAGCCGCCATTTTTTTCGCTTCGGCGGCCTGCTGTTTTGCCTTGGCCGCCATCTCAGCGAATTGCGCTGGCGATATCCGAGAGTATTTAATGGTGATTGGAATTGTCGTGGTGCTATCACCCGGTTCAATCGCAAGCGAGGGTTTCATATCACAGGCATGCGGAACATAATCACGAGAATCGAAGGTCCAAGTCCCTTGACTGTCCATTTTGAAAACATTGTTGTCTTTGGTTTTTGGAGTGTGCAGAAAATAGGTTTTAGCGATCGTGACGAGCTTTTGTTGGTTCGTTGAACCGCGTAGCTGCCATCTTCACCAGCCGCTTGGATATTTTCCGAGTCCTGTTGCTCGAATGTTCGAAAGCGACTTCGGGGTCCAAAGCGACCAAAGGGCTGATCCGATTCATTTTTTTCGGTGATGGAGGTGCCGCTTTCGTACTTCCAAGTTCGTTCCTACGATTTGGGAAGTGATTTAAAATGGTAGCAGCGAAACATGCCGCAGCAGTCGGGGCAATTGCGAGTCATCTTCGAGGGTGAGAACTTCATTACGAGTCGATAGCGTGAATTGATTACTGGTCTAAGGCTTTCGGGCGAAATTCGGACGAGAAAATGGGCTGGAAGGTCGACCAAAAACCCGCGGCCCACCAAAGTCTGGCGGTCCACTCAAGCCAATAAAGCTGCGGGGTCCTCGACGCGAATTGCTCTGCTTGGTTCGCTTTGATTCGCGGAAGCTCCGCACACTCTAAGTTTCGCCATCTGAGTCAACGGTATGATTCGGCATGCCCTTGTGGGTGATCGTCTCATTGTTGGTGTTGACGACGATCTCGATGTTGTAGGAGAACTTTTGTCCCTTATCCGGCTGATAGGCAAGCTGTTGTCCGAATGCCCTTGGTTGCATTATCTCGAGCGTGAAGGCCAGCATGCAAAGGGCAAGCGATACTCCGCCCGGAAAACGAGGACGACACATGGTCTGATGCCTCCAGGCGAACGAAACCTTTTACCCCAGAGCCGGCACGCTCATCAAGTTGCGGTCGTGGGCCGGCACGATTGACTTAAATCAAGTGACCTAGAATCCGCCAGGGAAGCCACCGCCTGGAACACCACCTGGTCCACCGGGGAAGCCGCCGCCACCGCCACCACCAAACATGGCAGCGATTCCCATCAATTGCATGATCGCGGCGTCAAACTCCTGTTGGCTTGTCGCATTTAGCATCGGGTCAAGCATTCCACCTGCGGTTGTGGTGATCATTCCGATCATCATGGTGGCCTGTGGTGTCTGTTCTTCCGCAAGTGCCATCGCGCCCTGAACCGTTTCGATCAGAGAGCCTTTGATCTGGTCCCATTCGGTCGCGAGCTCGCTTGGAATCCAGCGGTCCTCGTAGCGAACCATTGTAGTCACTTCCTCACCCTCTTCAGACGGAATTGTCATCGTGCCTGTATTCGCGTCGGTTTGCGTGACTTGGATCTGCCCCATCGCTTGGTCAAGCATTCCGGGGGGAAGCATGGTCATCAGGCCCCGCATGTGGCCGCCGATTCGTGGACCGTGATAGTCAACCATATTGGTGAATGTTTGGAAGCCGGTTTTTTGAACGGCAAACTGAATTGCAACAAGCTCTGCCAGAATGCCAACAGCGGGGTCATACGCTTGTTGAACCATCGGCATCATCGGTGGCGGGATCTGTGATTTCAGCATTCCCGAGTTAAGTACAAAATTCTTCTGTTTGACGAGAATTTGGACCACTTTTTTCAACAGCACTTCAATAGGTTTGGTCACCTGCATTTGCTTTTGAATCATTGGTTGCATGGTCTGGCGTAACTCATCACTGTCCAATTCAGTCCGCATGGAAGTGGGCAGGGCATACCAGATCACCTCCGGATGCCCAGCAATGATTTGATCGCGAATATGATCAACGGTTTGTTGCAGTGAGGCATTTGCTGGAAATGGTTCCATGGGCTTCACGGCGGCGGGCTCAGGCATCGCCACCCCGAATTCGATCGCTGCCGTTGGCATCGTTGCAGCTCCACCTGCGGGGGCCGTAGCTTCTCCCGGGTCTGCAACACCTGCTGGTGGCGTCTTCGGCCCGGGGTTGGCGTTCGATTTCGCAGCTTCGTAAAGCTTTTTGGCTTGAGCACGGCTGGCAGCACTCAATTTTGCGATCGGTACCGTAATCTCGCGGCCATCGCTCTTTCGGAGCACGACCGACCGGCCTTCAACGCCTACGTATTCCGCTTCAATCGTGAACTGCCCCGAGAGGTCGCTCCAAGTTTCCGCCCTGCAATTGGCTGCGACCAGCGCCGTTATCAAGCCGGCCGCAAGCCCTACTCGAGTTGTAAAAATCATTGAATGAATCCATGAAAGGTGAAATTTCAAACAGGTAGCCTACGTCAACTCCGGGCTAAAATCCAGCTTTGATCGGGCGCCGCGAAGATGTGATTTTTAGGATTGTTGCATGAAGTTGAGCTACACTACAGGGTTTTGTTGCGGAGCCTTCTGATGTTTCGAAGTCTAATTGCCGTGGTTTTCCTCTCGATCGGCGAGCCACTGGTTGCCGTTTCCGCTGATGCCCCGTCGATTCCGCTGACGGCGAGCGCTGACGCCCAAGGCGTACTTGTGCGACAGGGGATGAAGCCCGTACTGTTTTTCCAACGTGAGCTAATGTCGAAGGCGGGCCGTTGGCCCCGGTCCAACTACATCCACCCCTTATATGACATCGAGGGACGACAGGTGATCACCGAGGATTTTCCGGCGGATCACGGGCATCATCGTGGTCTCTTCTGGGCATGGCATCAGGTTCGCGTAAACGGCAACAAGCTTGGTGACGGTTGGGTATGCGAAAATTTCGTATGGGATGTTCGTTCAGTTGAGTTTCAGTCCCCCGCCTCCCCACTACGACTGAAGACCGTCACTCACTGGAAGTCCCCTGATCTCCTCGATGAACGTGAGGAAATGGTTTCGGTGGTTGAGGAACGAGTGATCATCAGCGTTCACGGGCAAAAAGACAAAAGTCGCTTGATCGAATTTGAGATCGCGTTGCTTGCCTTGGTCCCCGGAGTGGAAATTGGTGGGAGCGAGGATCGAAAAGGGTACGGTGGGTTTTCCACCCGGCTAAAGCTAACTCCCGATCAATCGTTTATGGCATCTGATGGTGTGGTCGAACCAAAAGTCACTGCGGTCGACGTGGGGAACTGGGTCGAGCTGGTGGGGGATTCGTTCCGCGTGAAGATGATGGCTGATCCCAGCAACCCGCCGCCTGCCGGATTGACAGCGCCAACGCATTGGATCCTACGCCGCAAGAGGAGTATGCAAAATGCTGTTTATCCCGGCCGAGACTTGGTGCCACTGAGTACGCAGAGGCCAACCGTGTTGCGTTACAGTTTGCTGATTCGTTGATGATTCAAAGCGGACAACGCGTTGGCCAGCCACTGGCACCTTGTTCTCGACTTCTGTCTCGCTCACTCTCAATCCGCTCCCAGACTTGCTCGTGTGGCTCTGGATGCGACATGTTCGTAATCGGTTTGCGTCGTTCCGCTTGTCTCTATACAGCTTGTCTCTATACAAATGATAAATCGTTAAGAACAATCCCGTTGGCTTGCCGCACTTGCCCGAATCTTGATTGCAACCTCAGGATCGCACATCACGGACGTCGCCAGTTGGCATGCTTCGGCGCCCGCGTCGAGGTAATCTTGCACGTCACAGAAGGTGTCGATTCCGCCAACACCAATCCATCGAAGTTGTTGTTTGGTGCCCACTTGTATGCGATCGAACTTTCGGACTTGTGCAACGGAGGCCTGATGGATCGCCTTTCCACAAATTCCTCGTTTTTGACCTTCGAACAAGGCGCGGTCATTACTTGGGCCAACGGTTGTGGCGATGCTATTGGTCATTGCCAACGCGGTTACATGATCCCCAACGCTTGCTACCAAATTGCGGATTTCAGCTTTGTCCGTTGTATGCCCAATTTTGATGATCAGCGGAACACTGCCGATTGCTGCTCGGACGGTTTGAGCAACTATTCTCGCACCGTTGGTGTCCTGAAATAATTGGCCATCGCAGGTGTCGACGTTGGGGCAGGAGAAGTTTGTTTCGACAACGTCCGCTCCACTTTCGACGGCCCACTTCGCACAGATGGCATAGTCATCCGCCAGTTGTTGCATCGACCAATCGGGCTGAACGGTGCCAACGACTGAAACACAAAGTCGTTTGTTGGCAGGAAGTCGATTTCGAGTCCACTCGATGTCACGACGCCAGATTTCTGGGTCCGCGGAGGGCATGCCAAACGATACTGCCCAAGATCCCCGCATGGTCTTGCTAGCCTGCAAACGTCTTTCACTGCCATCGAGTGGTCCGCATTCGACTGGCAATAGGTTGGGCGGAGGGTAACATCCGCGGCGGACGCTTCGCACGGTTTTGTAAGTTAAGGTGTCGAAGCCGAGCGATGCGTAATAGAGACACCACTTACCATTCAATAGGGGGCCGGCTGCGATTCCCAGTGGTGAATCAACTTTCAAGCCGCAGAAAGTCCAGTCACCTGGAATCGCTTGTATCTCCCGCTCGACCGGATCCGGCGCGTGATCGTAATTCCAGCGATAGCTTCGACTGGCGTCATAACGGGGCAACACGGTGGATGATGCTTGGTGAAGAGTAAAGAGAGAACCGGGACGAGTAAAGTAACATGAATCGGCTATTCGATTTCCACGGTCATAGCAACGATGATTGGTGCCGTAGGGTCATTTGCCTTGACCAGTTCGATCCGTTCAATTGTCTGATCCGTCATTGGTTCGATCGTGATCAAGCGTAATTGCTGGCCGCGCACCATCATGGCGAATTCCGATTCTGGCACGTCGACTCGACGAATGTAGTCCGCAAAGTGAACTCCATTTTTAAGGGCGTGATCTTCGGTGGTTCCATCGGCCAAGTTCAGGCGAACAATGAGTGAAGTGGTTTTGCCGCTGTGAGCTGGAAAACCCCAGCCGCTGACACCACTTAATAAGTGGATTTTTTTTGCCGCTGTGTTGCAAGGGACCTCGACCATTTTTGGCATTTGGGGCGGCATCGATCCCTGTGGCCCATACAGTAAAATAATGTTCGGCACGCGTTTGCCTTGCGGATCGATCAACAGAAACGGGATGTTCTTTACAAATTTTGCTGACCAATCATTGAACACCAAGCGGTCGGCACCCTGGTCACCTGAATGAAACATCCCTTTGGTGCTCACTGCCGTTGCCGCTTTGTCGAGCGGCAAAGGTAAGAATTTGCCTTTTTGGGTTAAGAACTCCAACAGGTCAGTCAGGCCTGCCGGGTCAATTTGTTTCTCGAAACCTTCGGGCATTACTGATTTCGGTGAGGCCACCAACTGTTCGATATCTTCACGCA
>JAYZAR010000259.1:0-6074 GCA_036339635.1 Planctomycetota bacterium | reverse complement strand
GTTGGAATTGGAAGAACCGACCTCCGTTGCGGTTCTCGATAATGATGTCGATTTGGATGGCACGATTATCGCCAACACGGTGCGAGTCATTCTGCAACCGGCCTTTGGAGCGCTGACCGTAGGAAATTTGGGTGAATTGATCTATCGACCATTCACCAGCTTCCGTGGTATTGATACGTTTTCCTACACGGTCCAAGACGATCTCGGTGCTGAAAGCGATCCTGCAGAGGTTTCGGTGCTCGCCAATGAATCACCAGTGGCCAACCATGACGCGGTCATCACTTACTTGAATGAACCAATCCTCGTATCGGTTGCCGAAAACGACTTCGATCCCGATGGAGAAATCGATCTGGAAAGCATCGAAATCATCACACAGCCATCACGTGGTGAAGTGATTCCCCAAGACAACGGCTCGGTGCTCTACGTACCGAGAACCGATGCCATCGGACTCGATCAGTTCAGCTACCGAATCTCTGATGCACTTGGCCGCCCCAGTAACGTTGCGGTAGTCAATGTCGACGTTGCGTCGAGCCGTTTGCAAAATCCAACTTTGCGAAATGATGTCAATGACGATAGCGCTGTTTCACCCATCGATGCATTGCTAGTCATCAACCTGTTATCACGGGAAGGCGTAGGATCGATCCCAGTGCTGCCGACCAATCGCGGCCCAGGCTTCTTTGACACTAACGGTGACAAGACTGTCACGGTCTCCGATGCCTTGCAAGTGATCAATGCACTGGGTCGTAGCGGTAGTGCTTCCGCCGAGGGTGAACAAGTCCTGCCGCCGACTTCCGCCTCGGGTGCCGAAGGAGAATTCGCCTTCGCGGAACTTCCTAGCGACCTGAATGGTTCGAAAAAGATCGCGGACGTTTCATCCTGGGATCTTTCTTTCAATGTCGCCATCAATGCGATCGCCGAAGTCCAATGGGAGGACGAGGACGAGGACGAGGACGAAGCGACCGCAGCAATTGATGCCGCGTTGCTGGATCTGATCTAGCCTGCCCGCCACAAGTGATGACCGCTCAGTGATAACCGCTGAGCGGGGTTCAAGGGGCTGCTAGGCCCGACCAAGCCTGGCCTGCGGAAAATCACGCCGCCGACTTGGGGTTCTCATACGGGGAGGCCGACGCGGGACCTTCCCCTGCGGGCCGCGTATGCCGCAATGTTCCCGTCGCCCTAAAAAGCGGTGTTACCATGGCCGTATAACACACGTCGGGCAAAAAACGCCCTGGTGGATACGCTGTGATCGTGCGGATTTTGTGGACTGTGCCGGTTAGGGTGTCGATGCTGAATCAAAGTGGGTCGGTGGAGGCCGACTGAGTTTCACGGCGAGTGAGGTCACGGCAATGAGTCTGTTCGGCACGATTCAACAATCGGCTGGTGCGCTACAGCTTGCGCAGGTCGGACTGCAGGTCGTTGGTAACAACATCGCCAACGCCAATACGCCAGGCTACGTTCGCCAGCAATTGCAGCAAGCCGCTGCGGTCGCCATTCGCGATGGCAACTTGATTCGTGGCATGGGGGTTCGCCCCATCGGAATCACCCAAGCGGTCGACAAGGCACTGACCGAACGTATGTATGCGGCCAAAACCGACCTCGTCGGCGCGGAAACACTCGATAAAGCATTTTCGCAACTCGAAGAACTGACGACCGATCTAGACAATACAGGCTTGAGCCAGCAACTCAGCCTATTCAATAATGCGTTGCATGAACTGGCTTCTCAGCCGGGAGATGCTTCTCTCCGAGAGTATGTCATTCTGCAAGGTGAAACGCTCGCGGCGAACATACGGCGGCAACGCGCCGACACATCAGCACTTCGCGACCTTTGGGATGTTGATGTAGATGGAATTTCAGATCAGATCAATCGCCTGACGACCAGAATCGCGCGTGCGAATCTCGATATCGCAACGATTGAGGGTGGCGGCCTGACCCGGACTGATGCAACCGGCCTGCGGGACCAACGTTATCGCGATTTGGAAGAATTGGCTGAATTAATCAATGTTAATATCCAGGAACAGGAGAGCGGTGCGGTCGCTGTCTTTGTCGGTGGTGATTACATCATCAGTAACGGCACCAGCCGGGATGTTTACGCCGCTCAAAATAAATCACTCAATGGGACCGAGGTCCGGATTGTTGAAACCGATGCACCGCTACAGGTGGCCAGCGGAAAACTGGCGTCGAGCATGCTCGCCCGTGACGAGGTATTCGGCAACTATGTCGACAATCTTGACAAAGTGGCGTCCGCGTTGATTCACGCTGTCAACGAAGTCCATTCACAAGGGCAAGGGCGAAAAGGATTCACTGAACTAACATCAAGCAATGCCGGTGTAACCGGTGTCCCGCTTCCCAACGCCGAACTGCCATTTGTTCCGCGAAATGGAACATTCGATATGAATGTGGTCGACGATCAGGGCCGCGTGATCAGCAACCATCGAATCAGCGTTGATTTACTCGGTCAAGTCACCGATTCAACCATACAATCCATTGTTGCAGAAATGAATGCCATCGATGGACTCAATGCTACAACAACCAGTAGTGGATACGTGGCAATCACAACAGATTCCCCCAATATTTCGTTTACCTTCGGAGAAGACACCAGCGGTTTTCTCGCAGCAATGGGAATCAACAACTTCTTTACCGGCAATAATGCCATCGATATCGAAGTCAGCCCCAACTTGGTTGAGAATTCAGATTACCTTGCAATTAGCAGCGGCGGAATCAACCAGGACACCAACGTCTTGATGGAACTGGTCGATATTGTCGACAAACCCCTCGCGGTACTGAATGATCGCTCAGCTCGGCAAACGTATACTGATTCAATTTCGATGCTAGGTCAAAAGATCTCGTTGCAGCAAAGCGCGACCGAGGGGCTGAGGAGCTTCCATGCCACGCTGGAGGGTAGACACCTTGCCATTACCGGCGTCAACATTGACGAAGAAGCAATTGACATGATCACCTACCAGCGGGCATTCCAGGCCAGTAGCCGGGTGATCGCCGCTGCGAGCGAGATGCTTGAGCTACTCGTCAACCTATGAATCGCGCTGACCCCAAGTCAATCGCCTGCAGACGCTGTCAATCAAACGCTCAAGCATTGAGCTAAGCTGACAAAAAGATCACCGCTGGTCGGCAAAGAGATCGCTGCCCAGACAGCTTCCACCAAACGGTCAAACGAGAGTACGGTGGGTCGGCTCCGCAACAATCGATCTCGATTCAAGATGGCTTCGGCGACGGGATCCGCATTTAGTGCGAAGCTATATAAAAATGATCAGCTCCCGTGTGAAATGATTTTCGGACATAGGTACCGACAGGGCTGGCGATCACGCAAACCCCTCAGCTTGGCGGCGGGCTGGCGTTGAATAAAACATTTGCCCCACATCCATTGCCAACAAGATCGCCCCAACAACGCGTTTAGCGATCAAGTATCCTGTCCCCCGGTTTATCCTGGACCACCGGTTTATCCTGTTCCCCAGGTTTACCCTGGTCCGCCGGCTCGGCGTCGCTGGAATGATCAAGTGACGCATGACCCTCGACAGTGCTACCGTAAAGCTTCGCTTTACGCGCCCTCCATGCCTTGGAAAATTGGCTGAACTTTTTCATGAGTGAACTGAACCGACGACGACGCTGGAAACCGTGTGAGTCGACCTGAATCAATTCCCCCGTTTCCACTTGGTAAGCGGTCAAGAAGCCGCCTCCAAAGCAATATGTATCGATACAAACCAGGTGGTCACGCTCTAAGACGTTGCCAGCCGGCTGAGGCGTATGCCCCAGGAAAACCCGCTTCCCACTCTTATGCGGCAGCGGCAGCGGGAACGGCAGGTGCTTCCAGTACAACGTCGCTTCATCAAGTTCGCTCATCATTAAAAGATGGCAATATCCCGCATGCACAAAGATCGCATCATCGGTTTCGTAATACGACTTAAGCGACCGGTAGAACTTCATATGTTCGGGTGGTATTCGGCTGATCGTCCCACCATAGCTGGCAACCGTCGCCTGCCCACCATTTTCTAACCAGACGGTTTCGTCCATTCCCTTGAGGGCGACCGCGACCAACATGATCTCATGATTGCCCCGCAAAGTAACCACACGACAACGTTTCTTAAGAGCGATAATCTGGTCGACAACGTCACGACTGTCCGAGCCGCGATCAATGTAATCACCCAAGAAGATTAGCTCGTCCTCGGGTTGAGGATCGATCACTTCCAGCAGCGTCCGCAGTGCTTTGGAGCAACCATGAATGTCACCGATCGCAAATCTTCGCATGGACGTACTCAGCAAGCCGTGCGGGAAAAGGAGTCGTGAGTCATTGCAAGATCAGTTGGCAAAAGGCGAATCTAAACAATTCAATTCAGGTTTGGATCACCAAACCTTACGCCAGGTGCCATTTGCTGCAAGACATCTTGCCCACATTGCTTGACCGCTTTTTCCCACGCCTCATCAGGATCACCGAACAGAACATCGGGATCAGCTTCACCAGCCAGCCAGCCACCAACTCGTAATTCTTCATCGAGTTGCCCCGGCCCCCAGCCGCTGTAATGGGCCACATAACGCACTCGGGCATCCGGACGCCGCAGCAATATTCGAAGATGGTCATCGTCTCCGGTGATCCAAGCAGGAGGATTTCCGAGTTCAATCGACATTGACCCCCACGGTTCGGAGGGATGGTCGTGTACCGTGCATTTAACACCTTGCGACATCGATTGCCCGGGCGTCAGAAGCTCGCCGGTCGGGTCGAAAGGACCACACGGCTCCCCCACCCCTGCCAAATCGTGCAGTGCTAGTAGAGGCCCTTCCACCGGACCACCACTGAAAATCAAATCGTCACCACGCATTTTTTGGTTGCTGCCAACCGATTCAACAAGATCCCGAAATCGGCGATCGGTGGGGCGATTGATCGCAAGTCCGAACGCCCCCTCCACGTCATGTCGAATCATGAAGATCACCGACCGCATAAAGTTACCATCAGAGAGGTAAGGGGATGCGATCAGCAGTCGACCAGAAAGATTCGCGGTCATCAATCAATCTCCAAGTCTGCCGCGGGAAAAAACCGACGCCAGTCAACTCGAAACCAGTAAACCCGAAATCAGTGCACCGTCGCGGCGCGACGGATCTCACTCGCTGGCCTACCGTGCTATTGAAAAGTGTCGCGCCACAAACATCCCGCCCAGGACAGACCGACTCCAAAACCTACTAACATATTAACCGATTCGGGTCCCAACTGACCACGTTTTCTCAAGCCATCGATCAGAATCGGCAGGGTACAAGAGACGGTATTGCCAACCTCAGCCAAGTTGATGGGAAGCCTGTCGGGTTCGACTCCCATCCGACTGCGAAGCTGGTCCAGCATTTTCCAGGTTGCTTGATGCATCAGAAACCGATGAATTTCTGATTCGTTCAAATGATTCGCCTCGAGGATTTCCTCGATCAGCCGCGGAATGGCCTCCACCGTAAAACCGATCAGACTCGGCCCATCCATGTATAGCCGGCTTTTCCAACGCTTGCGATGCCGCGGCGGAATCGCATTTTCCACCGGGCGATGGCCTCCATCGGCTACCAACAGCATATCTCCGCCGCTGCCGTCACTGCCGAACTGAAACCCCTTCAGCGATTGCTCCTCTGCCGCGGTCACAAGCGTTGCAGCGGCAGCATCCCCAAAAATCGTCCGTAAACTTCGATCGTCGCGATCGATGTATTTGCTGTATGTTTCAGCCGTCAACAATAGGATCCGCTTGGCAACGCCAGACTGGATTAATCCGTCCGCCAATCCCATCCCGTACACGTACCCACTGCAGCCAAGATTAAAATCTAGGGCTCCGCATCGAGTCGACAAGCCAAGCCGATCTTGGATCAAACAGCTGGTGGTCGGCAACGGATAGTCGGGAGTCTGTGTACACAAAAGCACGAAATCGATGGAGTCCCGATCAACACCTTGCTCGGCAAACAACTTCTCGGCGGCAGCGACGGCCAAGTCACTACTGGTTTCTCCTTCGGCTGCAATGTGCCGCTGGTGAATCCCTGTTTTCTCCGCAATCAGCTTGATATCCCAGCGGGGATACTGCTCCTGCAACATGTCATTC
>JAYZAR010000258.1:0-8819 GCA_036339635.1 Planctomycetota bacterium | reverse complement strand
ACCGCAGTATGTTCAACAAATCCCAATCGGTCTCCCCATGAGCTACATGCAACCCATGCCTATCGCCGTGCCAGTACAAATGGGATCCCATTTTGTTGGAAACGTTGGAGTGTACGGACAGCCTGGGGTCCCTCCGGGAGCTTCTGCTGCGGCAACGTCACAGCCCGTAAAAATGTCCTCCGAGGCAACCGACGAGATCTCGGCAGACGAATCGAACAAGCCGCAAACGAAACGCCAGGTCGACTCCGTCGCCAAGAAAGATCGAGATAGCGTCGAAAAGGCTACGATCCCGATTCCGCTCGATCAGCGCCATGACGCTTTGAGTGAGGAATTCGCCATGGATTCAACGCCACCTTGTGAACCGTCCGGCCGGGGAACCGGCACCCACGAAGACTCGCAAACAATCAGCACTCCGTCGATGACAGCATCCGACGGCATCACAGGGGAAAACAAAAATTCCGCGGAGTCTGGCTTCGAGATTCATCAAGAGTCAAAAGCCATTGTGGCAGGCACACGTGTTGCCAATCGAAGCATCGGTGTCGTCCCAATGCATCGGAGCGATCAAGGCGAGGGGCCCGACCTAAAAAACCTGAAGGAAGAAGACGATCCGATTGCCACACAGGGTCAAGGGGACTCACTCTTTGGTGACATTATCAAAAACGCGCAGCGTCTCAAAAGAATAGAAGGCACCATTTGATCGATGGTTCGGTGAAAACCAAGTATCCGCGACTTGACCATCTCTCAGAGACAGACTTCTGGTCTATTTGTGACAACAGTCCAACGGTTGCCGCAGCAGGTGGGCATCCGCTGCTATTCAGACGGCCTTGAAACCCATGCAAAACCGATCGCAAATCATTTTCGTCTGCATGGTTTCCTTCATGGCAAGTGGTTTGCTTATTCTAGACGAGCAACAAACCGACTCTCCGGGCAGTTCAACTCCGAAGCAAAGTGAAATCCGTCAACGAAGCGAACACGCCCTTCGGAGCGAGACGCTTACAATGCCGACTCTCTTCGAAGCGAATGATGATGCATTCGCACCGCATCAACAAGAACAGTTTGTAGACAGCCCTGAACCGATTTCCACGTCGCCGCCAACACCAGACAGCGAACAAGTTGCTGCGGACGGCCCCCATACGGACGAGATGATAAACGTCAGCGATTCGCAAACGCAGGGGAGCGATGATTTTGCGATAACTGATACAGGCGGAATTGAGCATTCTGAGAGACACTTGGCACAGGCAGAAGCATGGCTTCGCCAGGAACGTCCTAAAACAAACTCCGATAACGGACTGACTGCAAATATAAAAGCGAAAACTTCTGGCGAGAATTTGCCCGCGCCCGGTGCGACCTTGACAGAAAACGGAAACGGTTCGACGACTTTTGAGACGCCCGACAAAGCTCTCTATCGAACACTAGATTCTCGTCCACAACCAATCGAGAATACAGTCAGTTTTGCATTCAACTCCGAATCAACGGACCGCCTCAATCAGCAGACGAGAGGATCACAGGTTCGCCAGGTCCAAAACCAGCAGCCAACTCAAGAAACGAACTCTGATTCAGAGGAAGCCGAAGCACAGCAATTGGGAGTCCCACCTCCAAAACGCACCTCCCAATTCGTCAAACGGAACTCAGTTCTGCTAGAACCGGGTCGCTATCAATTCGAATACGGACTCCGTTATTCGGTTGACACCACCATCAGTCCCGCGGCCGGTATCTCCAACACCGAGGATTCGCTCGTTCAGATTCTTAACGCAACACAAAAACGACAAGTGTTTTCGAGCCCGCTCGAGTTTCGACTCGGCCTTTTTGAGAATTTGCAAGGATTCATGAGTATCCCGATCGGATGGTCGGGAAGGTCTGTTACTGCCGGCAATTCAAAAACCGGTTCAGATACCTATGGACTGGGAGATTTAGGACTTGGCCTGACCCGAGTGATGTGGGCGCCCAAAAAATCCAAGATGCGCATTCTCGGTTTCGTGCAAACTTCGGCACCGACAGGAGATGGCGCGATCTCGCTCTCCCAGCAAAACCGCAATGCATCACTGGGCGCTGGCTATTGGACGCTTACCGCAGGAGCGAACATGAGTCAAAGCATGGATCCGGTCGTGCTGTTTGGAAGTCTAGGCTACACCTACACCTTTGGTACTCGAATCGACACTGGTGACCGCATTGACGTTGGGAATACCCTTTTCTACCAAACCGGTGTGGGTTATGCGATTAATCCTGATGTCACCATTAGCGCAGCTTTCTCGGGTGCATCGACAGGAAGTATACGCATCAACGACCAAAGGATCCCCGGGGCACGAACAGAACCATTTTCTCTACGAGTCGCCGGTTCAATCAACTCGCCAGACAAAAAAAGCAAAACCGCCGCAAGCAAGAACTATGAACCTTTCTTACGGTATGGTTTGACCAGTTTGGCGAACGATGTTGAGTTCGGAATTCGGTGGACCTACTAGAGGAGCGAGAATTCATGTCAATGCCCCCAGTCCTTAGTCGATGGGTCGAAGAGATCGGTCGCTCCACCTGGAGTATTCGTGTGCGCAAAAGCCGGTTTCGCGGTGTGACGATCCATCTGCTTTCAAACTTGGCGATCATCGCGTTCTTCTCAGGCGACATGAAGGATACGGCAGGCCAGGAAAGGGCAATCGAGCTAAGCGAGCGAAGATTTGGCTCGCGTGCACCGGTGCGTGATGAGCTCACGAAGTTTCAAATTTACGTCAAAAATGCGAGGCAGCTTCGTAATGAGAATGTTGTCATGCAGCAACGCGATTTCTCCTGTGGAGCAGCAGCGTTGGCTACCGTTTTGGTTTACTACTGGGGTGAAGACCTATCCGAAACCGCCATTTTATTGATCATTGCCAAAACTTTGTCCCGGGAAGAACTAGAAGATCGAGTTCGAAATGGATTGACGCTCACCGACTTGAAACGAGTTGCCCAAATTGGCGGGTATACCGCCGTCCTCGGTAAGCTCAGCATTGATAGTCTTCGCAAAAGTAAGCTGCCATTGATCGTGGGTATTACGGTGAACAACTACGATCACTTCGTGGTCTATCGCGGAATGGACGAAGAATATGTCTACCTCGCCGATCCGATTTTCGGCAAGAAGCGGGTCAAAATTAGTGACTTCGCGGAACAATGGCAGAAAAACGCGATTCTAGCCGTAATCAAACCCGGCAATAAGCCGCGGGACGATAGCCCGTTAAGACTCCAGGATCACGAGAAGCTATCCCCTTTAACATCTCAAGCATTTATCCAAAGACAATTAACAGGAAGGATAAACCCATAGTTTTTCTTTACCAGTTCACTCGGGTGACCAAGAGCACTGTGGTTGATTGAAGATGGACAATAAATTGTATTATCGAAACTGTCATGACGCGCGTCGATCAACCTTGATCGGTCGTAAATCCGAACTCTTACGCATTATTTGTATCTCTGCATTCCTAGGTTTCATTGCGAAGCCAAGCCGCGCGGTCGATGGAGTGGCTTCGGAAAAAATCGACCAAGGAAATCTGAAAACTGGGGATATCAACTCGGTCGAGGTCTCAGCAGACACACTTGTCTTAACGCCAGCCCGGCCAATGAATTCCGGGGAGGGAAATCGGATGAGGGTGGCATTACAACCAGTTTTCATCGATGAACCTCTTGGCTCTGGATTATCGCAAAACCCGGCTTACGAGGGTGGCTCAGAGGACGAACCTCTCGAGCAACTGCCAGCCCCACTTCCTGATATGCCCCCCTCCACCACCGGCTTGGGTCAAACTGGGGAGAATCGTTATCAAATGTTGGGTGCCCCCCCCACAGATTCATTTGCTGAACTTCAGCATGTGCCAACAAGAAACTCAACGACAAGACTACAACGATGTTGCACTGGCTTGGGAAGAATACTGAATCCGGCGCGGGCACTGTATCTTTTTGATCAGGGCCTTTATGGGGCAACCGAATCGACACTTCTTTTTTCCAGTCGTATCGCAAACGCAAACCTTGGTGTCACGGATCTCCTCAATGATCAGACCCTCACCACCCGCGCAGGAGATGGTTTTGGATACGGTCAACGGTACATTCTTGGCTTGCAGGGGCAGGTCTTTGGATTTGAGGCAATCTACTGGGACCTTGGGAGCAGTCATTACGAAAGCGGTGCCTGGAAACCGAATTCGATTTTCGACCATTTCACGTCCGGTCAAGCGATTGACCTCAGAACGCTGGATCTAGAGGTCACCCAGAGATTTTGCATTGCGAATTACCGTATCAAAGCAGCCATGGGTGTGCGACGAATGGAGTACTCAGGAACCGCATCGGCACTTGCAACTTTGGCCTTCCATGAAGGCCAAGTGGAAGTGACTGCATCCTCCATTGCAAAGAAAAGCCTCGAAAGTATTGGCCCGACGCTGGCGCTCAGGGGCAACAAGCCACTCACCACGTTCGGAAACTCCACTGCCGGCATCGATTTCTTTTGGTCGACAAGAATCTCATGGCTTTGGTCTGAAGAGACGACCAGCGCCACTACCCAGGCAACTGCGGTCACCACCTCGATCTCCAATCCAACTGTCGCGAGGTCTTCAGATCAAGCATTTACAGTTAGTGACGACCGCAACATGTTACTTCACTCAGGATGCCAGGTTGGATTTCAATCTTGGTATAAGATTGGATGCCGATCTCGCCTGACCGGTCGAATTGGGCTCGAGTACCAGTACTTTGAATTGGCAGATGATTACTCCATGTCGCAGTCAAGTGCATTCCTCACGGACAACACCACATTCGGTGCATCCACCTTCGCCCTGGCAGAGAATGCTGGGGAGGATCTGCACCTTATTGGTGTCAATTTCCTCTGCGGGATTAATTTTTGATCTAGAGCTTGTGAATCAGGCGGAGCCACTTTCCCACGCTGGATCGTCCGCAGCAGAGGTGCATGAATTTGCTGCCAGAATCTCCCACCCGTGAATTGAGGCGTCATCACAGTCGATTGTTTGGAGCGATAACTCCCGTGCACTTTGGGTTTGTGTTGGACCGGGAGGTCGTTCGAGTCTGTTTCTTATGGTGGTTTTGATCAGATACCAACGCTCCTTTTCAAAAGCAGGGTATTTGAAAAATTTCCTGAGTTCTTTCATTTTCTTCCGGTACGAGCTGTACCAATGAGTAGAAATCATGCATCACATGCACAGACGCAGGAAAAAAATGTCACTGCAAGTCGTAATTTGAGATGATTTAACTCATGGCTAGGTGCCGACGACTTACTCTTTGGCGTCAAGCAAGCGATGAACAAGCCGCGTGCTTGGAGCCCCAAAGCAGGGAACTTCTTCTCCATCGCGATCCGGCCGCATCAATGCGAAGCTTTCTGACCGCTCTTTATTTGCGGTAATTTCTCGTCTCAAATCGTGATTTTAAGTCTAGAAATCCCAGAAGCGACCAGATTTTCTGAAACGTCATCGGCAAAAAGTCGCTTCTCTCTTCGAATACCTTTTTTCTGTTGAACGACCGCCTGGAAACGGTCGGTCTAGAAATTCCCAAAATCTCGAGGATTTACGAAATGAGAAAGTTTTGCACCGTAGCTTTAATGCTACTTGCCGCGACTGCATGCCGCGGCGAAGACCTGTCTGGCTTCGGTTTGGCCGGACTTGAAAGTGTTTCTGACACTGAGGCAATGGACGTTCGCGGACGTGGTTTGGAGAGCTCTTTGAGCTCGATCTCAACCAACTCACTTGCGTTCTCCATCGTAGACATCGCCAGTGGTTCTGTTTTCAACTTGAATGCAACTTCGCAGGTCACCGGTTTGGACTCCGTTTTCTCCGACATGAATGATCTGACCGGTGGGGATCAATCCCTGGGTCTGAACAGCGTCGGTGGGGTGATGCTCGGCGATGCGAATTTCTCGATCGGTGATAGCTTCCGCTTCTCGCTCGAAGGTTTCTCGAACGCCGCACAATCTAGCCAAATCGGCGGTGCCGCTACCGGTATCGACTTCTCGGCTTTGCTTCCGTAATCAACCAAAACACAGAAACATTTTTAAAAGGATAAGATATCATGAAACTTAAAGCACTCCTCACCGCATTCCTCGTCGTCGCATCCTGTGCTTCGACGAAAGCGGAAGACCTGGCAGATTTTGGCATCAGTGGCATGAAAGTGATGACTGAAGCCGCTGGTTCAGAAGTTCGTGGTCAAGGTGCCCAGTCGGCTGGAATGGCTGCCTTCCAAATGTTCGCTTTCGACTACATGAGTGGTTCTTCGATCAACTTGCAGTCATCGAGCATTAACCTTGCAGACTCGGTTAACACCGGAGCAGAAATCGTTGGTTTCGAAGCACTGAGCGACGCATTCGTAGGTATCAGCGCGATGGAGCTCACGGTTGACGCGTTCGCCGTCTCCACGACTGGCTTCGAAATTGGATCACTCGGCGGTGGTTTGTCCGGTCTCTTCGGTGAGCTCCCAGAAGCTGAAGTTCACGTCGAGCCTGAAGCACCTGAAGCACCTGAGGTAGAGGTACCTGAGGTGGAGGTACCTGAGGTAGAGGTACCTGTGCTGTAATTGGATCGAAGGATCATCTCTCTCGAGATTGAGGGCTGGCCTACGATATGCAACGCATAACCACGGCCAGACAGGAGGCGAGCAATCTAGTGATTGCTCGCCTCTTTCCTTATTTGTAGGTAGCTTCGGGTCACCTATCTGTTTCCAGTCCAGCGGTGCATGGAATGATGGAGAGTCTCCCTCAGCATCTGCGTCTCAAAAAAGGGTTCTACCCTAGGGACGAATTTCAATGATGATCTCTTCTGCTCCACTTCGGCGGATCGTCTCGACAGGCAAGAATCTCGCTTTGTAGCAAACGCCCGCTGTCAATCAACATCCGCAGCGAATCCCATCAATGGTCGGCGGAGCGCGACACGTCCCGGCTTGTAGCGAAGGTCCATCACAAATTCGCAGAAGGTCGTCGTTGCAGTTGGGGCGGTAATTCCTGCGGAGACAAATCGAACTGCATTTCCATGTGGGGTTAGGTAAGGTGCGAATAGACGCATTTGCTCCAAATCCAGACACCCACTGCTCCTCAGCCAGTCGATGCCTGGCGAGATGCGTCTCGCCGGTGAAGCTCCATTGATCGCGGTCGCAATCCCCAAGCTCTTACGCGTCTGGATGATTGAATTCGCCAACTCTTCTGACAGTCCAGGAATTGCCCTTAAAACCGAATCTGGAGCATGGTTCACATCAATCTGAATGGATACGGGAGCTCCGAGTACGCAACTAAATTTTTCTTGCAACGCAGGCAGAGTCTCTTGGTAAGTTTTTTCTTCGGCGGGCCATGGACTTTGAAACTGAATCATGCCCTGCTCAGATTGATGCTCAACATTCACGCCCACCAGGTCATAAAGCGAGTGAATGCGAAATATACCGGGGGAAGAGATCGTCAATGGTCCCCGGCTCACACTTTCACGCTCGATTGGATTGGGCTCCGTCCTTTGCCCTGACTCTATTTGATTAGCAGCCCGCTGTCGGGTAGCCGCTTGCGCATCCTCCAGAAGCGAAGCCTGGGGTAGTAAAGATTTGTCTTGGGGACCTGACATTCGGTAGACAACCACGTATGCAGCCACATCTTGGCCAAATTCATTCGCAAGCTCATCGTATAGAGCTGGAAGATCTTCCTGATTGAGGAGCGTTTTCGGCGCTCCATTGGCTCGGAAAATAGACTCGCCACCATAAACGGTCAGAAAAAACTCAAGCGGTAGCTCGTCTTCCGATTGAAGAGTGCTATTCCTTAAATTCCCCGTGTTCGATCGCACCCCAACCCTTGGGGACAGCCATTTGGAAACCCCGCCATCGCCATAAAGCAATTCGGGTGTCATATTTCGAACGCCAAGCAAGTCATCAAGTTGGTCGAGGGGTCTGTTCCGAGCTCTGCCACCTTCTCTCTGAGATTGGTAATAATTCGACTCGGCTCCGAACTCTCTCGGTACGTCATCCTGATCCAGCCAATCCAGGATCGCATCCGCCATAGAAGGACTCACCGATGGAATGCACATGAGCATTCGTCTCGCCTCCGGGGCGAACTTGGCTTCCAGCGGGAGCCTATTCAAGTTCAGCTTTGCTGATTCATAAGCAATTCCAGCAGCCCACTTTTGAGCCCGAGCATTCCAGTAGGCTAGGTGAAATCTACCTCGTCCGTCTTCACCCCAGCTGGGCATTTCCAAATCGGCAAAACGATTCGATGAAAGCTCTCTTGGCGTGCCTCCGACGTGGGCTTTGGAAAACTGCGAAAGCACATATTCCGCGCCCGAATCAGCCAGCAATCGGGATTGCTGGCCGCGAATGGCACCATTGGAGGCCACATTCTCGACAAGCATCATCTCGGAAAAGAAATAGGCGACGGCGACCATTAGCAGAATGATCACACAAACACCCAGCATCAAAAAACCGCGACGGCTCGCTCTCATTTAAAAATCCGTTGTATTCGCAAAGGTGCCTCAGCATGAAAATTTCTCGATCAACGTTTCATTCGAAATAATTCTGCTGGGATGGTTAATCATGCGAGCCCAAAAAACGGTTCTGCAAGCACTCAAGCGACCGGAAACATCACGATGACTGATCAGCATCATCGCTGCGCATGGCAAATCTCGGAGTTAGCCTAATTGCCGTCTTCAACGGAAGTCTCGATAACCACTCACGCTAGAAGTATAGAACGAGCTGACCAACTGTCATCGGGAAGAAGAAGAAAAAGACACTGATACCACGGTTCGACAATTTGGTCTGGTTGAACCCCCATGTTTTTTTGTGGATAGCCCAATTCACACGTGTAAGTTCCGAAATCACAAGTTTCAATCGAGAGGAGTTCAACC
>JAYZAR010000257.1:0-9624 GCA_036339635.1 Planctomycetota bacterium | reverse complement strand
GAAGCAAACCAAGTCTGGGCACAGAACGCTGGTGTCCTGATATTGACCGTCATTAGCACGCGTTTCAAGCGGGGTGGCAAGCCGAATCGTGTGGCACTGCACGACCTGGGGCAAGCCGCTGCCCATTTCGCGTTGCAGGCGACGGACTTAGGACTGCAGGTCCATCAGATGGGAGGCGTCAATCTGAGCAAGATCCGCCACGAATACGAGATCCCAGAGGGCTACGAGCCGCAGACGGCGCTGGCCGTCGGATACCCAGATCAGAGCGAGCCGAGCGGAGAGTCGGCTGTAGAGCTAAAGCAGCGAGAAACTGGCTCTCGCGCCCGCGTACCGATTCGTGAAATTGTATTCAGCGACAAATGGGGCGATTCAGCCAATTTCGGAGCGTCGTGAGAGTCTCCGCTGGGTTTAACCGCGTTAACAACGAGCTCTACAAACGAAACAATCGGATAGTGGTGCCATTTGCTCGGTTGCTGCGGTATTATACGGTGGCGAAGTAAGCATCGGGCCGTGGTGGTTAGGCTCGACCAGCCTGGGTCAAAACACGAAGAACTCTCACGTAAAAGTCTCTATCGGTGGCGGACGATTGGAATTCCGGAATCGTATTTTCCGAATTAACCGATATCGGTATGCGCCGGGCGAATAATCAGGACTCCTCGGCCTGTTTGCCTTCAAAGACCGCTGAACGTTTTGGGTTGCGCGGGCATTTGTTCGTAGTCGCCGACGGCATGGGGGCGCATGCGGCAGGGGAATTAGCCAGCCAGATGGCGACCGATAAGATTGCCATGCATTATTTTCGCGGTAATGACGAGAATGCGATCGAGGCGTTGCGTTCCGCTGTGGAAGAAGCGAATGCAGCCATCCACCAACGGGGTCAAAGCAATGCCGAGTTTCACAACATGGGAACGACCGCCAGTGCGTTGGCAATCTTGCCCGCCGGTGCTGTGGTCGCGCATGTTGGTGATTCACGCGTGTACCGCCTGCGGGGTGGACTGATTGAGCAGCTCACCTTTGATCACTCACTAGTTTGGGAAATGGAAGCCAGCGGGCACGCGGGGAACAGCGTGTGGGGCTCCGCGATTCCGAAAAATGTAATCACCAGGTCGCTCGGTCCCAACGCCACAGTTGAAATTGACATCGAAGGCCCGTTCGAGGTGAAAGCCAACGACTGCTATCTGCTCTGCAGCGACGGGCTGACAGGTCTGGTGGAAGATAGCGAAATTGGCACATTGATGGATTGCTTATCAGAAGAGATGGCGACGCGTGTGCTGGTTGATTTGACAAACCTGCGTGGTGGACCAGACAACACGACGGTGGTCGTTGTCCGCGTCAAGGATCCGCCAAATGTCGAACCCCGTCGCGTGAGGTACAAATCCGGGGGAGGTCAATCATCGGTTTCCACAATTATGATTGCGGCTGCGGTGATTTGCTTATTGATTGCTGGTCTGTTCGCCGTCATGAAGTCTTGGGGATTGGTGGTAGTTGCCTTGATACTGGCTGCTATTTCAGCAGTGGTGTGTGTGCTACAAGCCAGCACTGGACAGAGCGGCACTCCGCCCGTCACCGCATCCGGCGGTAAAGGTCCTTATCGTAGGGACGATGCAACCGCGACGAAGGAACTTTACGAATCACTCGGGGAAAAAGTCAAAGAACTTCGGGACGCCGCAAGTCAAAACAATTGGATGATGGATTGGCGAAAGGTCAATGAACTTCAAAAGCAGGGAATCGCTGCACTGAAAGCCGATTCGCAGAAAGAAGCGATCAGGTATCAATCGCACGCCATCATCGAGACGATGAACCAATTACGAGAGCAGCACAACCGCGCTGCAAACGAGACCTCGATCGATCAGTAGGCAGTCAGCGAGGCGAAGTGAATGCGTTGCCGCTGCTGTGTTCGAAGCGAGTCGAGGCGAATCTTGGGAGGCGGTGTTTAGTACAGACCACTGGCACTGGATCAGGATCGAATGCTTGGAAAATCGTACGCATCCGCTCATCCGAATTTCCCTGCTTAGAACCTTGGCTGCCAAGTGACGTCGGCAGCTAAAAATCGCCGCGACCGTTTTTTCCTGAAACCTGAACAACGCTTTGGCACCCCTCCCCTGACCACAACGCCCCCGAATATTCTCTGGTATTGCACGGACCAGCAGCGGTTCGACACGATCGCTGCCCTCGGTAATCAATACGTCTCCACCCCAGTGATTGATGGCTTGGTGAAGGGTGGCGTTGCGTTCACACACGCCTTTTGTCAAAGTCCGATCTGTACACCAAGCCGCTCCAGTTTTATGACTGGAATGTATCCGTCCCGTTTGCACAACACGCGCAATGGCAACGAGTCCTTTCCCGGATATCCCCCGCTCATCACAAGGCTGATCGCCAATGCAGGATATCACTGCGGCTTGATCGGCAAATTTCATTTACAAAGCGCCGGTCATCGCACAGAGCCACGACTAGATGACGGTTTCGACTATTGGAAATTCAGCCACGCACCACGCGATGACTGGCAAAGCGGTCACCACTACGCCGAATGGGTCAGAGATCGCGGCGGGGATCTTGATGAATTACGTGAAAGTGAAGATCGCGTCCCACCGGATTTGCACCAAACGACGTGGGCCAGTGATTGCGCGATTGACTTCGTGACGGCAGCCGCTGGCCGCCAGCAGCCCTGGCTGCTAAACGTCAATATCTATGATCCACATCCACCCTTCATTCCGCCGAAGGTTTACGCCGATCGCTTTGATCCAAAACAGATGCCTGGCCCCCATTTTCGGCCTAGCGACCTGGAGCAACAAAAAAACAAGTTAAACTCACTCGACTTTCAAGACGAGATACGCACCCCCGAAGAGCACGACGCTTTTCGCGTTCAAGCTTTGTACTACGCCATGATCGCACAGATCGATGATCAGTTCGCACGGATCCTATCCACTTTAGAGGCAACAGGACAGCGTGATCAAACCATGATCATTTTCACAAGCGATCACGGTGAATCATTGGGCGATCACGGGTTGATGTTTAAGGGCTGCCGTTTCTACGAGGGTTTAGTGCGTGTGCCACTGATCTTTTCATGGCCTGGACATTTGGAATCAGGACTCGTCAATGACGAATTGGTCGAGTTACTCGACCTGACCTCGACGTTGATGGAATTGGCCGGACTTGAATGCCCAGACTACATGCAGGGCAGCAGCTTGCTGCCTGCGATGCGGGGACAGCCACATCTAACACGCGACTTTGTTCGCTGTGAGTACTTTGATGCCCTGGACCCTCACTTCACCGGAGGGAGCGGAACCTTTGGCACCATGTATCGGACGAATTCCCACAAGCTTTGTCTTTACCATGACAAGCAAATCGGCGAACTTTACGATTTGCGTAGCGATCCGTGGGAATTTGATGACCTCTGGGATGTGGAGAGTTGTCAATCCATCAAGCATCAACTCATTCGCGAGGCGTTTGACGCCCATGTTGTCCTGACAACCGACATGGGCTCACGCCGAATCGCCCCAATGTGAGCGTGCCAGCGGCAGATGTTCCTCGCCGGTCGAATTCCCCCATCGTGGGACAGCCCGCCTCATTGAACGAATCTTGTCCCCGATCAGATGGTCCCCGATAAAATCGGCTCCGACAGTCCTTGGGTGTTGAACCCGTCGCGGCAATTCCATTCAGGTTTTCTAACAGGTCAATGGATGGACTTCGTTGGTCGTAGCAGCGTTCCAAAAAGGATACACTTATGGATAGCGCTCGGGGCTTCATTCTCTGAGACCGCATTTTTTGAATCACGATTTCTACTGATCGAGGCTTCGGTTTTTCTACGCTGGGATCGCTTTTTCAGATTTGCTGGCGTGGCGGGCTCTCGAGATGTGTACTGTTTTCCAAACGGCTAGTCGCCTGTCGTAGGTGACCCGTTGAATCCCTTTTTCAAAAAGGAATCCGCGAATGCGTTGCTCCCTTGCACTAACTCTTCTCGTTGGCTGTGTTGCATTTTCATTTTTGAATCCCGCAGCATGCGACGCGGCGGAGCTGTACGGCCTAACACCGGGGCCAGTAAAACTTAAATCCGCCGGACCATTATCCTTCGGCCCTTCCAGTGTCCTGTTCGTTGGTGACGCAAAAGCCGCAAAACTTTACGCCATTAATACGGACGATAAACAAAGCAATGCAGCGTCAACTTACGATGTGGATGACTTGGCTGGCAAGGTTGCGGCCGCTTACGGGGCTGACGAGGCCACAATCGTGGACCTCGCAGTGAATCCCGAAACGGGCAATGCTTTTTTGTCAGTCGCCGCTGGTGGCACGTTTGGGATCGCTAAGGTGACATCGAATGGAAAGGTCACAGTGCTAAATCTTGATAAGATCCCTAACGCGTCAGTTGCTCTTGCCAACGCACCGGAAGACAAACTGAGCCAAGGTCGTCGTCCACGAAACCCTCGTGATAGTTCTATCACCGATGTAGCCTATACAGCGGGACGGGTGTTGGTTGCAGGATTAGCTGCAGGCGATTCCCCTAGTGCTGTTCGCGAATTTGATTTTCCGTTCAATGAATCAGCCGCTGGGATTCGCGTCGAGATTTTCCATGCAGCCCACGGGCGTTCAGAGGACTATGCACCGATTCAAACATTCGTGCCGTTCAACATCGGCGGAGAAGCCAGCCTGCTGGCCGGTTACACCTGCACTCCCCTGGTAAAAATACCGATCGCCGAACTGGCAAGCGAAACGAAGGTAAGAGGGACGACCGTAGCCGAGCTCGGTAATCGAAATCGCCCACTCGACATGATTGTTTACAACAAAGATGGAAAGGATTATGTCTTGATGGCCAACAGTGCCCGCGGCGTAATGAAGATTAGTACGGATCGTTTGGCCGAAAACACTGGTTTAACCGAGCGTGTCAGCGGTGGTGGTGTGGCAGGCCAAAGTTACGAAACGGTAAGTTCCTGGGAAGGGATCGTCCAGCTGGACAAGCTGGATGACAAGCACGCGTTGGTGGTTGCTCAAAGTGATACCGGCACCACCTTGAAGTCGGTCGAACTGCCATAGCCAGGTTCGCGTCTGAGCTAGGTTGGTACCGCCTCGGCCAACCTAGCTGAGACCGAGGTCCTACCGAGAATCAGTCGGACAACCTCCTTGGCGGTCTCCGCCTCAGTCGTACGTCGCAAGTCAAAACAACTGCTAGCTTCGTGGGTCAAGGAAATAAACACGATCTCTCAACAGCAACCAGTTGCTTTAAGATCACTTCCTACCCCGCGTAGTGGTTTGCGATTGATGGGATGGTGGAGCCCATCCGACCTGGCTTACTGCTTACTAGAGGCCGTTTGGGGTTACTTTAGAGAAGAGCGGTTTGCCTCTAAGACATGAATTTCGCTTCTAAGCTGCGCCTTTTGCATTGAAGGAGCGGGACTAAAAAAGATAGGCTTTGTGGCAATGAGACGGAAACGTCGCGATCCAGACTCCCGCCAAAACGCCGAGCGGCGTCGTCGCTTGCGTATCGAGTCATTGGAATCGAGACGAGTACTCGCTGCTCTGGTCGTGACGACCAACCTAGATGTTGTCGATGCACAGGATGGGGAACTCAGTCTTCGGGAAGCGGTTGAGCAGGCAAACTCGATTCCGGGACCAGATACCATTTCCTTTGACTCTACTCGATTCGCCGAGCCCGCGCGAATCGACCTCGCTCTCGGGCAATTGCAGGCTACCGATTCGGTTTCAATTGAAGGTACCGGAAAAGATCGACTAACGATTGATGCGGGTGGAGCTTCTCGGGTTTTCGAATTCTTGAGCATGGACGGTGACCTGAGCCTAAGTCGGATCACGCTGACGGGTGGCCGAACGGTAGGCCAGGACATCAATACCAATCAAAGCGGAGGTGGGATTCGCTTCGCCTCCGGTGGCACCCTAACTCTCGATCAAGTCGATCTGCTAGAGCACCAAACGCAAGGTAGCGGGGCAAAGGGAGGCGGTCTGTTTGCCGCTCCTGGCAATGTCTTGATTCGACAAAGCTCCATCGCCGGCAATTTGACTGAAGGTGGCGACAGCCCCGGCGGCGCTCTGTTTGTCGCTGACGGATCCTTAACGATCATCGACAGCCACGTTACGGGAAACCGCACCGCAGGATTAGGATCACGAGGAGGGGCGATTTATTCATCAGGAACCGAGGTATCGATTGTCGGCTCAATCATTTCGACAAATCAAACAGACCAAGGGCAGGCAGACGGCGGCGGGATTTGGAGTTCCGCGAGCTTAAGGTTTCTTCGGAGCCAAGTACTTCGTAACCAAACCCTTGGGACTGATTCCGATGGTGGAGCACTTTTTTCAACTGGTCCGGTGACTCTGGCCGACAGTGACTTGTCACTCAATTCAACGTCCGGCATCGGTGCATCCGGTGGAGCGATGGCTGTCGATACAGCAGATATTTCGATCGCCAACAGTTCGATCACGGGCAATACAAGCGAAGAAAGGTTTAGCTATGGCGGTGGTCTGTTTGCAATCCGAAGCGAAGTGACAATTCAGAATTCAACCATTTCGACCAATCATGCGCAAGGCATTGAATCTGACGGCGGCGGCTTAGCGATCTTTTTTGGATCGCTCGAGCTCGAAAGCAGTACCGTCACCGAAAATCAATCAGCCGGCCAAGGCGGTGGAGTTTTTATTTTCGACAGCGTCGGCCGTGGTCCAAAGTTTTCAAATTCGATCATTGCCGGCAATCAAGATGATGGTGTAGCGCCCGATCTGTTTATCTCGGGCGGGGCTACCCCCTTCATACTGATCACGAGCTTGATTGGTGACAATACAGGGACATCACTGTTAGAATCCCAAATTCCTGACTTGGGAGGGAATCTGGTCGGCGCCCAGTCCGGGCTTGGTGTAATTGATCCTGGTTTGGGGGCATTGCATTTAGTCGGGTTAACACGAGTTCACCCGCTACTACCCGGCAGTCCGGCCATCAATGCCGGCGATAACGAAATGAGTCTTGGTCGTGTCGCTGACCAACGGGGCAGACCCTTTGATCGTATCGTCGCCTCGAGTATTGATATGGGAGCCTTTGAAGCTCAAGAGATCGATCCATCGCAATTTGTCGTCAACACGCTTGCTGACGAAGTCAACTTCGACAACGCAAAAACCAGTCTGCGTGAGGCAATCATTGTCGCAAATGGCAAGCCGGGCTCCGACTTGGTGACGTTCGCCCCAGCGATCTTCGAACCCACCGCTCGGATCGAGCTCACTGGTTCGCTGCTTGTAACTGACGCACTCTCCATCAAATCACCTGCAGATCGCTCGGTGACACTTGCTGCAGTGGGGCAGACCCGCGTGATAGATGTCGCTTTGGAAGCGACAGATTTTACGATTGAGCGTCTGGTCATCCGTGATGGGCGAACCTCCGGTGCGGATGCAAGCGGTGCTGGCATTCGATTTGCATCACCGGGTCACCTCACACTGACCGATAGCGAAATTCTCGATAATCATACCAGCGGCAACTTCGCCGGCGGGGGCGGCATCGATGCGTCCCTTGGAACAGTATCCTTGAACCGTTCCCTAATCGCCGGCAATTCGACCCGCGGTGATTTTGCGGGAGGAGGTGGTATTCGAGCACGACAACTGGAGGCAAGCGACAGTACGATCGCCAATAACCAAACATCAGGCCTTCGCTCACATGGTGGGGGTATTGAAGTTTCGAATCGCAGCGGACGCGCCTTGCAAATGGGCCGAGTGACTGTGTCAGGAAATCTTGCCGCAGGTTCTCAAGCCGATGGTGGTGCTGTCGCTGTGCTGTCCGGACAGTCTGTTATCGTTTCCACTACGGTTTCCGGTAATCATGCGAACGGCCGGGGTGGAGGCCTGTTTTGGTCACATCTCCCCGAGGAATCTGAAACGGTCGATACGCATCGATTACTTGCGTCAACGATCACCAACAATCATAGCGAGGGGGTGGGAGGTGGACTTTCGGCGACAATCAGCGTTAGTGGAAACGCGGATATTAGTAGCAATCTGATCGCGGGAAATACCAGCTCTGCGTCGAACCCCGATCTTTATGTGAACCCAGACAGCGAACACTTGCGGTTCCGCGGAAACCTGCTCGGCGATAACGCCGGGACCACTTTGCCTGAAACAACCAACGGTGACAACGATGGAAATCTGATCGGTTCCTCCTTGGGTATTGGCATCATTGATCCCCGACTGGCACCTTTAGCGAATCGAGGTGGTCACACTGCGTCTCATGCGTTGTTTGCCGACAGCCCTGCCATCGACGCCGGTCGAATTGACGTACTGACGGAATTGAAAACAGATCAAAGAGGTGAGCCATTCGTCCGTGACTTTGGCAATGGTCCTGATATGGGATCTTTCGAAACGCAAACACTCGACCCGCGTTTCTTCAAGGTGAATACGGTGGAAGACGAATTAAACCACGATTCGGACCACATTAGTTTGCGTGAGGCGATTGTTTTTTCGGCGGGAAGTGAAGGCGCGGAAGTAATTCGCTTTGACCCCATTATCTTTGCAACACCGCAAACGATTCAGCTTTCACGTGGCGCCTTGCAGATTTTTGATTCACTGCAGATCGTTGGCCTCAGCAATGAAGGACTGACACTCGATGGACAATCCCAAGATCGCGTGTTTGATATCGCCGGGCCCGAAGTCGATGTCACGCTACAAAAATTAAACATCACTGGTGGTCAGACATCGGATGGTCCTGGTGGTGGTATTCGATTCGCTTCGAATGGAACTCTTTCAATCAAAGAGGTCACGCTAACGGCAAATGGAACAGCTGGTATAAACGGCGGAGGTGGTGGCCTGTTTGTTGATGGCGGAAGGCTGGAATTGACCAAAGGACTCATTGCTCATAACGCTACCGAGGGCAAAGATGCCGGCGGAGGAGGGATTCTGATTCGGTCAGCAAACGCGGTAATAATCGACAGTCAGATTCGCGATAACCAAACGCTTGGGGACGGGGCGGTGGGCGGTGGTATCAAAACGTTTCAGACGGATTTGCAAGTACAGGACTCGGTCGTGCAGTCGAATCAAACCGCAGGGAGCCAATCCAATGGCGCAGGCATTGCCTCGATAGAAGGAACGCTTTCAATTTTCAATAGCCAGGTTAGTCAAAATCAAACAACTGGCGATGCCTCAGGAGGCGGATTGATCGCGCAGCAGGCAACTGTCGGAATTTACAACAGCGCCATCACAGTTAATCAGACACAACAATCCACTGCTGGTGGTGGTGGCCTGATGATCACCCAGGGAACACTCGATTTGAACAACAGTACAATCTCCGGGAATGTTGCCCTTGGGAACGATGCCTTTGGAGGTGGCATCTTATCCAGCGACGGGCACCTACAAATCACAAATTCCACCATTACCGCCAACCTGGCGGGCGGTGGTGGTGGTGGCATCGCAGCGTTTCATTCAACCCCAACGCCAGACCTCGATAGCTCGAAGGTCGCGAACTCGATCGTGGCGGCCAATCGAGGACCATCCCAATCTCCTGATTTGTTCACCGAGTTTGCCCGTCAAGCAGATTTATCATTCCGTTATAGCTTGATCGGTGATCGATTGGGGTCGAGCCTTCTAGAATCACAGCAACCCGACAGCAACGGCAACCGGATCGGTTCATCCGTTGGTGGTGGGATGATTGATCCTCTC
>JAYZAR010000256.1:0-10278 GCA_036339635.1 Planctomycetota bacterium | reverse complement strand
TGGTTCAGTGCTTTCGTCGCCAGTGCGTACATATTTAAAATAATGCGGTAAATCGACGTTCGGATAAACGTCCCGCACTGCTTGGTCCACCGCTAAGGACAATTCACTTTTGACCAGATTTCCGAATCCACCGGGGGTTGTGATGCCCTCACAAGACAGGTCGCAATGTTCGAGGATTCGTAGAGCATAGGCCAAGTAAGCAGCCAATTCATCAACGCTCTTTTTCTCTTGGGGGTAGGAGTTTTCCATCGTTCCAGCGTTGATCCCTTCAAGTGGTCGACCTGTTTTAAGGTTGATCACTCGTGTGTGTGTGATCATCTCTGGGTGGATGTCCCAGTTGGGAACCATCAGTTCACGCACCAGCTTCAAGCTGTCCTGCAGTTCACGCCGGGACCAGCCTGGTAATTCGCGATCGAGCCAGCCAACGCAGGCTGGGTTGGGGACGATGCTGTATTTTCCCTTCACGGAATGCTCGGCGCACCATTGGCCGAATGAACGGACGAACGAATCGGGGATTTCCCGTGGCCACGTTCGCCAGGGTTTTTTGTATTCCTTTCGCTCTGGTAACGCTTCGGCAAACTGCGGTGTGCAAAAGTGCCCCATGTTCACTAGGCAGGTTGAATCATCGATCACGAAGGAAAGTGGAACACGGTTACGCGGTAGCAACACTTTGGGTTGAGTTTCCTCCGTTTGGCCCCACAGGGAACACACCGTTGTTGCACCCATCCAACCAATGGTTGAGGCGAGAAACTGTCTTCGATCATTCATCCATTGGTTCCGGTGGGGATTGAGGTTGATCGTCAATCAACATTCGCATCGGGGGCGACGCAAGAGCCTTGGGGATCTTAAGCGTTGCGGTCTGTGTGAAACGGTTGCCGTCAAAATCAGTGACATCGATTGTTACATCCCACAAACCATTGGCGTCGAAGCAATCTTCCAATCGCATCATCGTCAAAGAACCGCTGGGAATCATGAGTTCTTGAACACTGTTTGCTCGGTTGTGCTGGAACCAGCGAAGCGTACCTTGCTTGGCTTTGATGATTTCATCTCGGTCATCCTTTAGCGTCGCGATCAAGCCAGCGTACCCGCGGTCTTCGGAAATCGGCATTGCTTCCATTACACATTTCCAGCCCAGGCGATTGGACGCGCGCTTTGCCGCCATTGCTTCATCCCAGTGAAGCGTCTTTTGGTAGTAATCCGGAACGACAACGACTGATTCCTCACCAGTGGCCAGCACGATGGTGAAGATCCCGCCGGCAACTTGCAAGCCGAGTAACCCGACAATTAGCGAGCCCCATTTCCAGGCGGCCTGCCGATTCGCCGTTTGAAGATCTGGCTCACTCACAAGCGTGGCCCCATGATGCTCATTTTTAGTTCTCGTTGATTTCCGATGCCGTCCAAGATTCGTAAGACACCATTTTCTCGACCGTCGGGGCCGATTTCGGTTGCTGCAATTTCGACCACGATCGGGAGCCTTTGCCCATTATTCCCTTTCAAGAGAAGTGGCTCGTCGCCCATGCCCAACAGGGTTGCTCCTGAAGGTTCGGAGATGGCGATTGTGTATTTGCGTGGATCATTGGTGCGATTGGTCAAACGCGACGAAAAATCGTTGGTGATGACACCGGGAGAAATTTGTTGAAATGGATTGCCGTGGGCGTGGGCGATCTCTACATCGAATAAAAACTGGGTTGTTAATACGATCAGAAAAGCGACGGCGATTGCCACCCGCAACATTGGGAAGGCGACGGTGCGCCATCCCATCATGCGATGTTGCTTTCCGCCCCAAGCGTCCTGCGGGCTGTAGCGGACAAGTCTTCGGGATTTACCGACACGATCCATCACGTTGTTGCATGCATCAATACATTGGGTGCAGTTGACGCATTCCAACTGCAGTCTGTTTCGGATATCGATCCCGGTGGGGCAGATGACAATACATCGGCTGCAGTCGTCGCAATCAGCTGCTGCGTCAGCCTCGCTGCGTTTACGCTTGCGCCTTGGTTCGCCGCGGTTCGTATCGTAGGCGACAATGAAACTGTGGTGTTTCAGCACTTGTCCGGCATGGCCGGAGTTCTCGGTCGTGTTTGCCGTCTCGTCGTTGGGCTGCATCATACTGGCGCGTTCGCTGAACGCTTGGTCCTATTCTCCGGCCGATTCGCTGTTACTGGTCCGTTGCATCCGCCGTTTTGATTTCTTCTTCGGCAGGTGGACCAGGCCACGGTGGGATGGACCGTCCTTCAGGTTCTTTCGCTTGGGTGGAGGGTGTGGTCCCACGCAGGCTGGCGACGTAACTCGATACCAGCACAATTTCTGGTGTCGATAAGCGGTTCTTCCATGCCGGCATGGCGCCTGCATTCGCACCGTTCTGCAGCACCTTCAGGATGTCACCGATATCTTTTATGTTTTTGTAGGCTTCATCGGTCAAGTTCGGACCGATTACTCCGCCACCATCTTTTCCATGGCACGACACGCAATGTGTTTTGAAGACTGCTTTCCCCGATTTGAGCCAGTTCGGCTCATAGGTGTACTTGATCACGGCGGCTCGATCCGCCTTCAAATCTCCCAGTTCATCGAATTGCAACTTCAGGTTGGCGGCCAAGTTCCGCTCGTAACGATCGCTCACGGATCGACCTTCGGCGCCGTTGTGGTAGAAGAAGAAATAGGGTGGACCAAATAGAATCGAAGCGATGAACAACCATTTCCACCATCCTGGTAAGGGATTGTCGTACTCTCGGATGCCATCGTAATCGTGGCCGGTTAGCGGATCATCAGGTGCGCCATCGGGCGCTGTGTTGGGTTGATTCACAGGTTCATTCATGGCGTGGATCCTGCACTTTGTCCGACAGGGGAATCGAGGCGAATTTGTTGGTTGCGTTGGATGACAAGCGGAATGTGGAGAAGAGCATCAAGCCGAAAGCGAACAAGAATAATAACAAGGCTGCTTCGGCGCAATCGCTGTAGTCAATCGCTCGTAGAACTTCTTTCAACATTGATTTACTTGGCGTCGGGAGTGGTGGATTCGGATGGAGCAGCATCGATTTTGGCAGCGGCTGCCAGTTCTTCGGCTGTTGGTTCAGGTGGCGCGAAAATATCGGTACCCAAACGTTGGATATAGGCAATCAAGGCGACGGCTTGAGAATCCAAGGTCATCACATCACCTCTGCGGATTGTCCCGCCCTGTGAGACGATGTCGGCAGCAACCTGCTCGGCTTGTCGTTTGGCCATCTCGACGGCTTCTTTTAACTCACGGTCGTACGGTGCCCCAAGCATGTGGGCAGCATGGACACGATCGGGGATTCGCTCGAAGTTGATTTTGGTATCGAGTAAATGCGCATAGGACGGCATGACCGAACCCTCATTTATCCGCTGCGGGTCTTCCAAGTGTTCCCAATGCCAAAAGCTGCTCTGCTTACCACCCTCGCGGGCCAGGTCCGGACCGATGCGGCGACTCCCCCACTGGAACGGATGGTCGTAAATGAATTCACCGGGTTTGCTGTACTCGCCGTACCGTTTGGTTTCTGCGACCATCGGTCGAATCATCTGCGAGTGGCAGTTGTAACAGCCCTCCGAGACATAGATATCGCGTCCTGCGAGCTCCAAAGGAGTATAAGGTTTGACCGTGGCAATGGTCGGGACATTGCTGCGAATCAAAAACATCGGCACGATTTCGAACAGGCTGGCGATGACCACAGCGAGAGTGGTTAAAAGGGTGAAGCGAACCGGTAGTCGTTCCCACCGCCGATGCCAATTCATTCTGGACCACACATCCAAACGCTTCGCGGCATTCAGTACCGGGGCGGGTTCCAAATCGCTGACTTCGGTCAATGTCTCAGCAGGGGCTGTCTTGCTCAACCTTTCGGCTTGGTAAACCGGCACCTCGTAAGTTGGTGGTCGCATCTTCCAGGTCATTACGTAGTTGATGACCATCAACAGAATGCCAAGGACAAACAACGCACCACCGAGAATTCGCAGATACCACATCGGCATGATTTTTACGATCACGTCGATAAACTCAGGATTCTGAAGATTGCCCGAGCTGTCCATTGCACGCCACATCAAACCTTGCGTTAAGCCTGCAGCGTAAATGGGGATGATGTAAAGCAGGATACCGATGGTCCCAATCCAAAAGTGCAGCGATGCAAGTTTTTCACTCCAAAGCTTGGTTTGAAAAATTCGTGGCATCAACCAATAAATCATCCCAAACGTCATCATGCCATTCCAGCCCAGTGTGCCGGAGTGAACGTGGGCGATGGTCCAGTCGGTGTAGTGACTCAAGCCGTTGACACTCTTGATGCTCAACATCGGACCTTCAAACGTCGCCATGCCATAAAAGGTCACCCCCACGACGAAGAATTTCAAAACTGGATCGACCGTGACTTTGTGCCAAGCACCACGCAGTGTGAGCAGACCATTGATCATTCCACCCCACGAGGGCATCCACAGCATCAAGCCAAACAACATGCCTAGTGACGAAGCCCATTCTGGCAAAGCGGTGTAATGCAAATGGTGAGGACCGGCCCAAATGTAAATGAAGACTAATGACCAAAAGTGAATGATCGAAAGCTTGTAACTGTAAACCGGGCGATTGGCAGCCTTTGGCAAGAAGTAGTACATCATGCCAAGAAATGGCATCGTCAAAAAGAACGCTACCGCGTTGTGTCCGTACCACCACTGCATAAATGCATCTTGGACTCCCGCGTAAATTGGATAACTCTTACCCCACCCGATCGGCCAGACCAGGTTGTTAAAGACATGCAAAACCGTCACCGTGACGATCGTTGCAATATAAAACCATAACGCCACATACATATGACGTTCGCGTCGCTTGATCAGCGTCATGATGAAGTTAACACCAAAGAAGCCTAGCCAAACAACGGCGATCGCTAAGTCGATTGGCCACTCCAGTTCGGCATATTCCTTGCTTTGTGTGATCCCAAGTGGCAAGGTCACTGCCGCCGCGACAATGATGAGTTGCCAGCTCCAGAAATGAAGCCGGCTCAGCGCGTCACTCCACATCCTTGCTTTGCAAAGGCGTTGGGTGCTGTAATAAACAGCGCAGAAGATCGCATTACCCGCGAACGCGAAAATCACCGCATTCGTGTGCAAGGGGCGAAGTCGCCCGAATGAGAAGTAAGGAAACGTCTCAAACATCTTGGGCAAAACGAGGATGACCGCGACCAGCAGTCCCACCGCTGTGCCAACGACGCCCCAGAATAAAGTCGCTGTCGCAAACTTTCGGACAATGTCGTCGTCGTAAGAAAAGGACTCAATCTGGCTGCCCGTCATCGATGGATGAATGTCGGAAGTCTCGGCAATAGCCACCCTGGGTTCCTGCGGGGTGCGAGTCAAAAGTGGTTGTCAGTCCAGTGTTTCAGCGTCATAGGTGATAGAGGAATGCACTAGAGGACTCAGAATTATAGCAAGCATGATGCCAATCCAGCACCGATGAATGCGACAGTGTGTCGCGGGATCCGTATTCCTGACAAATGGTATGAAAAAACTTTTTCAGCCATCATGTAACCGCCCAAATCAACATTGGACGGGCGTTGCGTGACCGCCCGCGATACAACGTTTGGCAGGCTAACTCACGCTTTTGTGTTCGACCGCACGGAGCAATGCAGACCCCATTTTTTGGCGTCCGAAGCTGTCCCACATCGGCTAAATTCTAGCGTTTAAATGCGAGGGCGATGATCTGGCTCATTGATCGTACTGCTTCCCGCAGCGTCAGTTTACTCTCTCCCACTTGTCGGTCGGTAAATGTGATTGGAACCTCGGCAAATTTCGATCCGCTTCGTCGGAGGATTACCAGCAACTCCTCCAACACGGCGTAACCGTCGATGCGAACATTGGACATGCCAATTCGTGCTAACGCGGAGACCCGATAGCATCGCATCGATCCACTGCAATCTTTGACCGGCAGCCGCAGGCAGAGTGTTGCAAAGCGGTTGACCATGCCGCTCATGAATTTGCGGTGCAGAGGCCAACCGACAATCTTGCCTCCGACAACATAGCGAGATCCAATGACGACATCGATCTCCGGTGATTTGGTCGCTTGCTCGATTAGTTGCGGGATTTGGGCCGGGTCGTGACTGAAGTCGGCGTCTAGATTGACAAACAAGGTGAACTGTTCCACGACCGCCGCTTGCATCGCGTGGCGGATCGCACTGCCGAGTCCTCGTTCATTACGTCGAACGACGATCTGCAATAGCGGATCTTGTTTCGTCAGGTCGGACACCAATTCTGAGGTGCCATCAGGTGAATTGTCATCGATGACCAGGATCTTTGCGGCTGGAACTGCAGCTCGCAATTGTTTGACGAGTGGTACGATGTTTTCCGCTTCATTGAGCGTGCAAACAGCGATCATCACGCTGGTGGAAGCGGCAACGTCGGGCATGGACTGCAGGCAGGTCGGGAGGATGGACGGATAAATCGGCAGCAGTAGAGCAAGCTACGTGCGATTCGCGATGATTTGTTTCAGCTTGCGATTGATTGCCAAAGTCGCAGCGGTGGCCCTGTTACCAGCGGTGGCCCTGTTACCAGCGGTGGGTTGGCCGATCGAGGATTTCTCGCAGCAGGATTGCCTGTCTCACTCCCCCAGGACTCCGTAGGGCAGCGAGCAGTTGGATCCCTGCTTGGTTGTTGAATGTGGAGGATGCTGCATCGCTTTTTGTCGAAGGCTTGTCTGTGGCGGATCGGCTAGCTGCGGCTTCGGCTTGCTGTCGTTCCGTTCCTGTCTCTCGCCGGTCGTATTGGTTCGCGGAATGATGATCGACCACCTCGGCGACCAGAACCTCGTCGGTTGCCTGGGTTTCGACCGTCCGCGTGACTCTTTCGGTGCGACTGTTGGAATATTGCGGCCGTTTGCGTGGTGTCGCTGTCGGTTGATTTGCCTCAGCCGCTTTGGCTTGACGGCGTTGCGCGGCACGGCGGAGAAAATCTTCCAGGTCGCGTGACATTGAATCGTCCTTCCAAGCGGAGTGTTACAAGAGAACAATGATCGCTGGTGCGGCATTGTGAGTGTCCGGCGGGATTGATTCCGGTTAATCACAAATCGCGATCGAGCTTTCATTCAGTTGGCCACCGAAAAAATGAGGCCTCGTCGCTATTGAGCGTCCAGTGATTCGGTAGCTTCTTTCGCATTCACTGCCAATGACTTTCGCATCTCAGTGTCTGCGCTGACGTTCTGCAATTTGTAATAATCCATGATTTGCAGTTTGCCGGTTTGGAAGGCTTCGGCCATCGCGCGGGGAACGGCAGCCTGGGCCAAGACGACCGAGGCTCGGCTTTCTTGGATTTTGGCTTGGTTCTCCTGCTCCTCGGCCACCGCTGAAGCCCGCTTGCCTTCCGCTCGGGCGCGTGCGACTTGCGTGTCAGCTTCGGCTTGATCGGCTTGCAGTCGCGCCCCGATGTTTGCGCCGACATCGATATCAGCGATGTCGATCGACACGATTTCGAAAGCGGTTTGTGAATCAAGTCGCTTGGCTAGCACCGCCTTACTTATAACGTCGGGATTTTCTAACACGGCTTTGTGGTTTTCAGCTGATCCAATAGCGCTCACGATTCCCTCGCCGACACGTGCGATGATCGTTTCCTCGGTCGCTCCACCGATCAGTTGCTGCAAGTTGGCTCGTACCGTCACCCGAGCTTTTACTTTCAGCTGGATTCCATCTTTGGCGACGGCGTCGAGGGAGGGTTTGGCAGCGCCACGTGGCGGGCAATCGATGACTTTTGGGTAGACGCTGGTCTGCACTGACTCCAGCACGTCACGTCCGGCCAGGTCGATCGCGGCGGCTTCTCGAAACGTCAGTGAGATGGTCTTTGCTTTTTTCGCAGCGATCAATGCGCGGATCACCTGTTGGACATTCCCGCCGGCCAGATAGTGAGCTTCCAACGCTTCGCTGGTTAATTCGGGGTCATCCAGTCCAGCTTGGGTTGCCATGATTTTGCTGCGAACAATCGACCGTGTGTTGACCTTTCGAAACGTCATCCCCAGAAGATTCCAGAAAGTAATGTTCGCACGGGTTAGCTGAGATTGGATCCACAGGCCGAAGTAGCGTGTGAAAACAAACATTGAGATCAGGATCACACCGAAGCTAATCGCAGCAAAGACAAGGCCGACGAGTTGTGTACCGCCAATTTCACCGTTGTTCGCAAGCAACCAGTCGGAGTCGAGCAGGTCGAGCATAATCATTCCCCTTTGTCGCTACTTTCGACCACCGCCGCCGCGGTTGTCTGAACTGTTGTAAGCTTGATCGTTTCGGCTGGGCTGTCTTTTCGACAGTTCTTTCACTTCTTTCATTCGCAGCCAGGGTTTGGTCGACGTGCGAAATTGATTTGAGCGTTTCATTGGGTTCGAAGCACGGAGCCCGCGACGTAGGAAGCGGTGTGTTCCAACAGTTCTCGGCACATCTTTCGCAACTAACCTTCACTTCCAGCAGCAGCCTGCGTCTGAATACTGAGGGCGAGTTTGGCTTGCGGCCACAAGCATCATGCCGAAGCCGATTTCGTTTGTTCATGAGAATCAAAACCGGGCCGGTTCGGGGGACCCCGGGTTTTCAATCCCGACTGGATTCTAGCGATTGGCTCGGGCGGTGGCGAATTAATTCTTATCGGCCTGCTTTTCTTTCTCGGCACCGGCAGGGGTGTTGTCCTCGTATTTAGCCTCTGGAATGGCACCCTCGTCTTTCGTGGCGAGAACGCTGTGATAGACGGCGAATTCGCTGTCTTCGTCACCCGATTTGTTTTCGACTTTTTCGTCGGTCACTTTGGCGACCTCGACGATCTTTTCGATCACTTTCCGTTCGACAATCTGGTTGCGAAGAGCATCCATCTGCCCTTGCTTTTCTAAGCGAGCCCGCACGCGTCGGGCGGGGACATCACTTTGCTGAGCGATTAGGTCGATTTCTACCTCGTAGTCGGCTTCATCTGCATCAATCGCTTCTTCTTCGGCAATTTGCTCGAGGATGAAGTGCTCACGCAGGGCGGCCTCGGTGGACGCTTGTGCGTTTTGTTTCGATGCATTTACGAACCGGCGAATGTTATCTTCATCGAAGCCGCTTCGTCGTAGTTCCAGAACTTTGCGTTCAAGTTCTCGGAGCGTTTGCCGTTGGACCAAAGATTCGGGGAGATCAAAATCGGCATCACCGGCTAGCGCCTCGACGACATTGCGTCGCAAGGCTTGTTGTGTTCGGTAGTCTGCTTGTCGTTCGAGTGAGTCTCGCACAAAGCTCCGAAGTTCTTGCTCGTCCTCGAAGTCGCCGAGTTCCTCTAGGAAAGCGGGCGTGAGTTCCGGGTTTTCGCGTTTGAGTACTTCTACCACGCGGAAGCTGGCATCGATTTCGGTGCCGCGCAAAGATTCCTCGCTGGCGCCGTCGGCGATTTTGGCTTTTCCCGTGCGGACCTCGCCCTCTTTGACGCCCTCCATCAATTCGCCGAAGTTTTCGCAGACAGCGTCCGAAAAACTAAGGCGAGCTTCCAGCGTGACACCTTCTTCGTCCATCTCCGAGAGCGTTTTGCCGTCTTGTGAAAACTCTGCCGTGATCAGAAGTTTGTCACCCAACTTCGCTGGTTCATCGGTTGCTTCCATCGAAGAGTAGCGCGACAACACGCGATCGAGCGACTCGTCGATTTCGGGATCACCGATCTCTTCGACCGGTTTTGTCAGTTCGATACCTTTCCAATCCGGTGTCTTGAATTCGGGACGAACTTCGATTTGGAATTGAAATTTGAAATCGCCGCTATCGGGGATTTTGATCGAGTCGTAGTCGAAGTCCGGTTCACCGATGGCGGAGAAATCTTGATCGTCGGTGACTTGCGACAGGCTATCCATCAACAGTGAACCTTTTACCTGGTCACTGACGCGATCTTTGAATTGCTTTTCGACGAGTTTTCGTGGTGCGCGGCCACTGCGGAATCCTGGGACTTGAGCTTCCGGAACTAGCTCGTCGTACGCTTCCCGAAGGTAACGCTGGACTTCGCCCTCAGGAATTGTGACGATCACTTCCCGCAAGCAAGCTTGAGGGCTCTCGACTTTCACATCCAACTGAATCGGTGGTTTTTCCCGTTCTTCCGGCAATCCGGCTTCGGTGGAGGTGGACATCCTTAAGCAAACCCCTAACTTCGGTCTCGAGAGAGAAACATTACAATCTGGATACTTTAGCGGTACGGGGCGGTCTCTCAAAGGCGTCTGACTGAGCGTAAAACCCACTAACGCGAGAACATTGAGGATAAGAATCGATTGGGGCAGCAATCCAGGCTTAGCGAATTTGCCGGTGAAACGGA
>JAYZAR010000255.1:0-3886 GCA_036339635.1 Planctomycetota bacterium | reverse complement strand
GCTCGACGGGATCGCCTGGTGTGAGTTGATCACTCAGTTCAGGCGGAAGTTCAAACGTGCCGCAGGCAGCCAATGCCACCTACAAGCCGAAGCGACGCGCCGTGGTCAGCGCTGGCTGCAGTCGCCCGGCAAGGTCGATTTTGCGACAACGGGTTAGTGTGACCAAAACTCTCCACCACTAGCGAGCCTGATTGTCTGAAGGTACGCGCCGAAGGTGCCTCTGTCACAACGACTTGCACACGTCCAGCGTTAAATCGCTGATCAAGTCCGCACAACAAGGTTCATGACTTTAAATTTTCTCAGATAGTCACGATGCAAAACGATCACACCCCCTAAATGATAGATACTTGGGGATACTTGGGGACAGGCACAAAGTGATTGGACTGCAAGTCAGCCGAGGCCATCAATGCCTGTCCCCTTTTTCTCCCTTTTTCTCCCTTTTTCTCGGGGGCAGCAACTGTCGTAGGCAACTGGTTAGAGAGCGTTCGGCCGCGGACCGTTGGGGGCGTCGCGTCGGGTTGCTGGGGACTGCATTACTTACCAATCGGTTGGTGTGCCCAGTTGACCCGGAAATTGATTCCTAGAAATAAATGTGCGGTTCTTGTTCGATTTCCGGCAGAGTCGGCTGTTTTCGAATTCTCGTTGTTTAGTTGAGTTGGTGGAAAATCATGTGAACCGACCATCTAGCCGCTCGTTATCGTGCGCGCCCTCGGTAACAATGCCGAATCTTAACGCCGATCATGAGTCAAGAGTGTTCGCTGAACGTACATCGATGGTCGATGTCGACTGTATCACCTTGCTCGTCGTTTGCAGTTGCTCTTCAATCTCGTGGTAAGCGAGTGAGCGCATCAGAGGTGGTCCGTAAGGCCAAGATCAACGAAAGAATCATGTCATGAAGCTGTTGACGTTACTTGGAGTATTTTTCGGCCTACTCCTATATCCTGCTGGCGTTCTGAGGAATGGTGAAGCGTTGGCGAGTGAACTTGCCCCAGATCTATTTTCGGTGCTTCGGCATGGGACGAACGAAATCAAGTTTGTTTATGACGGGGTAGCGAGACGACTGCTTGTGACGACGCCCAGCGATTATGAACACAAACGACCCCGAGCTGTTCTCTTTTGTTTCCACGGTGCTGGTGGTAAAGCCGACCGTCAAAGTGAAAGATGGAGTCCTCAGGCGGATATCCGTGATCTGATTGTCGTTAGTGCCGAAGCTGTGCGGCCCCTCGCAAAATGGAATTTTAAGGACGACTTCCATACTGAAGAACACGACGATGTCGGCTTCGTAAAAAAAGTGATCGGAGATTTGATTGCCAAGAAGATTGCTGACCCTTCACGAATCTATGCGACCGGCCACTCCAGCGGCGGACTGTTTTGTTATCGGCTAGCAAAGGAAACAGATTTATTTGCAGCGTTGGCACCGATGAGCTGTGGGATGGCGAAGGACGCTCATGATCCACGCGAAACAACCAAGCCGGTTTCAATCATGCAAGTGATTGGCGACCAGGATAAGAGTTTCAATGGTTCGTCGAATCCAAGAGTTACCATGTACTCAGCCGCCAAACGGATTGATATCTGGAGAAGATTCAATCAATGCGGCTCCGAACCAGCTCTTTTGCGTAAGGGCGACAAGGTGGTCGTGTCTACCTATTCCAATCCGTCTGGCGTTGAAGTGGCTTATTGCATGGTGAAGGGTGAAGGGCACCACATCCGCGAGGATTTGCGAGATATCGCAGATGGCCTAGCGGTTGAGTTTTTACTTAGGCACACACAAAAATAGCGTTTCGGGAAGAGGCTCGGATGGGTTTTCGCAATGATGTTGCCGAATTCGCTTGGCTCAGCGTCTTGACTCAGCGTGCGGGCGTGCACCGTTGGCGTTAATGTGCGAAACTTCGAGTCTAGTAGCGGCATGTTCTGGCGGCCTCGGTCGATGACCTCACGTACCCTTTCGCCGATTCAGTTGGATACGTGATGTGCGGAGGCACCTTTAAATGATAGAAAACCGGCTTGAAGTTGCGGGATAATGGGTTATTTGCTTTATGGTTCACTGCGATCCGCAGCGTGAGTTTTTCCGTATCCCGATTTGAAAGATTTGGAGATTGTATTTTGGTGAACCTTCATGGTGGGCAATTGATTGGTGGCGAGCAGTCCTCGGAGGGTACGCAGCAGTTTCAGGCATTTGACCCAAGTGCGAATCTTGCGTTTGAAACGAAGTTTTATGAAGCCACGGCCAACGAAGTTGATCGGGCCTTAACGCTCGCGCATGCTGCTCATCGCGCGTTCGCCGGAACCAGTTTTGAAGTCCGGGCAACGTTTCTCGAAGGCATTGCGGAACGACTAGAACAGCGGCGAGATGACTTGATTGAGCTTTGCCTCGGCGAGACCGCCTATCCGCAAATGCGTGTCTTGAGTGAGTTCCATCGCACCGTTGGGCAAACAAGAATGTTTGCAAAGATGGTGCGCGAAGGCAGTTGGGTCGAAGCAAAAATTGATCGCGGTCAAGCCGAACGTAAGCCTATTCGTAAGCCTGATATTCGCAGTATGCTGCACAGCCTGGGGCCAGTGGTGGTCTTTGGGGCAAGTAATTTTCCGCTCGCGATCTCCGTCGCCGGAACGGATACGACAACGGCGTTCGCGGCGGGGTGTCCAGTCGTTGTCAAGGCTCATCCTGCCCATCCCGGCACTTGCGAGTTCATTGGCCAGATAATCTGTGAATTGATCCGGGAACTGTCACTGCCTCCTGGCGTCTTTTCACTTTTACAAGGGGGCGATCATGAGCTGGGAAAGTCATTGGTGGTGCATGAATTGACTGCCGCGGTTGCTTTTACGGGAGGCCTCCGCGGGGGGCGAGTTTTGCATGATCTTGCGAAGAGTCGGCCGCGACCTATTCCGTTTTATGCAGAAATGGGAAGCGTCAATCCAGTAGTGGTTATGCCAAAGGCGATTGAAAACTCTTGCCACGAAATTGCGACGGGATTTGTTCAGTCAGTCAATCTTGGTGTCGGACAATTCTGCACAAGCCCCGGCATGCTGCTGGTGCCAAAGTCGGAGATCGGAGATCACTTGATCGACGCCGTCAAGAAACAGTTAGAGACGGCAAGCCATGGAGTGATGTTGAGTCGCAACATTCAAGACACTTATCTGAGGGGGCTGGACGTGTTGCGGCAGGATGAGCGCGTCATGCTCTACAACGACGTCTTAGGGCAGTCGATCCGCGGCGGGAATGAAGTGCCTTGTGTCATCGCGGTTGTCGACGCAACGACAATGGATCAGAATTCGGCGACAATGCAGGAACTGTTTGGTCCCTGTTCGATTTTGGTGCGCTGCGATGGCATGAGCGAGATTATTCGTGTGATCGAATGTTTAGGTGGGCAATTGACTGCGACCGTCCACGGTACTGATGAAGATTTGGCAACGTGCTCCGAGCTGCTGGACTGCCTCAGGCAAAAAGTTGGGCGGGTCGTTTTTAACGGCTTTCCCACAGGGGTGGAGGTTTGCCATGCGATGCATCACGGTGGTCCGTTCCCGGCCGCCTCAGATCCCCATTTTACCTCGATTGGGACCGCCGCGATCAAACGGTTCGTACGCCCCGTTTGTTATCAGGATTCCCCGCAATCGATGCTTCCGGTCGAACTGCAGGACGAAAACCAATGTGGGATACTGCGGTTGGTAGATGGCGTTTATACCCGTGATGCTGTCTAGCTTGTTGTTGGGCTAGCGATTTTTCCTCCGGCTAACCGAGTCGCTGGATGGGTTCGCCGCTCGCGTTTTGGGCGCGGCAGGGGGAGAACTTAGAAACGTGAACCAGAGTGCAGCTTTTTCCATTGAAGGGCGATTACATCACGTGTCTGATTCGCTGATGGACCGAAAGATTGCCTTGCGAAACCTG
>JAYZAR010000254.1:0-20394 GCA_036339635.1 Planctomycetota bacterium | reverse complement strand
GCTCGCGGAGGTGGTCCTGGTCCCGGTGGCTTTGGTCCCGGTGGCTTTTACGCTGGCGGAGGTGGTTCCAGCGGTGCTCGCGGAGGTGGTCCTGGTCCCGGCGGCTTTGGTCCCGGTGGCTTTGGTCCCGGCGGCTTTGACGCTGGCGGAGGTGATTCCGGTGACGGTTCCAGCGGTGCTAGCGGAGGTGGTCCTGGTGGTCCGGGTGGTTTTGGTCCCGGCGGGTTTGGTGCCGGGGGTGGTGAGCCACGTCAGTAGTGGTTTTTATTCGCTTGAGTGGGCAGTTCCCCGGGTGGGTAGTTCCCCGGGTGGGTAGTTCCTCGAGTGGGTAGTTCCCCGAGCGCTGTTACCCCCTCCGATGATTCATTCCCGCCAGATAACTGTCTGACAGAAATGTTTCGGATCGTTGTTTACTAACCTTCTTTTGCAGGGCTTCCAAGGCTTGAATCGCACTCATCCACCCCGCATCGCGATCATCGGTGGCGGGCTGTCCGGATTAACGACAGCCGCCAAGCTCTCCTTGATGGATCCCACGCTCGATCTGTCTCTGTTCGAAGCCGGTTCGCGGACCGGCGGTGTGATCCAGACTGAGTCAGCTGACGGATTTATTCTTGATCATGGCGCGGACATGTTCGCGACCCAACCGCCCGCTGCAATCGAGCTGATTCGGCAACTCGGTTTAGAAGATCAGTTGATCGAGCCCGAGTTGACACGTCGTGGTGCTCGAATTGTTCATCGCGGTCGTCTGGTGCCGGTACCAGAGGGATTCGTTTTGATGCGAGCCACGGCATGGTTGCCGATGTTGACCACACCCCTGTTGGGTGTGACCGGGAAATTGCGTTTTTTTGCTGAGCGATTTGTTCCGCCTCTGAGAGAGGATCGAGATGAATCGGTCAGCGAGTTTGTGTTGAGGCGGATGGGAAGGCAGGTTTTGGAACGAATCGTCGCGCCACTGGCGGCGGGGATTTACACGGCCGACATCCAGAAACTGAGCATGCGGGCGACCATGGGGCCGATTGTCGCGATGGAGCAACGATATGGTTCCTTGGCCAAAGCTGCTGCCGCTCGCCGGCGATCGGGTGAGGATTCAATTGAGCGGTCCAGTTCAGGCGCTCGGTATGGAAAGTTTCGCTCGTTCCCGGGAGGGATGAAGCAGTTTCTTGATAGCCTTGCCGAGAAACTACCCAATGACACTATCCATCTCCATTGCCCCATCGAGCGATTGGAGCGTTGCGAAGGTCAAAAAGGCGGCGATGGTCGATGGCGGGTTCACCTGCAAGACAAAACTTCGCGAGAATTCGATGAGGTGGTGGTCGCGGTTCCTCCTCAGGTCGCCTCTGGTTTGCTCCGACCTCTGAGTGCTGCAGCAGCCAGCGAACTCGATTCGATTGAAATGGCCTCCGCAGCAATCGTTGCCTTGGGTGTTTCCAGTACGCAGATTTCTAAAGACGTCGACACCTTCGGTTTTGTTGTTCCGCTCAGTGAAAACCGTCGAATTTTGGCGGGTAGCTTTGCCAGCCACAAGTTCGCGGGTCGAGCGCCGGAAGGTCAGGTGATGATCCGTGTCTTCATCGGCGGGGCGATGCAACCGGAATTGCTCCAAAGCAGCGATGCGGAGCTCGTTCAGATCGCTAGGGAAGAGCTTGGTGAATTGATCGGATTAACCGGGGAGCCGACGCTGGCACGTGTTGTCCGCTGGAAAGATGCGATGCCTCAATACCACCTAGGTCATCTCGACCGCGTCGAGCGAATTGAACAAGAGATGGAAAAAATCGAGGGACTCTCCCTAGTCAATAACGGTCTACACGGCGTTGGGATCGCTCCTGTCGTCACGCAGGCCGGTAGGGTGGCCCAGAGGGTGATCGAGCGATTGACGCGTTCATGCGACTCGACGAGCGGTGATGACGTGGGGGTTGGAACCGGTTCGTAATGAGACGGACCGATCTGTGAGCGGGAATCGAATTTTTTTCAACGCATTGTGCATTGCCACGGCATCTCGAAAGCGTTTCTTCGGTGAGGGATCGATCGCTTTTCGTACCAAAGCGACGAATTCTTTCGAGATTCCCCGACGGAGACGATTGAACCCGGGCAACGAATCGAATGGGTATTCAGGGACCTCGCCCGCCAAAGTTCGATAAATTACCAAGCCGAGCGAAAAGACATCGCTACGAAAACTCGGACGCCCCATCGCCTGTTCCGGCGACATGTACCCAATCGTGCCCGAACCGGAAACATCATGGGAACCGCGTTCGAGTCGGGCTAACCCGAAATCACTCAATTGAATGATCTGGCCAGGCAACAAGATGAAATTTTCTGGTTTCAGGTCGCGGTGTAGCACTCTTTTCTGATGGGCATAGGCGACAGCACTGATCATCTGGGCGATGAAATCCATCGCGGAGGCCCGTGAAATTCGTCGGCTGAGACGATCGGCCAGGGTTTCTTCGCCGAGTGGAAATGCCATCACGAAGTGTCCATCAATAAATCTTGCGTCTTTCAGTGGCAAAATGCAGGGATGATCCAACTTGGCCATAATCCGAACTTCACGTTGTAAATCGGCCAGGCTGTGTTCGTCGGCGACGTGATGACCATGAGGAATTTTTAAGGCAACCTTCCGGCCTTCGATCATATCCAACGCGGCAAACACGGTCGCGAACCCACCTTCGCCAAGACGTTTTTGGATTCGGTACTTATCCAGCCGACGACCCACACGCAAATTTGGAAGATCGTCACCGTCACCGCAAAAAAGGTTCAAGGTTGAGGCCACAAGTATCTCTGCTGCAAGGAACTATGGATGGGATTTCTTGCTACGAAAATCGAGCTCGGTGTTGGCTGAAATTGCCGCATTCCGATCGTGATCGGAATTGAAGTGTCCCGCCAAAATTGCTTCGACAAATTCTCAGAGAGAACAGTCAGATGGGTAAATCGTCACATTCGAAGCAAGGAGAATACCTTTTCCGAGCAATCGTTTTTGACGTTCATCGATCTGCTAATTTCCCAGTCGTAACAGCCCGCATAGATTAACGGCTGGGCGGATTGAAAATCGCTGCTTGGGATGATTTACCGAGAGGGGAAACTCATACTCGCCTTAGGGCAATTTTCGAAACAGCAGCAGTCTCATGTCGGCGACTTCGGGGCCTGTCATCTTGGATGCTCGCAGTGTCAGCGTCGCGGGACCGGGTTTCAATTCGATGACCCCCAGTTTCATCGGTTTCCAATCTTTGACATACCCTTCGACTCGTTTGAAGCGATCGTCTTGCATCCCGGACAGCGGCGACTCGTTCGCCTGTTCGATAGAAGCTTGGATTATCTCATCGCCCAAGGTCAACTCCAGCACGGTTCCGACACTTGAGTCCGGGCAGGCGTAGTACATTTCCACTTCGTATTTGCCTTTACCGAGGACCTCAAGTTCCCAAGTGATTTGATCCTCGGTGTTGGTCCATTCCGTCATAAATGTGCAATTGGGGAAGCGATTGCTTCGCACGATTTTGCCGTGGGGTGTGGCATCACGCGCAGGTAGTTGTGTGAAAATTGCATCGGGATGACCGAGAGTGAACGGACGTGTCTCCGGGTCGCGGGAGGAGCGAGGTTTTGTTTCTGCGACCCATTGTTGCATGGCTTTTTCCAATCGACCGGCCACTTTAGGTTTTTCTTCGGCAAGGTCTGTTCTTTCTCTCGGATCCGATGCGATATCGTGCAGTGGACCACCGAGGTGCTTGCGGAACCGCTCGGTTCGCACGGTGACTTTGTTGTTCCACACGCTGAATATTTTTCGGTCGGACCAATCGATTTGCTCGCCATGAAGAAGAGGGGCGATGGAGATTCCATCGAGTGGCTTAGTCGGTGCGGGGGCAATTCCGGCAAAATCAGCGAGGGTCGGCAACAGATCGATCGCTGCCGCGATTTGATTTACCTTCGTCCCGCCCGGAACCTTATTTGGATATCGGATGAAGCAGGGCGACCTCAAGCCACCCTCGAACGTGGATCCCTTGCGACCCCGCAATCCACCATTGAAGCGTGATCCATTCGGTCCGTTATCGCAGAAATAAACGACGATTGTGTTATCCGCGATCTTGAGCTCTTCCAGATGATCAATCAGTCGCCCCACGTTTGCATCAATGTTCTCACACATCGCTAATGCTGCTCGCGTATGAGTCAAGTTTTGGCGTTTCTGATTCTCAGGGGCTGGATCGGGAACAATCGTCTTGTTCTCAAATTTCTCCCAATAGGGATCGGGAACCTGCATCGGAGAATGCGGGGTATTTAATGGTAAGTAGATAAAAAATGGCTGGTTGCGGTGCTCATCGATAAATTCGATCGCGTGCGTTGTCAGGTCGTCCACTAAAAATCCATCGCCTTGAACCAGGCGGCCGTTATGTTCCAGCATCGGCGAAAAGTAGTTGCCCCAATGGCCACTACAGAAACCATAAAAATCTTCGAAGCCGCGGGAATTCGGGTGATAGGGGTATTGCATACCGCTGTGCCATTTTCCGTAAGCCGCCGTGGCATAGCCGGCATCGCGAAAAAACTCAGCGATCGTCTGTTCATCCGCGTTGAAACGTTCCCCACCAGTCGACGTGCTATGAACGCCCATTCGTGGGTGGTACCGGCCAGTCAAGAATTCGGCTCGTGTTGGCGAGCAGACAGCACAGACATAAAAATTGACGACTTCCGCACCATCACGTGCCATCGCATCAATGTTTGGGGTCGAGAGATTTGGATTCCCATGCAGACTGAGGTCACCCCAACCTTGATCATCGGTCAAAATCACAACCACGTTGGGCTTTGTAGTCGTTTGCGAATATCCAGAATTCACGCTCAGAATAGTCACCAACGCAATGCCAAGCCAACGAAACGAAATCATGTGATGAACCTGTGGTAAAGCCTAGTTGCGGTGTCTGTTGATGATTCCGCGCCTATTTCCCAAGTTTTCAGGAAATTCGCGAGCGTTGTGGGGCGGGGAGTTTCCGTGTCTCTATTCAGCAGTCGCTGGTCTTGCGATTGATTGATCGATCGCATAACCCGAATAACGTTTGATTGTTTGATGCTTGGGTTTGCAGGTCATTTCTGCAAGGGCACCAAGCCCGTTTAAGCGTAGTTTACGTGAATTGGACGTTCAACGTGCGCATCAACTGTTCCATGCTGTGATGTTTCCCGCATAGCGACGCAGTTTCGATTTGTTCTTCTCAATTGCCATCAGGCCGGCCAAAAGGCAAACACCCGTGGTGATGCCAAATACCCACCATGGCCAAACTGCTTCAAGGGCTTGATGGGCGTGCCACACCATGCTGGTGACACCAAGGAAAACAAACATGGCTCCGAGATACAAAAAGGGTCGTACGCGCATCACCACCCCCATTAGCATTCCAAAGAGTGATAATGAAATCAAAATAATTGGACCACTCAAATGGCTACCGATTTCCTGGACCAACATGTCAGCTGTGCTGCTGACATAGATCATCAAAGTTGCTCCGTAACGAATCGGCGCCCTCAAGTTGGGAGCCAATTGATCGCGGTAAAGGTGAACCATCAGAAGTACACAGGCTGCGGGCGGAATGAGCCAAATTTGAGGATGCGCTAAAAAATTCCAGCCCGGCCATTGTGCTAAGAGAATCCACCAGGCAGCATTGGCGAGTAAAACTGCGGTGACCCGTGGCATCAATTGTTTCCAAAGTGCCGAAATAAACAGGTAGTAAGCAGCACCAAGCAGTAGGAATACGTCATACCGCACACCGCCGCCTGGGAAGGCCCATTCCAATTTGGCAAGTGACCCGCTCAGCCAGAATCCAAGGACTGGTATCAACGGAAGGTACAGAGAAGTATAGGATAGTGTAGTCGACATCACCTCATCTTGTTGTCGCCGTGACCACTCAACGGCACCGACGCTGGTGAACGCAAATGTCAATACGATGTAGGGCCAATAATCTTTCAGCCCCAAGAATCCCCACTCTTGATTGCATAAGAAAATGTGAAGCCATGTCATTGATGCAAAACCTTGCGCAGCCGTGATCAGGATGCGGCGCTCTGTGTCAGTCAGTGTGAGTCGTTCTCGCCATGCCGAACTCGGACCACTGATGATTGCGATGATGGCTGCCAACAAACTAAGTGCGGCGAGAGTGACGGCAACTCCAATAATTAATGGTGCCGCGATTCCCTCAATTCGCCCATGGTCTCGCAGCATCACCTCACGAGTGATCATGCAAGCCAGTGATGCGAGTGAAGCAATCCCGGTGGCTTTTGCCCCATTCGCCAGCGGCCCTCGCCAACGTGCTGCCATCGAATTGCCCATGAGTTTTGGCAGCAAGAAAACCATCGTGGGAAGTGCCAGCACGGTGGTAACGAGCCACTGCATGGAGGTCGTTAATATCGGGTGTACCGCTTGGCTATCGGAAAGACTCGCCAATAATCCAAGTGCAATCAGTCCAAGTGAGATCGCGGCATAACGCAAGCGATTGCTGTCGCTTAGGTCCGCTGTAACAGCGATCGCCCACGCCGCCAGGACGACTGAAAGTGTGCTCATTCGAGCATCGACGCCAGGTGCCATCATGACGATCATGGCGAAGGTGGATGCTATCCCTAACCCGGCAACCAAGGCGGCGAGTTGCCATGTCGATTGTGCGATATTGGTCAATTGGTCTTTCAATGTCCCACCGGAGAATTTTGCAATCAACGCCGAGAGTGGAATGATCCAATGAGCGACGAGCGAGACAGCGAACCCAGCGGCTAGCAGGACAGACACCCATCGTTGAGTGTCACTTACTCCGAATGAGATAGCGACGTGTGCTGCAATCAGCGAAATCCCCGTCATGATGGACCCGAGTAGCATCGTCCAGGTACTGAGGCGTCTACCCCGTGCGAATCCCGAAAAACCAACTCCCAAGTAAATGATGACGCGGGTCCACAGTAGTGGGTCCATCCAGGCTGAGCTGGTCATACGGTGATTGCCGATGAGCGTCGCCCATGCCGTCTCCATTAGCAACCCAGCGAACAGCAATCCGGCGAATTCCATATCTGGCAACGCCAACGCCGCCTGGCGGCGGCGATCCAAGTTATCCTGTTGACGATCCGCGTGTGAGAAACGCCAAGTGATCACCCAGGCCCCCGTCCAGGTGACCAAAATCGTCCACTGCATTTCCTCGCTGGCAGTGGTTGCAATTCGCGATAGGATCATCCCAATTCCTGTCCCAATGATCACCCAGCCGAGGATACGGCATGTCCTCAAAATCGCATCGGTGGTCCCTTGGTTACTCGATGCGATTGGAAGGCAAAGGCCTGTCATCGTCACCCCGAGGAGTGATATCCAGGGAAACAGGTCAGATGCATTTCCAATCAAAATGCAGGTGATGAAAAGGGTGACATTGACGGCGGTGACGTGCACAAAATCGGTGGTCGATTTTGATCCGAAGTACTTAAGCAACGACATACCGCCACCTATCAAGATTACAGCAGCTGTGAGTTCGGAGACTTGAACGCCCGAGGTCCAGCCTGCGCTGACGGCGAACCAAGTGACCTGCCCCGACATGCAGGTGACCATCATGGGCCATGTTGGACGTGCTACGAGTGGCTGCGGTAACTCGAGTGGTGAGTCATCGAAAAGCCACATTCCCAATGCCAACAACGAAACTAAAAAGCAGGGAATGCCAGAAAGTTTGACTAGCTGGGGTAGATCGAATAGCGATCCGAGCGTGACCAAGACAGCAGATCCAACGCCGACGATCAGCACAAAGATCGACGAGCCGATGATTCCAGGGTGGGGATCCATCCGCTTGTCGCGGCCAAGCCAAAACCGCACTGCGAGCAGCCAGCCGACTGAACCAAGTCCTGCGATCTGAATCCACGTCGATCCACTTGTTTGAGCGATCGCTGGGACCAGGATGGTGATCGCGAGTGGGGTCAGTAATGCCGAAAAGAAAAGGCCAGTTTTTGGACCGGTCGTTTTTGCGGTCCACAGCAACCCCACGGCTGCTGTTAACCACCAAGCCGAGACGGCAGTCGTACTCTTGAAATCGGCCAGCACTCCTTTGCTAATGGGTGTGTACCAGTCGCAATGCAGCAAAACGATCGAAGTGACCGCGACGATGGTTGTTGAGATCATCGGAGCCAACTGCGTGACAGGTCTCGCTAGGGAGAGACCGGTCTTGCCAAGAAACGCCGAAATACTGAAACCACCGACCGCGGTCAAGGACGTCGCGATGATGACGCGACCAGACGCATCGGTGGCCAACACCGCTGCAAACTCACTTGAGGCCCAAATCAATGATGAGATACCAACGACAGATAGAATGCAATCGCCGAGCAGTGAATCACTTTCTTGCCGACGTGCAAACCAGACAACCAAAATCCCCAGAAACAAAGACCCCAGTGGCAGCCAAATGGATGCATCATATTGAATGACTTCACTACCTGCGGTCTGGGCGAATAGTGATGCCAACACCCAGGCTGAACTGAGTCCTATTAGGAAAGTTTGAATGCCTATTAACGATCCGTCGATCATCAAGATGGGGGTTGCGTTGGATTTGGTGAATGAACCCAATCGCTTTTTCAGTCGGTGATTTGATCTGATCAATTTTGATCTAATGAATACTGAGATGGCAGCACGAGCGACGATCCAGCCGCCAGCAACCGATCCAGCCAGGATTGCCCACGCCCAGGGGGCTTCACACCGCCTCCACGAATCACTGCTAAACAGCAATTCCTTGAATTGACCAAAGCCGATAGCGATCGCCATAGCGATCGATGCAATCTGTGCTAAACGCAAGAAGAATAGATTGCGTGACATTGTCCAAACCCACGCCAGTACGACTGAGGCAAGGGTCAAGTAAATTGTCGAACGCAGCCAGTCATCAGCTGCAGTGAAACATGCAATCAAGGCGGCGAGTAAAATACTGACCGCATTGACACTCCACCAGACTTGACAAGATTTGATCACTCTTGCCGGTGGTGTGCACCGCCATGCTGCCAGGGGGCGTGCTAGCTCGGAGAGTACACCGAGAGTGATCGCGATCGCGAAAAAGGTCATCATTGCTGCATTTGCACCTGGGAACTCTTGGCCGACTCCAATCGGTCGAAAGAAAGATGACCATGCAAATATCGTTGCGACCAACGTGCCGTAATCACAAATTTTCCAGCGATGCGAATAAAAGAAATTCACTCCGATTGTGACTGCCAGGATCAGAGTGACAATCCAGGCGTTAATCTCGCCAAGCATTGAATCGGGGGCGACCGCAAGGATCGATGTGTTGATTAGCAGTAGCAGTGTCCAGCTCACTGCCGCGATTTCCATCGGTTGTCGGAGCTCAGCACGACGGGACACGGCGGCCATGAAGCCAACCGCGATGGAAACGATTCCCATTGCAACCATCGGCTCACCACCGATGATTCGACGCCAGAATGAGATTTGTTCCCATTCAAGGTCGCCCAACCAAATCGTGGAAGTCATCACCACAGCCATACCGAGTGGAATGGTCGCCAAAGCAATTTGGCGAGGCTGATTTGCGAGCCATCCTAGTAATAGCAAACTCACCGAGAGTATGCTTGCCCATGCCCATAACCAACCTGGGCTATGATTTGCCGCTGGCATTGTTACCCAGGCCAATCCGATTAGAACCGCGTACAGCGTTCCGCCGATCATCGACTGGGTGCTATTTCTTGCTCCCTTCATCAATGAGCGTGACAGACCTGCCAAAGCGACGACGCCCGGAATCGACGCAAGTGCCAGCGCTAAGTAGCCCTCCACACCGAATGCACGGGCCATAAAAGCCGTGTAGCCGACGGCTATCGTGAGTGAAAATCCGCCAAAACCAATGACAAGCAACCGAGCTCGACTGCCTGCGTATCCAAATGTCATCTGTTCACGGCGAGCTCGAATCATCCACAAACAGGCGATTGCAACAAGCAATGAACCAAAGCCGAGCGACCATCCTGCATTGCTGTTCAGCGTGCGGACCGCCGCCGGAACGAATGGTAACATCGCGACGGGACCCGCTACCGCCAATATATTCGGTAGGGCGTATTTGCGATGAACCAATGCCGCACCGCTGAGACGTAGCAGCGTTAAGTAAACAACGCCGCCAATCACGATTGCGGCGAGTGTGACCGGTTCGGTTAATTGCACCGCCTCCCCCGATGCTCGTGCCGCCGCGAGCCCCGCGAGGACGCTTAGCGGGACAAGTAGTGTCGCAATGACCAGCACTGCCCGACTGGTGTGACGCAACCTCCAACGTGATAGCGTGTAAAGTCCGGCAGCGAAGATAGCTGCATTGGCGGCTAAGAAAATTAACGAGGGAACCACGCGGTGCTTCGCTACCAGTGGACTCCATAGGCTGATCACCAACCCAATCGAGCAAACCACGATCAACATCCCTGCCACCAACTCGCCCCAGCGGATGTTGTGAGCGGCTAGAAATGATTGGATTAACTCTGCTTTCGATAATGGGTTTACTTCCGTCGGCACCGGGTTGGCTGGAGCGGGGACTGCCGGCTTCGAAACGGGAATCGGTGAGGAGAGAGGCTGTGGTTCACCCAGTCGTCGTTGCTGCTTCGTTTCAACACGTGCCAACGAGATTGACTCTTCCGAATTGACTGGTGATTTCGGTCCCAGGTCTGCCGGAGTTTTTTGAGAGAAGGCGGTTGCTTGGTTCGCCTTGAGCGGGTGGATCGCTGGGGATGCGGGGTGCGGGGTGCTGGGATGCGGGGTGCTGGGATGCGGGGTGCTGGGATGGTGTCGAAATTCCAGGATCCGCAACTTGCGTTGAAATTCCAGCGATTCATCCCCGCTTATTAATTCCCGCTCGCTCAGTCTTAGGAGGGTCCGACGCGTGGCAGCCAGATCTAAATGCTGGTCTGGTTTTGGTAGTGGAACGGTGTGATCTTGTGTTCCTGTAATGACTCGGAGCAAGTTTCGGACGATCACCCAGCTGACGTGTCCGACAACAGTCACGATTGCCCAAGCAAGAAAGACGACCAGAATGACGTCAATCATCTGTAAACCTATTTTTGAAGTATCACGAACTCTATCCTAGTGCCTGTGACCAGCGGATGTGTGCGCGATCTCGACGTATAATGGCGAAATGGAAAATCCCACGCCCTGGAACAGCGAACCATCGAGACTGGGTGACGGACCGTCCTTGGAATCGGTCATGGCCGATTACATCGAGCTGCGGGAGCAGGGGAAAGCGCCTTCGCCGGAGGCCTATTTAAATGCTTTTCCACAACACAGTGCCGAATTGCGGACATTCTTTCGAAACCACCATTGGTTGGATGAATCGGCACCTCCACCAGTCGTGTCGTTGGCCGGAATGACGATTGGGCCCTATGAAATCGAAGCTGAGATTGCCCGCGGTGGCATGGGGGTCGTATATCGTGCCCGACAGCAAGGATTGGATCGTCCGGTTGCCCTCAAGCTGATCTCCAGTGGTGTGTTGGCAGGGAGAGAAGAGCGACGACGCTTTCGGATCGAGGCAGAAGCCGCTGCGAGATTACACCATCCAGGCATCATCTCGATTCATGAGATTGGTTCATGGCAGGGTCATGAGTATTTTTCGATGACACTGGTCGATGGGCCGACGTTGCAGAAACGTGTTGATGAGCGCACCTTTGACGATCGTGAATCGGTACGCTTGGCTCGTGATGTTGCAAAAGCCGTCGGCTACGCCCATCGAAATGGAATCATTCATCGTGATCTCAAGCCTGAGAATATCCTGATCAGTCCAGATGGCTGTCCCTTGGTCACTGATTTTGGCTTGGCCAAATGGCACCGTGATGGCAGCATGATGACTAGGACGGGGCAGGTACTAGGAACGCCGAACTACATGAGTCCAGAGCAAGCGCGTGGTCAGGGGCTTGGCGATGTGAGCACGGATGTTTATTCACTTGGTGCGATTTTGTATGCGTTGCTAACTGGTCAACCACCGCATGTTGGCGACTCGGCTGCCGAAGTATTGCGAAGTGTTCTGCAAGACGAGCCGATCCCGCCACGTACGTTACGCCGTGAGATACCAGCGGATTTGGAGACGATTTGTCTGAAGGCAATTCAATACGAATCTTCGCAGCGATATCCATCCGCCGAGGCCATGGCTGATGATTTGGAGCGGTATCTGACCGGTGATTCAATTCATGCCGCAAGCAGTGGTTTGTTGGATCGTTTTGCTCGCGAGATTCGACGCGACCAACATCAAACGCACTTTGTTGATTGGGGGCGAGCATTGATGATGATTGGATTCACTATTTTCGCCAGTCATCTTGCGATTTTCATACTAGCTTCCTCCGAATCTCCTCGCTGGGTCGCATTTTGGATTCCCCGGCTGTGCATGCTGGGAGCAATTCTCTACATCATCTACCGTGCGCGAGGCGGATCTTTATTGCCCCGTAGCGTCGCCGAAAGACCCGTTTGGTCCATTTGGATTGGGTACTTGCTGACGCTGGGTACCGTGAATCTGCTGGCAGTGATTGGCAGTTTAGATCAGGCCAGTTTATTTCCGGTCACGGCCGGTTTAAGCGGCTTTGGATTTGTGGCGATGGCTGGGCATGTGTGGGGTGGATCTGCGATATGCGGGATCGGTTTCCTTGCCGTTGCGCTGGTCAGTGTTTTTTTGGATGATTTGGCACCACTTTTGTTCGGCACCGTCTGGCTAATCAGTTTGCTAGTCCTGGCAAAACATTATCGGGTGAAATCTGCCAGTTAGTGGAGATTCGTCATCCAGCTTGGGGTAGCATTCTGCAAGATGATCTGCGTGTTAGACTGATTGGCGAAGATTTGTCCTTCTCAATCTGCCACGACCATCATGGATGCCGAAAGTTCGACATTACAGCTTTCTTCGCCTGTGCAATATCTGCCAGGTGTCGGAGAATCACGCGCCGAACGGCTCCTGAAGCTAGGTGTGAGAACTGCCCAGGATGTCCTCTTTTTGTTTCCGAGGGATTACGAGTTCCCAGCGCCAGCGACGAAGTTGGATGATTTGAGTGAAGGTGTGTCGGCTTCGCTAGTCGGTGAAATCGTCGATGCGGAGTTGGTTACACGAGGCCCCGGCAAGTCGATCTTCAGTGCGATTGTCGAAAACGAATCAGGGGTCATTCGGATTCTATTTTTCAATCAGTCATTCCGAGCAGACCAGTTGACGCTCGGGTGCCAGGTGATGGTTTCGGGAACACCGAAGCTAACTGGGTTGAGGATGGAAATGGTGCATCCGAAAGTGACGGTTCTCGACCTGCAAGATCAAGTTCCGCAACCACTGATACTGCCCATTTATCCGCTGACGGATGGAATCAAGCAAACGGATCTCCGCCGGCTGAGTGGTCAGTTGGTCGCTGAATTGGCGGGCGAGTTAACGGAGGTGCTGCCTGCGGCATTCCGCGCGCTCTGTGGCAAGAAACTGCGTAAGCGAGGGCTTTGGAAGGCCGACGATCCGCTGGCTGACATCGAATTTGCACTGCGACAACTCCATTGGCCCGAGAGTGAACCTCAGTTGAAACTAGCTCGTACACGATTGGTGTTTCAGGAACTTTTGGTGATGCAGTTAGCGCTAGCGATGCGCCGGCGTAAATTGACCACTGAACTGAGTGCTCCGCCACTTCCTTCTTCGGCCTTGATCGATGCTCGGATCATCCAGCGATTTCCCTTTGAATTAACATCCGATCAGAAGCAGGTCATCGCAGAAATTCGACAAGACATGGCACGGCAATTTCCGATGAATCGGATGCTGCAAGGTGACGTGGGCAGTGGCAAGACCATCGTTGCGATCTATGCCATGATGTTGGCGGTGGCTAACCAGTATCAGGCTGTGATGATGGCACCAACAGAAGTGTTAGCGCGGCAGCACTATGCGACGTTAACGCGAATGTTATCGTCTAGCCGTGTGCGAGTTGGTTTGCTTTGTGGTTCATTGACGTCGGCGGAGAGACGAGAATTGATCGAAGCTGTGGCTGCCGGGGAGATCGACTTTATAATTGGAACCAAAGCACTCATTTACAGCAAAATTAAATACAAGCGGCTCGGTCTATGCGTCATTGATGAGCAACACAAATTTGGTGTTGCCCAGCGAGTCGCGTTGCGAAGTGGCGGCGTTGATCCGCACTATCTGGTGATGTCAGCGACGCCGATTCCCCGTAGTGTCGCGATGACTATGTTTGGTGATGTTGATTTAAGCACGTTGCGCAATTCACCGCCCGGGCGGGTGAAGGTGAACACCTATTTAGCTCGTGACGGATGGAAAGAACGATGGTGGGAATTTGTTCGGCAGCGTTTGAACGAAGGACGCCAAGCTTATGTGGTCGTCCCACGCGTTGACGACAATGATTCGTCAGCAGACGGCAGTGAGGATATTTCGTCGGTTGAGGCGGTCGTTTTGGAGTTGAGGCAAACGCAGCTCAAGGATTATCGCGTGGGACTATTGCATGGACGAATGCCGAATGAAGAAAAACAGGCGATCATGCAGTTGTTCAGTGATGGGGAACTCGATGTGCTGGTCAGCACGACCGTTATCGAAGTTGGGATTGATGTTCCTAATGCAACTGTGATGACGATTTTGGGGGCCCAGCGATTTGGGCTTGCGCAGCTTCACCAGCTGCGGGGCCGAGTCTGCCGCGGTGCTCATGGTGGACATGTGTGTGTCTTTACCGACGGCGACCAACCGCCAGAAGAAAACGATCGGCTTAAGACGTTTGAAAAAACTGCGGATGGATTCGAGTTAGCCGAAGCTGATTTTGTCCTGCGGGGTCCCGGCGACTTGCTCGGGCGGCAGCAAAGTGGTTTGCCGCCGATGCGAATTGCTGATTTGAGTCGCGATTTGGAGCTTCTGCAGGCGGCGCGACAACTTGCTCAGCAGATGATCGATGAAGATCCCGAGTTAACGGACCCCGAGTTGGCCGAACTGAAGGGTCAAGTGATTCGACGCTACGGAAAGCGGCTGTTGCTCGGTGACGTTGCCTAGCGATCGGCCGGTTTGGCGTTTTGTCATGGTGATTTTCGGCTGCATTCTTGCCCAGCCCGAATAGGAACGTTGCCAACGCATGGTTGTGCGGCGGTTGAAGTTAACCGACAAGTTGCCCATCCACCAATTCCAATCTTCGATTCATGGCAGCCGCCAGGGCATCGCTGTGCGTTACGGTGATCAAAATGGCGCCCTGCGATTGTTGCAGTTCGATCAACAGTTCTGTGATTGCCTCAGCAGTGGTGCGATCCAAGTTGCCAGTCGGTTCATCGGCCAAAATGAGGGTAGGATTCATCAACAGAGATCTCGCGATCGCGACCCGCTCTCGTTCCCCACCAGACAATTCACTCGGCAGGTGGCCAAGGCGATCGCTTAAGCCAATCGAGTCGATCAAGTTGGTGGCACGCTGCAAATCATCCTGGCTCGGTTTCCCATCAGCGATTGCCGGTACTAATACATTTTCGATGACGGTTAATTGCGGCAGCAAGTGATGGTCTTGGAAGACAAAACCGATTTTTTGATTTCGAAAGGCGGCTAGTTTTTTCTCGTCTAACTTGAATGGATCGACGCCATCGATCATGACTTGCCCGGAGTCAGGATGATCGATCGTTCCCAAGATTTGCAACAGCGTGCTTTTGCCGCTGCCGCTTGGTCCGACAATTGCAACCGAGTCTCCACCGTTTAATTCCAATGACAGATTTTCGAGAACTTGTAACGGTTCGTCAGTGGTCGGGAATGACTTGTTCAGGTCGGTGACCCTGAGTTCATTGATTCGTTGAGGATCGTTCATTTGATTGACTGACACAGTGCGACGGTCGCCACACCGTAAAACGAGTATTCCACATCGGCAGTTTGATCGAGCGTAAACCCGACAAAACCACCGGTCGGTGACTGCAGTGACAAAGCATATCGGGCGATCGAATCGACGTTAACAAGTTCGGTCGCTTCCAAGTCGCAAAGGGTCAATAAACCGGTAAACGAACTGAGCAGGTCGGCAAACGGAATTCGGGTGTTTGCGGTCAAACCTCCCTCATCGGATTGCATCTCGGCAAGAAAATCGGCTGTCTGCGTATGCTCTGCGGGATCCAAACGGCCCAATGCTTTAAGTGTGCCGATGGCGGCAGCGGTTGGGTTGACTCCGGCTCGTTTCGCCGCGCGGATTTCCAAATAGCCACCCTCCACGTGCTGCTGTGATTTCAGAAAAGATTCGATCCCTTCGATGTCAGGCGGTGGGATTTCGATGAGTTGATGGCACAAAACGGAAAGAAACGTTTGATAGGTGCTGCCGGCGCGACCTTCGGGAGTTTTGGCAAAGCCGCCATCGTCTGTTCGCAGGCTGCTCAACAGGTTAGCGACGTTGGTTCGCCATTGGTGATCATCGTCGTCAATCGCGACCTCACCAACCGACAGTTCGCAAATCGCGGCAGCAAAAATCAGCGAGATCAGGTCAATGATGGATTCTTTTTCGCGGAGCCGCTGCCGTAGGAAGTTAGCAGCTCGACGGCCCAGTGGTGGGTCGATTGCATCAAGAATCCACAAAGCCCTCAACGCAAAAGCGGAGTAGTAAGGATCGCTGTTGCCTTCCCGCCCAGCGAATCCCCCGTCTTCACGTTGCTGTTCACGCAACCAATTCGCATGGTGTTGACGTTGCGAAGGGTCAAGCTGGGTGGCGCCAAGGGCCAACCTCAGTGTCAGTTCTTGCAGGTAGGGGACGCTCACGCGGTCCCTTGCGGATTAAAGTACTGTGGCTGGTTACCTTCCTTCCATTTGATATTGCACCCGATCGACGGTGACTGTTGTTCGTTGAGCGGAGTATTTGAAAGGACGGCATCCATCGCAGCTCGAAGATCCTCTCCCGTGACTGGAATTCCTGAGTCTGGACGACTGGCATCGAGTTGTCCCCGATACACCAATTGGTTGTCGCCGTCGAACAGATAGAAATCAGGCGTGCAGGCTGCCGCGTAGGCAATTGCAACGCTCTGTTCTTCGTCGTAGAGGTAGGGAAAATTGTAGCCACAACGCTGTTTTTCCTCGGCCATCGCTTGGGGCGAATCGTCGGGGTATTTCTCGGCGTCGTTGCTGCTGATCGCGACGACGGCGACATCTTTGGCCAGGTACTCATCGGTCAGCGATTTAAGCTGATCGGTAATGTGTTTGACAAAAGGGCAATGGTTGCACATGAAAATCACCAGCAAGGCTCGTTTTCCCGAGACGTCGCTCAGGGAGACAGAGTTGCCATCGGTGTCGGGCAACGAGAAATCTGGTGCGGATGTGCCCAGTGGCAACATGGTGCTGGCAGTGCGGACCATGGCAAAACCTTTCAAAAATCGAAATGCTGAGTTGTATTTATGGATGGGATGGGACGAGCTTATTTGGGAATTTGGTCGAGCAGGCGGCCTGGGCTCCCCATCGCGTGATAGCCGCCATCAACGTGCAGAATCTCACCGGTGATGCCATCGCTCAGTTCGGATAGCAAGAAGGCGCCGGTCCGACCCACTTCGTCGTGGCTAACATTTCGGCCTAGTGGAGCCATGTGCTGGTAAAGCGAAAGCATTTCTTCCACGCCGGCCGCTCGACCAGCTAGCGTACGGATTGGACCTGCTGATAAGGCATTCACTCGCACCCCGTCGGTTCCGAGGTCGTAAGCAAGATAACGCATGGCGGCTTCGAGGGCAGCCTTGCAAATTCCCATCACATTATATCCCGGGACACATTTTTCCCCGCCGAAATAGCTCATTGTCGCGATCGCTCCCCCCGGATTCATAATCGGTTTGGCTGCTGCTGCACAGGCAAGCAGCGAATAAACACTGACATCCATTGCCAGTTGGAAGCCCTGCCTGCTGGTGTAAATCGTGTCACGAGACAGGTCATCCCGGTCAGCAAATGCGATTGAGTGAAGTACGAAATCAATTTTTCCAAAGGTTTTGGCCGCATATTCGAAAACACTGCGGATGTTTTCGTCGTTCTGCGCGTCCATAGGTATGAGAAACTTCGCGTTTTCATACTTATCCGTTAATTGGGACACCCGCCGCCGATTGCGCTGCCGAGCGTCGTCCTCGCGATCTGGCAAATGGGTGAACCCACATTCACCACCCGCTTCCATAATTTGTTTTGCGATCGCCCACGCGATCGAGTGGTCATTGGCTACGCCGAGAATAAGCCCTTTTTTACCGTTGAACTGCATCGTGTCGATTTCCTGGAACTGATCTGATCTGCCTGCGGGGATTGATCGGCCGCCGCTTCGTGCGAGAGACAACATACCGCAGTCGAGTGATGTTCGTCTATTTGTCTACCGAAACACCGGAAAGAACAGTACAGTTGAATGATCTAACACCCCTCACCGGCAAAATTGCTGACCCCAAGCTTTTGAGGAAGACGAGGACAGATTTGCCTCATCACGCTCACGACGACACTGAATCGCTCGAAGTTCGGCTGGCGGTTGAGCTCATCAACTCACTGCGGGCAGATTCGACACGTTCGGAGTTTCTGGCGGCCACCCTGCCAAGCCTCCTGCAAGCGATGGGGGCAGATACGGGAGGAATCGTCCATCAACATCAGGGGCGATGGCACCGTGATTTCTGGACCGGGGAAGAATCGGTCACCCTGCCAGAAGCGTTAATTGGGGAAAGTCTCGACCAACGCAAATGGCTTCTTGCTGATGGTTGGTCTGCTACGCCAATGTTGACAGAGTCTTACGGCGGTTCGTCGGTAACCGCAGAGGTTGCTGCTATGGCGCTGGTTCTCAAAATACCGATCGACGAACAAGAAGCGTGGCAGCGTGATGCCCCGCGTCGTGAGAACCTACAGAAGATTGCGGATTTCTTGATCGCCGCGCTACAACCGATTCATTCTCGGGACCAGAGGATTCGGCGGATTCATCAGTTAAATACGGTGCTTGGGGCGGCTGCCGAGTGGCAAACTCTTGATGGCGATGATGCACTGTTAAAACGGATCGCGGACACTGCGACCGAATTACTCGACTGTGAACGAGCCAGCATCTTTTTGTGGGACCGGCGTCGCAAGAAACTGATCGGACGACCAGCGCTTGGTGTTGAAGGCGGCGTCTTGGAAGTGGACGACGATGTTGGCGTTGTCGGAGAGGTACTACGGACCGGTGAAGCTAAAATCTGGAACGGCGGTGCTGATGATGAATCGCGGGTAAACCGTAAGGTGGATCGTTCGCTTGAATTTAAGACCCGCTCATTGGTCGCGGTACCGATGCAAGGTCAGCGAGATTCTCTGATCGGCGTCTTCGAGGCCGTCAATCATCGTGGTGAGGGTTTCGATGACTTCGATGCGGTCTTGCTAGCCGATCTCGCAACGCATGCTGCTGTTGCGATTACTGGTCAAAGGACACGTCGTAAGCTGACCGAGACACGTGATCGATTGGTCAGTGATGCCGCCTCAGCGGCTCCGCTGATTGGTGAAAATCCAGCGATTGAGAGCGTGCGGCAAAATGCAACCAAGGTTGCTGGTACCGATTTGTCCGTCTTGATCTTAGGTGAAAACGGTACTGGTAAAGAAGTACTGGCTCGCCACATTCATTTTGAGAGCGAGCGGCGAAGCGGTCCTTTTATTGCCGTAAATTGCGCAGCATTGGTTGAATCGCTCCTTGAAAGTGAGCTGTTCGGCCATGAGAAGGGCGCGTTCACCGACGCGAATACTACGCATATTGGAAAGTTTGAATTGGCCAGCGGGGGCACGCTTTTCTTGGATGAGGTAGGCGACATGAGTCCGGGCGGACAAGCAAAATTGTTGCGCGTGCTGGAGGAGAAGGTTGTTGTGCGGGTCGGTGGTTCCCAATCGATCCCGGTTGATGTACGAGTCGTCGCTGCCACAAATCAACCATTGGAAGTTTTAATTGAGCAGAAGCGATTTCGTGAAGATTTGTACTTCCGTCTGAATGTAGTCAAACTCACGTTACCGCCGCTCGCTCAACGGGGCGAAGATGTATTGTTGCTGACCAGTCAGTTTCTGCAAGATTTTTGTTATCAGATTGGTCGGCAAGTACCGTCGTTGGATCGTGGTGCCCGGGATGCACTACTATCCCATCATTGGCCAGGCAACGTCCGTGAATTGCGAAACACGATGGAACGAGTTTGCTACCTGTGTGACGAAGATGTCATACATGCCGCTGATTTGATGCTCAGCGGGTCGAAGTTGAAGGTGAATTCAACGCCAGCGAACATCGGTAATCTCAAAGATGCGACGCGTGATTTCCAAGTTGGGCATATCGACGCGGCTATCGAGGCTTGTCATGGCAACATGACCGATGCTGCTGCTCGATTGGGTCTACATCGGTCTAACCTGTATCGAAAGATGCGGCAGCTTGGTGTCGCGACGTCGACGGAGGAAGACTAGTCGCAGCTCACACCAACTCTTCGGATCGCAGCTTGGTATTGTTTAACGCCGCGGCGAAGTTGCTCGAGGGAAATCCATTCATCGGTGGTGTGGGCTTGGGCAATATTGC
>JAYZAR010000253.1:0-7522 GCA_036339635.1 Planctomycetota bacterium | reverse complement strand
GGAGCGTGCAAAAGCGAAACAATTTTTGCTACACGTCTTGTCTAAGGCTGGTTTCCTTTTGAAGGAACAATCGACCTGATGGTAAACCTATCGAATTTTCGAAGTGAGCAAAGGCTCTGGTTGCGGCGGGTGGTTTTGCGTCTAAGCCGAACCCAGAGAATACACATTTTGGGAGCAGCGAGATCTGGCACAACGCTGATGCATTGTGCGATGGCGGCGTTCGATCGTACTGAAGTGCATCCACGGGAATCAACTCTTCGAGCGCCAGACGTTTCGACATTGATTCCAAATTTCCTGCAGATTGGACGGTCGCATTACGTAACCAAGCGAGGTTATTCCTGGTTCCGCCACGAGAATGTCGACAAGTTTATTCGTGTCGCGACGGCAGAGCGAATAGGGGTGATATACATGGTCAGACATCCAAGCGATGTGCTCACTAGTTGCCACAAAGGCGAACTTAATAGGAAATATTACGTGGAGCCAGATCGTTGGTGTCTTAGCGTTCAAGCCGGTGAGACGATCCGATTTGCACTCGAAGATCGTGTGCCGTTTCTGGTGATTCGTTATGAGGATCTTGTCAGTTCTCCCGATCGCGTTTGTGAAAAACTGGTTTCAGCTTTCCGGTTGAGGTTGCGGCCTGGTGCCGAATCATTGTCAAGGCTCGCTAGCAATGTTGACACCGAAAAAGTCGGCGGCTTGGAAACCGCATTGCACCGTGTGCGGGATTTTGACACCAGCAGCGTTGGTAAGTGGAGGTCCGATCCGAAACTCTGTGATTACTTGCGTGATCTGCTTAAGAGTGAGATCGCAAGCAGTCTTCGTGATTTTGCAAACGAATACGACTATAGTTTCGAAGGGCTTGGAACGAAGGTCGTGTAGGAGACGAGGCGTTTAGCATCCAATTGTGTTTTGTCTTTGTCGGCCCGGCTATGTTTATCTTCCAATGGTGCTCGACCAAGATGTGTCTGATGCGGCAACATCGGACGCGGAATGAGAGATCGAACTATCATTCCGAAAAAAACGAAAATGCGTACGTAATGTTTCGCCCACACTCACCGAAAGTGAAGTTAGTGACCTCACATTTGATGACGGAAAGAACGTCTGTTCTTGTTGTTGCGAGTAACTTTCCGCCGGTGCATTCGGGCGGTGTATACAGGACATTGCGACTCGCCAAATACCTGCCAGATTTTGGCTGGGATTTGAAAGTGCTTACGCTTTCACAGGCGACGTTTCCACATGGGACCGTTGTCGATCATGATCTGGTCGCGCAAGTGCCAGACTCAACGATCGTTTATCGCGCGGATGCTGAGTATCCGTTAGAGCGTTTGCATTCACTGCGGGATTTTTTTCGCCGTCGCTTGCGGGAGAAAAAAGTGGGGCCTGCAAGCCGTGGTAAAAAACAACATCGTGTGAGATTGAATAAAAAAGGTTACTTGCAGATTTTGAAAGACCGAATCACGCTTCCTTATATGACTCCAGATAAGATCGTAGGTTGGGTGAAGCCAGCATCAAAGATCGGCATGCGTATTGCACAGGAACAGCAGGTGAGCCTGATCTACAGTTCAGGTCCACCGTTCAGCAATCATCTTGTTGGTAATCGAATCAAAGCGAAATGCGGACTGCCGTGGGTGGCCGATTTTCGGGATCCATGGCTTGGCAATGATTGGCGGCCAGATCGTGAGAGCGAAAGTTGGTCAGGGCGAAAGCATCGTGCAATGGAGAGTAGTGTTTTCGTGAATGCAGACCAAGTGATTTTCAACACGGAGCGTTCACGTCATGATGCGATTAGCCGATTTGGTGGGCAGCTTGCTCAGAAATCTGTTGTCATCGCGAATGGTTTTGATCCATCGGATTTTTCGAATGCCAGCTTGATTTCGAATGGTTGCATCAATTCGTCAAGCTGTGACCATGAAGCCCAAAGTCGCAAAGAAAACCAGAGTCTTAAACTTGTTCATACCGGTTCGTTTTATGGTCGTCGAAATATCGATTCCCTGATTCGAGCATTGGGTGAGTTAACGCAATGTGAGCGGTTGGATCGTGGTGATTTATCCATCGATTTAATTGGGAACGTTAGAGATCACGAGAGGCATTTGGTCGAAGATTGCAAAGTCAGCGACATGGTGCGTTTGATTCCGCCTATGCCTCATCAGGAGTGTCTTGCAAGGATCCGTCAGGCCGATGCCCTCTTGCTGGTGCAGACGGAAGCTCCGCTGTGCATACCTGGAAAGCTTTATGAGTATATTGCGGTCGGAAAACCAGTCTTTACTCTGGCATCAGCCGGGGCTACCGCAGATCTAGTCACCCAGGAACGGTTGGGGCCTTGCGTTGATCCGGATGATTTAGACGCAGTGAAAGCGACTGTCCTTGACCTTGTTGATCAGTACCGAGATGGTCGGTTGAAGCAGCCTGATGGCCATGCTGTTGAGCGGTATAACGGCCACAACCAAATGAAAGAATTTGATAGCGTCTTTCGCGTTGCGTTGTTGGGTAATCCAAGTGATTGAGTTTTTTTGTCAAGCATTTGCGGGGCGTGTGGTTTGATCACCGTGGCCTTTCTTGTCCATAGCCTTCGTACCGGTGGTATCGAACGCTCGGTGACGCGTATCGTCAACGGCCTCAACACGAAGCTGTTTCGCCCAGTAATCATCTGCCTAGATCGGTCGGGGCCAGCTGCTAACTGGCTGGAGGTTGATGTTGACATCATCGAAATCAAAAAGCGATCGGGGAATGATTTTCGGGCTGTGCGACGATTAGCAAAGGTGTTGGCTACCCAGAAAGCCGACATTTTGCAGTCCCATAATTGGGGGACCTTGATGGAGGGGGGGGTAGCGCGACGGTTGGCCAATACGCCGTATCACATCCATGCCGAGCGAGGCACTGTACTAGGAGTGGTGGAACCGGCTGGTGTGAAGCACTGGATTCGTGCGGTCGCAATGGGCCGCGCGCTCAGACGCGTTGACCAAGTTCTAAGTAACTCCGAGGCTGTCGCCGCTCGCGTTCAGCAGAGATGTGGCTATCCAAGTGACAAAATCGTGATCGTGCCCAACGGGGTTCCGACAATCGCGCAGTGTGATGCAGAACGATTACGAGAGCAGATGCGAGCTCAGCTCGGGCTTCAGCAGAATTCCACATTGATCGGAAGCGTGGGACGGCTCGCAAAGGTGAAGGGCTTTGACATTGCGGTTTCAGCGTTTTCGCATCTCGCAGCAGAAATGCCGGATTTACAGCTTCTACTGGTGGGGGATGGGCCGGAGCGGGATCGGCTTGAAGCAGCCAGCGTACAGGCTGGAATGAATGAACGTGTGCATATGGTCGGACGCCAACCTGATGTAGTGCCGTGGCTGGCGGCGATGGATGTGTATTTCAATTCGAGCCTCAGCGAGGGCATGAGCCAATCAATTGTTGAGGCGATGTCTGTTGGATTACCCGTAGTTGCGACGGAAGTAGGGGAGAACGTGAATCTTGTGAAGGACCCTGATTCTCCCTGCGGATTGATTTGTGAACCAAACTCGGCGGAGTCACTGGCATCTTCGTTGCGAGCCATTGTGAAAGACGAGACACAGCAGAAATGGTTCGGGAACAACTCCCGCCGCCGTCATGCTTCGCACTACAGTTCATCAGCTCTGAACGACTGCTTTGAGTCGCTGTATCTCAAAACGGTGGGCCGGAGATAGATCTGTGGTCGTTACTCTCGATACCCCTGCACGGAATTTCAATTGAGTCTTACGCTCATAATTTGGTTGCTGCTCTTTTGCGGGTTGCTTGTCGCCTCGGTTAAGCGACCCGTGTATGCCGTCTCATTATACATGCTGACATTTTTTCTTTTGCCAGGATTCTGGTGGTGGGGCGATTCGATTTCAGAGTACCGGTGGAACTTTATCAGTGGTTTAGTGCTCCTCGTCGCAGCCGCACTCTGCCCTGCCCCGGCACAGTTTGGTCGCGTCGATAAGTTACTGAAGATCTCCTTGGCGATCCTGCTCAATGCTACGCTGGTGAACTTTCTAATTGCCGGCAACAGTGAAGAAAGTTATGACTCGTACAACTTGGTGATCAAGTTCTTCCTGTTGATGTACCTGATGTTTCGTACAGTCCGTACGGTTAGCGATCTACAGATTGTAATGATGTCAATTCTGCTGGGAGCAGCCTACATCGGATACGAAGCCACCATTAACGAGCGCGGAGATCTCGTCAATAACCGACTGGAGGGTGTTGGAGCCCCTGGTGCAAGCACCGCAAACCACTTTGCATCCTTGATGGTTGCGATCCTGCCATTGGCTGCCCCGTTTTTCTTAGTTGGTCGGACGTGGACAAAGGTGTTAGTGGTTTGCTCGGCTCCGATGGTTGTCAATGTTGTGTTGCTGTGCAATAGTCGCGGAGCGTTTTTGGCCGCAATCGCGTCCGCTGTTGTCTTCATTTGTGCCTCGCCGAAATTGGTGCGAAAGAAAGCGATCAAGATCGTAGCGGTCGGTGCGGTTGGTGTATTTTTTCTGCTGGGTGACACGCGTATCGTCGATCGGTTCTTAACCACGTTTGCAGCGGCTGAAGAGCGTGATCGCTCTGCACAAACCAGAATCGAGTATTCAAAAGCTGGTCTCGAGATGGTTAAAGACCACCCATTCGGTGCGGGAGGCCACGGTTTTAAGAAAGTTCATGGCGAAAAGTATCTGCAAAGATCAGGAGCTTCGGATGTCGCGAGATCCATTCATAACGGATACATCAACGAAACCTGTGAATGGGGGATTCAAGGATTCGTTCTTCGCATGCTCTGGTTCTATATCGCCATGCGGCTCGCCTTTGAGTTTACCCGAAATATGCGGAAACTCCCCAGTCTTTCAGCGGATGAAGAGTTTCTTGTGTTGACGCAAGTGGCTTTGTTGTCTGGTCTGTCGGCGTTCCTGATTACCTACCTGTTTGGTGATCAGAATAGCAGTGAGTGGGGATATTGGCTGGTCGCATTGATCATGGCAACCGCGAAAATTCAAACTGAATTCATTCAGCTGAATTCGCGAGTGCCCTCTTTGCCAGGGAGCGTGCCGTTCCATGGATGAAAGGGTTAGCGTTCGGGTAAGTAGCCAAATTCATAGGCGTAAATTGAAAGGACAATTTGTCTTTGAAAAGCATTACACTTGCGACGACTGGGGGGGAACTGACTCCGTTATTCGCAAGCGTCTAGCACGGGAAATTGATCTTCTAGAATGTCTTTCTCAGCAAGCAGGGTTTGGAAACCGCCTGGGAGTTGTGAGGGTTGCTGAAACGAATGCGCAGCGAGCAATGATCAGCACGTTCGAAGTTGCTGGATCCACGATGGCGGAATGGATGACTACCATGAACGCTCGAGAGTCGCTGCTGCCGTGGTATCTGGCAGGAAGGTGGCTGCGTGTTTTTCAATCGATTCCAATCACGGAAGAGTCTTGTCATCCGATTTCCTCAACCGACCCCAGTGATCTCGTCGAATATTGTGAGCTAAGGTTAGACAGTTTAAAGCGTGATTTTAGCTATCGCTGGCCAGATGCAGGGTTGCAACAAAAACTCTTGGATTGCGTTGCGCGATTGCAGGATCAAGCGACATCCGAATACGCTCCCACGTCTGTATGGACCCATAGCGATTTCGCGCCGGGGAATTTGATGTGGGGTAATGGAATCTTAACCCCTATTGACTTTGCAATGGCAGGTGCCGGAAACCCGTTAGCGGATGCAGCGTACTTAATCCATCGAACCGAGATGGCTCGGGTTTATCGACCGTGGATAAGGTTGCCCGTCGCTGCGGTCGCTCGAGCCATCTTTCGCGGTTTGGGCCAACCGGAAGCGGAACAGTCGGCAACCTACGAATTGCTCACCCTGAAAAACTTAATTTGCCGACTCCATACTTACGTTCGACGAAGTCCAAGGAATCGTATCCAGGCGATCCACGATCGCTGGGTTCGGGGTGTGGTTCGTTCGCGGTTGACGAGCCTCGGCAGACGCTGAAAAACGATTCAAATTCCAAATGAGTTTGTCACTTAACCAGCGGGTCCTTGTGCTCGGTTCCGACACCCGGAGCTTTCTGTCCGTCGTCCGTTCGCTCGGTCGAATGGGCCTGGAGGTTCATGGTGCATGGATCTCGGATGACTCGCCATCGAAGCATTCTCGCTTTTTGCGGCAAGTTCACCACGTTGCGCCTCCTTGGAGGACATCTGGTGAACAAACAGTGCCTGATGAACAGTGGATCGATGATCTTAATCAGCTGATGAGCACATATTCATATGATCTGGTGATCCCGACATCTGACGCTGGCGCGATCGCGCTCCGTGAAAGCCGCGCAAGCGTGAAAGAATTTGGGAAGTATTACATCCTTCGTGATCAGACCTTTGAAATTGTCAACAGCAAGGAACAGTCGTCGGCACTTGCTGAGAAGCTTGGGATTCCTGTGCCACAACGCAGGCTGATTGAATCGGATATCGACCTTTCAGCAGCGATAGAAGAACTTGGGCTACCACTGGTGCTCAAGCCTCTAGCATCCTTCACATCGGAAAGACTGGACCGAAAGCTCAATGTCCAGGTGGTCACAAGTGAGGAGGCTGCCCGTGGGGCTCACGCGACAATGATCAAGCATGGGCCGATCCAGGGGCAGGAGTTTTTCAGTGGTGTCGGCACAGGTGTTGAATTTCTCGCCCGCAACGGAAACATACATCGTGTCTTTCAACACCTGCGACTGCATGAACCGCCCAATGGAGGAGGGAGTTCGTATCGAAAAAGCATCCCATTGCATTCGGGTATGCTTCAGGCTGCAACCCGGCTTATCCATGAACTGAACTACACAGGGGTTGGAATGGTCGAATTCCTTTGGGATCCCGAGACGGATCGCTGGAGATTTGTAGAAATCAACGGCCGTTTTTGGGGGTCGCTTCCGTTGGCGATCGCAAGTAAGGCAGACTTTCCGGCAGATCTATACAAGCTGATTTGTCGGGGAGAAAACGATTTTTCTCAAAGATACCGTTGTGGAGTCCACTCCCGCAATTTGACCGCAGACAAAAACTGGCATTCGCATTTCTTGCGATCAGTAGAGCTTTCATGGTTGCAAAAAGCGAAGCAGTGCTTTGGCGAACTGGCAGGAGCTGCTGGGCGAATCGTCCTGATGAAAGAAAAAGTTGACACGTTTTCAGTCGATGACAGTAAGCCGTTTTTTGTCGAGTCGTTCCAGATGGTCTCGTCGATGAAAGCGGGGCTGTCTCGTCGTCGTCGTATCCGGTCGAGGGAATCGGCGAGAGCGAGAATGGAAGCATGTAAAGCTTTACAAAAACGATTGAATGCGGTCGGCTCTGTTTTGTTTCTTTGCAAGGGCAATATTTGCCGAAGCCCATTCGCCGAACACTACTTTCGACACATCGCGGAAGGCACAATTCAGATTCAAAGCGCTGGCTACTTCCCGAAAACCGGACGAGTTTCTCCGGAGGCAGCTCTTCAAGCTGCTGAAAGAAAAGGAATATCGATGCAGTCCCACCGATCTCGCATCGTTGATCATCAAATGTTCGATAATTCGGAT
>JAYZAR010000252.1:0-21608 GCA_036339635.1 Planctomycetota bacterium | reverse complement strand
AATTACCCAAGGGTCTCGATGCGGCTGAGGCAAATATTTACGTCCCAGCCGACAATCCAATCACCCGCGCCAAGATCGAACTTGGTCGGCAACTCTATTTCGATGAGCGGTTGTCGTCCGACAACACAATTTCTTGCGCATCATGTCACGATCCGGAACAGGGTTATAGTGCCGAAACTCCGTTTGGGATTGGGGTGCGAGGACAGCAAGGCGGGCGAAACTCACCGGTTGCCTACAACCGAATCCTCAGCAAAGAGCAGTTCTGGGATGGCCGTGCCGCCGACTTGGAGGCACAAGCCGTTGGCCCGATTGCCAGCCCAATCGAGATGGGGAACAGCCATGCGGCTTCGGTCGCGACACTCGCATCAATTCCCGGTTACAAGATGCAGTTCGAAAAGATTTTTGACGATGGCGTGACAATCGACAACGTCGGGAAAGCGATCGCGACCTTCGAGCGTGTCTTGGTGACTGGGCCGATGCCCTACGACGCCTTTGATGCCAAGGCGAAATTCGAAAAGGTGTTCGCAGACGATCTGGAGTATCTGGACGAAGAGCCGGAACTAAAGGCTCGTTATCAAGGTCTGATTGACGCGACCAAAGCTTATCCGATGAGCGAATCTGCGCAGCGGGGAATGGTACTCTTCGCGGGGAAGGCAAATTGTGCTGCCTGCCACGCCGGTGCGAATTTCACCGACGAGCAGTACCACAACTTGGGTGTCGGGATGGAAGTCGCGAAGCCGGATGTCGGGCGATCCGAAGTCACCAAGGCAGAGAAGGATCGCGGCGCGTTCAAAACGCCGACTCTTCGCAATATCGTTTACTCTGCACCCTATATGCATGACGGTAGCCAAAAGACGCTCGAAGAAGTCGTCGAATGGTACGACAAGGGCGGGCATCCTAATCCGACTCTCAGCGACAAAATGAAGAAGTTGAATCTGACCGATCAGGAGAAAGCGGATGTCGTTGCCTTCATGAAGGAAGGCCTAACTGGAGAATTTCCAGTCGTTCGGCAATCACGCCTGCCGTAGGTGGGGGAAAGATTTAAGTCGATGATACTCGGGCGGCTGTGCCGTCATACGAGAACGCGGACCTGCAACACGGTCCGCGTTTTTTATTCTATGTCGGATGCGTCAACGAATGATGAAACGTGGCCATTGAGGACCGCGGGCGTTGATGCATCTTTGGCATTGATGAATCGTGCTGTTCAATCGGATCGGCATTCCGGGGGACGATCAGTGGATCAAACGCGTTTGGCGGCTGGCTCAGCTGTTTTGCTGTGGACAGCTCTCTGCCCCCGTCCCCAGTGCACCAATCGTCTTTTCGGATGATCTTGGATAGCACGCTTCGGCCGTCAGGTTTCTTACGACGGGTTGGCTGGATCGATATTAAATTGGCTGAGCAGGTGGTTGGGAACTCCAATGGGTATGACATGGACTTGGCCGATGACGGATCGGGCGGTTTTTTTTGCAAACCCGACTTTCTCTGCAACGAAGGTGATTGTGTGATCGGCGAGAAACGTCGAATTCGATGGTTCGCCAGAGTCGCAGTCCAAGCCGGTAGGAATGTCCAGAGCCACACGCAAGGCATCTGAATTGTTGCAGGCATCAACGGCCTTGAGATAGAGACCTCGTAAGGGTCCCGCCGCTCCGGTCCCCAGCATGCCGTCGACGATGGTGCCAGCGTTCCGCGATGCATTTTCAATCGCATCGGCGTCTTGCGCGACGACAATTTCAAGTCCCGACTTCACAGCGATGATTGCGTTGGTCTTGGCATCGCCTTTCAAATTCGCCGGTTCAGTCAAGGCGATGATCCGTACATCGTGTCCGAGGATTTCCAGGTGTCGGGCAATCACATAGCCATCCCCACCATTGTTGCCGCTCCCACAAATGATCACGATCTTTCCGCTTGGTGCGACTGCGTCGATGACCTTGGTCGCTCCGATGCCAGCATTCTCCATCAGAACGATGCCGGGAATCGAGTACTGTTCGATCGCAATTCGATCCACTTCGCGGACTTGAGCTCGCGTTAATGCCGGACGATTCATCTTCATGATTCTTGTGTCAGGGGAAATGATCGAAATTCACAGATCGAGCGTTTTCGGCCTTCGCACTGATGTGAACCAGGCCGCGAACTCGTTTGGACTGTGACTCTCCGTGTTTCGGGCAACGGCAAGGATACGCGACACATCCCTTTCTTGCAGGGGTGACATTTGCTGTCCTGGATTGAAATCGGATCCGACTGCTTGTCCTGCACCTGTAACTAGAATCGTGAGATCCATCATCTTCCAGAGGTTGCCCGTGCGTCCATTTGCACAAGCTACGGATTGAACTGCCACAACCGAATTGGGTTAGCCGAAAAAGACCGCGGACATTTTCGTTCCGACAAGGTTCCACCAAGCCTAGTACTTTGCTTGGCGTGTTCCAATTGCGTCGGCGACCATCTTTAACGTGCGGAGGTAGGGTCGTGTGTAAACGGGTTGCGATTTGAACAGGTTCCGCAAACCAAGGTCTTTGAATTGACATTGAATCTGGGATAAGGCTGCCTGTTTGTCTGGTGCTTATCGGGCGTTCAGGACTGCTTCGACCAAATGATGCAAGACACGATCCGTACCGTCCAAGTTTTCCAAGCGAGCTGCGACCATAAAATGCTCCAGCGCTCACTGCTGGTCGCCGCGCACCAAAGCATCGTGGGCCGCCCACAGACGCAGTTGGGATCGCATGATGTCGGCTGGCATTTGCAGTGCCAGTTGAACGGCTTCGCGACCGGAGGATTCATCGCCAACGATGCGACACAATTCGTGCACATCGGTAAGCATCCAGGGTTCAAAATCGGTTCAATTCCGCCAGCCCTGAATCCAGTCTTTAATGAATCCTTTGGACAGGTTTGCTGATTGCTAAGAGATTGCAAACGCGACCAGTGTCCAGCAATGGGTATCGTTTCGAATCCAGTCTTGATTCTGTTTGATGAAGCGTTTCAGTAGTGGTGTTGCTTCTTGCTGTGCCAAATGTGGCATCAACGTAGAGATGGCGGCGCGACCTGCGTGCGGATGTTGCCCAGCCATGAGTTGCTGAATGCGTGTTGCGATCGGCGGCAGTTTTTTGGCGAAACGACCTTTGCCCGATAAGGTTACGGTGATCCAAGCCCGACCAAAGTCTTCATTGGTATCTGGGTTGGTGAGTTCGTGTTCGATCCGAGCGAGCACGACTTCTCGCTTGCCCAGTTCGGTCATGATTTCAATGGCTTGTTCGACCGCCCACCAAGATCATGGGTCGCTCTGCAAGATCTCGTCGAAATCTTGTTTCCCCAGGCCCGGCTCGGCTGTTTTTCGTGTTGGGCGACCCGCATGCGGCGAGCGATCACTGTAGGTTGTTAGTCGCAACGTGGTAGATTATGCATCAACGCCGAGGCTTCATGCCATCGGTCAAGTTCAATTATTAAATCGAATAAGCCGCGGCGACTGTCAGCGTAGCCGGGAGCGATTTCGATGGTCCGATGATACGATTCGATGGCTTTGTCGATGTTACCAAGTTGGTGAAAGGTTTCGGCCGCGGAGTTCAGCACATCGGGATCATGCGGTTGGGATTTCACTTGGGGTTCTACTGCCGCGATCGCTCTTTCGTGATCGCCGCGGATGATCGCTGATTGTTCCATCCGATTCCAAATACCGAGGTGCCCAGGGTTCTGTTCGGCGGTCTTAAAATCAATTCTCAGGCTTGTTTTTGTTGGCCAACATCCCACAGTACTTGCGCGCGTTGCTTCCAGGGTTGCGGGTGCCGACGAATAAATCTCGGTTTGTAGTGCGGACATCGCACCGGCAGAATCTACAGAATTGAGGCGTAAGCGAGCACAGGTGATGTGGATCGATTCCCGGTAAGGGTCGAGTGCCTCGGCCCGATCGAGTGCAACGTGTGCTTCCTCAAACTGCTCATTGAGGCCGACTTTTCGTGCACGTTCGAGCCATAGTCCGGCGGAGTTCGGCTTTACCTTTGTCATACGCTCGGAAAGCTTCAACTGGTAGTCTTTGCGTTCAAGCTGATCGGCTCACGTGTCAAGTCTTCCCCAGGCGTATTCGTAGTCGGCTTCCAACGTGACGGCATGCTCAAATGGTTCTAACGCCGTTTCACGATCATTCAGTTCCACCAGGACGTCAGCGAGATAACCGCGATTGATTGGGTCGAGCGGTTACCCGGAAACAAGTTGCTCTAGCATTTCGCGTGCTTCGCTGAATTGGCCTTCATTGCACAAGACATCGGAGAGTGCTCGCACAACTGCTGGAGTGCTTGGCTGATCGCATCGAGAGCCTCCTCGTACCGGTCCTGCTGCTCGCGCCAGTAGACGCGGGATAAGTGGAGCATTTCCACGCGCTCCCCCACGGTTGCCATTCGATCGAGTTCCTGTTCAGCTGCGGCAAATTCGCGCAGTTGCGTCAAGCTGGACGCTCGCAGCCAGTGCCACCGCATGCGGTCATCGCTGCTATTTTGCTCCGTCGGCTCAACATTCGATTCAAGGAACTCCAGCGTATCCAGCGGTCCGTTGTCCGCGAAAATCAGGGCCCCGTCTGCATTGCGGACCGCCAGTGAATCAGGCGTCTCAGGGAACCCCTTGAGCGTATGCCAGCGGCTCAGGCGTAGTGCACCAAGCTCAGAAACTATGGAAGCGATCTCCGCGCGTTCGCTGCCAAACCAATCGTTTAGCGATCCGCAGGCGAGCAATCGTTTTTAGGCATCGATGAAACAACCGGATTTGGCAAGCTCCGCTGCTTCAACAAGGGCTTGCTGTTTGGAGTGGTCCGCTGCTGCGGCCGGCAAATTCATCGGAGAAGCGGTCGCCAAATTTCGGGGAAGCGGTCGCCAAATTTCGGGGAAGAACGCTGTTTCGGTGAATTGGCAGCGGAACACAAAAAAGAGGTAGGAGTTGATCACAATTTCGACACTCAAACTTCCTCCCGTGTTCACGACTCCCCCCGTGTTCAAGATTAGTTGTGTTTGCGGTTACTGAGGAGCCCCAAGTTTTCGGGACACAGCGGAGCTAGGGGGGGCGCACCTTCAAGACTTGGGTTACGTCGACAGGCGGCAAGAGTCGCCCAAGAGGGCAGCCGCACATCGACGACGAAACTCAATCTTCGCCAATTCGATCGGTGGAGCGAGAACTAAAGGTGGCGAGAAACGATTTCATGAACGGGTTGCCGGTTTCCCTAAACAGTTTATCTTTTTGGGTATGGCTATGAATGTTGAAAATGATGTCAGCCACGCGACAGACGGGGCTGCGCCGAGCGTGGCTCCTACCCTGCAGCTTTCGCGCCTAGGCCTCATCCTCAGTCTGGGGTCGATGGTACTCGCTGGATTGGGGGTTTATGCACTATTTCCGGCGAGTGTCGGCGGTCCGCCGCTGCCTGTCGATGTCGAGCTCGACAAGCAGCCAATGGTCACGAAGGACAATCACAGCGTGGTGGTGACAGAGATCGTGCGGGTCAAGAATTTGACGTCCCATGAAATACCCAAGCTGAGTATCGAGATTAATGGTCAGTATTTGCTATTTCGCGACTCGCCGCTCGCTGCTGAAGAGGTTTTGGAGCTTCCTCAACGGGTGTTCACTGATAAGCGAAGTAGCCAGCGGTTCAATCCTTCGAAATATCGAGTCGAAGAAATTGTTGTGACCGGGCAGTTGCCAAGCATGGCCCGGGGTGTTTCGTGCTTTGAATTCGACTAGCGGGATAGCATTGGAAATCGATTGAAACAGGATCGAGAACCGCTTTATTTTTGACGTTTTTGAGTCGAATTGCGTCCGGCGGCCACCCCACGACTTCGATGATTCCTTCCAGGTCCGCCAACCGGTCGCAGCCGTCCGTTTAGTTTGCTTATAATTTTTCCATGGGCAACAAAGAGAAGAAAAAAGAGAAGTCGAAGAAGAAATCGGGTGCTGCGGACAAATCCGCCAACTCCGGAAAATCTTCCAAGTTTGGGGAATCGAACGAGAAGTTGCCTTGGTATGCCGACGGACTTCGTTTCGAATGCTCGCAGTGTGGAGATTGCTGCACCGGTGAACCTGGATATGTTTGGGTGGATCAAGATGAGATCGCGGCAATGGCCGTCCAGATGCAGATTGATCCGGAGAATTTCGAGCGGAAATTTGTGCGACGCGTCGGCCGCGACAAGAGTCTAATAGAGTACCCCGACGGTGACTGCATCTTGCTCGATCCGCGCACCCGGAAGTGCACGGTCTATGCTGCACGTCCTATCCAGTGCCGTACTTGGCCATTTTGGGATTCCAATCTGAAGAAAAAGAAGGACTGGAAAGAGACTTGCGAAGTATGCCCCGGTTCCGGAACCGGTCGCCTCTACACCTTTGAGGAAATTGAAGCGGCCAGGAAGCAGAAATCTGTTTAGTGCGATTCACGCTGCCCCCGGATCATGTTGATCCCTGCATCACTCGGCTCACCTCATCTCGCGTCGACCTTCGCGACTTAACTGAGTTCCCCCCTGTCACCCCAGCAATTCCGGCTAGAACTGCTCGGCACGGATTCTTTCAGGTTAAACTTTTAGATTTTTCGAGGTCAAGAATGCCTTACGCCCCAGTGGTGCCTTGCCGGTCGGCCGTCTTTAATGGGCCAGTTGGAACTTGGTCCAATTGAGACGAGTCAACCCAGCCAACGTTGGTCCTAGCTGTACTTGAGAGGTTTGGGCCCGTTTCGATTTTTTGGAAAATGATAAGGAGCGGCGATCTGATCTGATTGTTTGCGAGCGGGCATACAAGTTACGATCGAAAGGCACTAGCGCGGCTTTTCAGATTCTGGTTAACCAACTGAGCTTTTCTTATGGTCTTTGCTAGACGTATTCGTAGGCGACGTGGGGATCGTCACTCACTCCGGTTGGAGGCATTGGAAACGAGGCGTGTTCTTGCGACCTACTTTGTGAATACCGAAAGTGATACTGTTGGCGGAAACTGTGTTGCCGACGACGCTGGCGCGAGCGTGCTTTGTTTGATTCGGGACACCATCGTCGCTGCTGAGGCTACGCCGGAGGCTGATGCGATTGAGATTCCCGTAGGTAATTATTTCAACGATGGTGGCGACAGTTTTGATTTAGAGCAGGGATTCGACACTGCATTTGTCGGCACGGGCGACAGTCGAGATGACGTCGTTCTTGATGGGTTCAGCACGTTCCGAATGTTCGACCTGTTTGCGCCGACCCAGACGAATGTCACCTTTCGGAATCTAACGATTCAAAATGGTGTCGCGCGTGATGGCAGTGGCGGGGGTGGCATCAATACCGGTCCGAATATCGACCTAACTGTCGATAACGTCGTCTCGCAAAACAATGTTGCGGATGAGGACAGCTTTTCTCCCAACGACTTTTCGTCGGGTGGTGCGATTCAGGCTGCCGGTAACGTCGTAATTCGCGACTCGTTGATTCGTGGGAACTCGGCAACGAGAGATGCGGGTGGCTTGCATTTCATGCCATTTGCTGAGCCCAAAACGTCAACCATTTCGAACTCGATCTTTGACAACAATACTTCTGTAGCGGTTGGTGGAGGCATCTTCGTCGAAAGTAGTACCGAGGAACGAAACGGACCTGACGCGACGGTTACCATTGAGGGTTCCGTGTTCACCAACAACGTGGGGTCTGACTCTGGAGGTGGTGTCTACATTGCCAGTTCTGAATAAACAGTGAGTGATTCAAGTTTCAGCGGCAACAGCGCAACGAATGTCGATAGCGGAGGCGTTCAATAAAAAAAGCTTCACATTCCCCAGCCGGTCTTCTTTTGCTGCAGGTACTCTGCGAACCGGTCTTGCTCGATCGCCTCACGGGCACCTGCCATGACTCGTTGGTAGTAAGTCAGGTTGTGGATGGATAGCAAAATGGGGCCGAGCATTTCGCCGGCCACGAATAGGTGACGCAGATATCCTCGACTGTGGCGGCACGCCGAGCAGGGACAATGATCTTCCAAAGGTCGGGTGTCCTCGCGATGGATTGCATTTCGTAATTTCAAGTTTCCTTGATCTGTGAATGCGAGGCCATTGCGGCCATTGCGAGTTGGCATCACGCAATCGAATAAATCGATGCCACGAGCGATGCTTTCCAGCAGGTCAATCGGACGACCAACACCCATCAGGTATCTTGGCTTATGCGGTGGCAAAGCGGGGCAGGTGGCAGCCGTGATGCGATACATCTCTTCCGGCGTTTCCCCGACGCTTAAGCCGCCCACGGCAAAGCCGTTGAAATCCATCTGACTTAGCTCATTAGCGCACTGAACACGAAGTGTTTCATCGAGGCCTCCCTGGACGATGGCAAATCTTGCTTGGTCCTCGCGTGTTGCCGCGTCCAGGCATCGTTTGGCCCAGCGGATCGTCCGTTCCATCGCGGCGAGGACCTCGGTTTGTGTCGAGGGCAACGCGATCACGTGGTCAAGCACCATCGCCACATCGCTGCCGAGCGCTTCTTGGATCTCGATCGAATGCTCGGGGGTTAGTCGGACGATCGCCCCATCGATATGGCTTCGAAAGGTGGCTGCTTGTTCATCGACTTTGGTGATCGCATCGAGACTGAAAATCTGAAACCCGCCACTGTCGGTTAGGATCGGACCTTGCCAGCCAGACATCGCGTGTAAACCGCCGAGTCGGCGGACAGTTTCGTGGCCCGGCCGCAATGTCAGGTGATAGGTATTCCCGAGGATCATCTCGGCATCGGTTGCCGCCACCTGGTCAATGGTGACACCTTTGACGGTTCCCTGAGTGCCCACGGGCATAAAAGCCGGGGTTTGCACGGGACCATGTGGTGTCAAAAAAACACCGCGACGGGCCTCGGTCGACGCATCGCGGTGCGAAAGTTCAAATTTGAAAGGATTCATCGACGATCAGTCGCCACGCATTTTCAATCCGAGGTCCGTTAGTTTCTCTCGGACTTCGTTCAAGCTGGTGACACCGAAATTCTTGCACTCCAACATGTCATCGCCGGTCTTCCGGATCAACTCGCCGATCGTATTGAGCTGCAACCTGGCCATGCACTTGCGGGCCCTAACCGACAGGTTCAGATCTGAAATCGGTCGGTCAAGCAGGGCTTGCTCATCAGGCGACATGTGACTGGTGTCGATCGGCGGTTCGGTGTTTTTCTTTTCATGAGCGAATTGGCCAAGCGATAGGCCCTTGCTGGTCAGCATCTCACGAATTTCGAACAAGCTGGTCTCGCCGAAGTTCTTACTGCTAAGCAATTCGGCTTCGGAGGTTCGTGTCAAATCACCAATCGTTTCAATGCCCATTTTCTGTAAGCAATTGCGACTGCGAACACTGAGCTCGAAATTGGTGACGGGCATATTTAACGTCTGTGCCAATCGATCGTTGCGGCGTTGGGCTTCTTCGTCATAGAGCATATTGCCTGTTGCCGCGGCATCTTTCATGTACAGCTGAGTCTGCGGGTGATCTGGATAGCAATCCAAAATCCGCTTATAGCAAAGCTGCGCCTTGTCGAACTGGTTGTTGTCCTCGTAAATCAACCCCAGATTGATGAGTACGCCGATCCCAGTGGGGAATGCTTTGGCTGCTCGTTCGTAGAGTTCCAAGCTCTCGTTGTCGTTGCCGAGACGATCGTTTTCGAGGGCCAACCCAAACAAGGCACCGGCGTGGTTTTCGTCGGTTTGAACGGCCCGTTGATACAACGCCAATGCTTCATCCATGCGACCGCCAACGGCAGCCACCGTTGCGGCACGTTGATACATGTAGTCGGCTGTTTGTTCGGCAGGGCCAAAAATGTTGTCGAGGATTGCCAGTCCCTCTTCAATGCGGCCGGCGTAACGATGGGCTTCGGCGATCCCAATGTTGCACTGGTCTTCGTTGTAGCCAGATCTTTGCGCTTGCTGGTAGACGCCAATCGCTTCGTCGTAACGTCCAACCTCAAACAAACCGCGGGCTTGATAGAATAATGCCATCGCGCTGCCGTCGGCGACCTGAAGCGTTTGCAACGATTCACTGAATTTACCAAGCAGGAATTGGCAGACACCCATCTTGGTCTTGCCGGAAGGGCTCAGGGTGTCATCCACTTCCATTTCGTTGACCGCATCCCGAAGTTCACCGAAGTGACCATAATTTTCGGCAATGGCGGTTCGAATCGTTCCCACATCCGAGGGGCCAAACGAATTGTTTGAAAGAACCATTTCTTTCAGGTCGAGGACGTCTAGTTCGACTTCGCTCATCGAGACGAATCTCCCGCCGAGTTGGCTAGAAAACGAGGTAGCAGGTGAAAAAAGCCAGCGGTGGGATTTGAACCCACAACCTCCGCATTACGAATGCGATGCTCTGCCAATTGAAGCTACGCTGGCAAGCCGACTCCGTGGAAATGGCAAAGCGGCCGTGCCAAAAAGCCCACTATTGACGAAAAAAATACGCGAAATCAGGTCCGATGGTCAAGAGGCGGTGCAAAAGTCGAGGACCGTTTCGGCCTTGGTGAGCCGGCAGAAATCTCGTAATTCCCAGGTCTCAGAACAGTTCCGTTGCTTTCCCTGGATAACTTTCCAAAATCCTTGCGACCAAGGGAATTAGTGGCAACCTTCGCTGAGCATCACTCCGGGCCGGATAGGCAACGGCCCGGGATCCCCAGATACTTTCCTAAGGTGATAAAGTTCCACGCTAGGCCATTTTTGCGGAGGTTTTTAGTTCCTTCGTTGCTGACGGTCTCGATCGGCCCGGGGAGCCTGCCCGATTTAGCCAATGCTCGTAGCACCGGCCCTACGCCTTTCTGCCCGCCGGCCACGTCGCGGCGGAGCGAGCGGCCGGGATCTTGTACTTACCCGATAATTTCCGCCAAAAGTCCTTTAATTTTTGAGCAGGCGGGCTTCTTTAATCGTGATTGTCTTGGCCGGGACATCTCGCATCAGACCCCGGGCTGCGACCGTTCGTGTCTCGACTTTGCCAATCTGATCGACAACATCCATGCCTTTGACGACCTTGCCGAATACGGTGTAGCCAGCTTGGTTTTGAGCGTTGTTGCGATCAAGGTAGCCATTGTCAGCAACATTGACGAAAAATTGACTGGTGGCGCTGTTAGGGTCCGATGTGCGTGCCATTGCCACCGTGTATTTTTTGTTTCTGAGTCCATTGCCAGCTTCATTAACGACGGGCGGGCGTGTCTCTTTTTCTTTCAAATTCGCGTCCATTCCCCCGCCTTGGATCATGAAGTCAGCGATGACTCGGTGAAAGACAGTGTCTTTGTAATGCCCATCTTTGACGTATTGCAGGAAGTTTGCGACGGTTTTGGGGGCCTTTTCCTGGTTCAACTCGATCACGAAATTCCCCATCGTGGTTTCCAATTCAACCTGCGGGTTTTTCCCTTTCTCACTCTCCTGGCCAATCGCTGAGTTGGGGGCCAGGATGGATTGGGTGGCCAAGATCGTAGCAACAGCGATCGTTAGCAGGTGGGTACCAAAGATTCGTGTTTGCATCTGAGGTTAAGCTCCGAAGGAGGGGAAACGCATCAAGCCCCTATTTTTGCGGGTCCGCCCCAGAAGGCAAGACGGGACCTTGGGTGTGAAATCTTGATCGAAGATCGTGCTCGAAAACTCGCCCTGAGGATCTTGTCATCCGGAACTCGTGTGCCGACTGGTTCGCTCCAATGACCTCGCGGCCACCAAGACCTCGCCGGCCACAGGCGTCGCGACGCAGTTCACGTCGCCGCCCGAAGTGCCTCACCGCTCGAAATATCCGGTAAAGCTGTTGAATTGACGCTCACTGGCTGTCGCGACAGACTAACAGGTTCCCCGTTTCGTTTTTCCATTTTGTCGAGCCCCAGATTCGAGCTTTTTTTCGATTATGCTTACTGACGACATTCCTGCTTCGGTTGTCCCTCGCGGTCGGCGTAGCGGCGGAGCGGCCGAACCTGATTTTCATCATGGCCGACGATCTGGGTTACGGTGACCTCGGGTGCTATGACCAATGGGTGATTAAAAATCCTCGATTGGATCAGATGGCGGCTGAAGGGATGAAGTTCCGTCAGTTTTACGCAGGCAACACGGTGTGCGCCCCAAGCCGAAGTGTGCTGATGACCGGTCAACATATGGGGCATACCGAGGTGCGAGGCAATGCGCCCAACAGCGAAAATATGTTGGTTCAATCATTACGTGATGAAGATATCAAGGTTGCCGAAGTGCTTCGTACAGCCGGATACACCAACGCGTTGATTGGAAAATGGGGCCTTGGCGAAGTGGACGAGCCAGGGTTTCCGTTAAAGCAGGGATTCGACAAATTCTTTGGGTATCTGAACCAAGTCCATGCGCGCAATTACTACCCCGAATTTGTTTGGTCTGGCGATCTAAAGTTACCACTACGAAATGTGGTTCAGCAGGCTGAACTTTCCTACGGCGGATTCACCGGTGGTGCGGCGACCAAAAGAATTGATTACACGCACGATTTATTTGTCGAAGAGGCACGGCATTTTTTGCGGCCACACCGAGACGAACCTTTTTTTCTTTACTTGCCATTGACGATTCCACACGCCAACAACGAGGGAACTCGGATGACCGGTGACGGAGCTGAAGTTCCCGCTCTCGGCATTTACGCCGAGCAGGATTGGCCCAGCCAAGACAAAGGGCAGGCGGCAATGATCACTCGGATGGATAGTGACGTGGAGGCGATTCTGGACTCGCCTCGCGAGTTGGGGATTGCCGAACGTACACTTGTTTTCTTCACGAGTGATAACGGGCCGCATAATGAGACGGGGCATCAGCTTGCTCGTTTCAATCCGTCAGGACCACTTCGAGGAATCAAGCGAGCACTTTACGAAGGTGGCATTCGCGTGCCTGGGATTGCGTGGTAGCTGGGAACGATTCAGGCCGGATCAATGACGGATCACAACGCGTACTTTGGAGATTGGATGGCGACAGCGGCCGAATTGGCCGGCGCGAGTCCGCCGCCGAAAACTGACAGCATTAGCTTTGTGCCCACCTTGGTGGGAAAGCCAAATCTGCAGTCCGCCCACGATTTTTTGTATTGGAAGTTCTACGAGCAGGTAGTCGGCAAGCGGTGAGATTTGGCAAGTGGAAAGCGATTCGCCAACCGATGAAAACGGGTGATGTTCAGCTTTACAATTTGGATCGAGATATCGGTGAGCAAGATGATGTCGCCGATCAACACCAGGAAATTGTCGTGCGTGCAATGGAGATGATGGATCAAGCACACGTTCCACATCGCAACTGGAAGGTCCGTCGCCCTCGTTAAGGCGATCGGGGTCGACTGTGCCACCTCGATCATCCCGCCCCGGATCAGGATGCATGGTTTTTCAAACAAGACTGATCAATGGCCGCAGTATGGGCAGCGTTCGGAACCACGCATCGCGGTTTCTCAACGTTCCGAAGCGTTCGGTCTCGGTGGGATCAAGCAATCCACGCCTTGGGCATTAGGTGCTGGCTCTTCCTTGCTGGCACTTTGCTACTGGCCGATAGCAACTGCGTTTGGGCCTTAGCAACACGATTAACGTTTTGGCTTACTGGTCGACTTGGAGGACGACGATTTTGTGCTCGACTTAGAATCGGGGCGGGCGATTCGGGATGGCAGATTTGCTTTGCCGGAGGAGCTTGAGCTCTCGTTGCCGGTTTCTCCGAGCAAAACTTGCTGCAACACCGCCTCAAAGACCGCGCCATTGGGTGGCGCAATGACTTCGACCGTTTGTTGGCCTCTTGAATCGAGCTCCTTCGCCAGCTTTTCAGCCTCAACATAGAGTGAATCGGGGGCGGTGATGATCAGCGAATTACTCGGCTCATGAACGGCGACAGTCATCTTTGGTTCCAAGTCACGAATTGCAGATCCACGACCTTGGGCTTGCTGATTATTGCCCTTGGGAGCTCCTTTTTCGTTTCCTTTGTCGCTGCGTTCTGCACTATTGCGGTCGCGCTCATCGCCGCTTCGCTGCGGCTGCTGTGGTGCACCACGCCCAGCTTGCGGCTGCCCTGGTTGGCCGCTCGCTCCCGTCATAACACGGCCCGCGAATGCTTCACGCAATGCGGCAGCAACTTCGCTGGCGCGAGTGTTGACCAATTCAATGACGTGAGAAGATCCATAAGTTTCAATGGAGGTAATGCTGTTGTCTTTGTCGACGATTCTCAAATACTTCTCTATCCGTTCGATATCGGTTTCGGTCCCCTGTGCAATCAACCGATTCAGCCGTGTGTCGGCGACGACCGTCATCGTGTCACCGGTCAAGGTCATCGTGCCATCACGTGAAGTAATTAGCGAACCGAACAAGCTGTCGGAAGAGGAAACAAACCCGTTTACGAGTGTGCCTGCCTCGGCGACTGCTGATGCGTCACCGCCATCGAGGAGTTCAGCCAGCATACGCAAAGCATCATCAGCTTTCGTGTATTTCAGGTAGAACGCGATTGGGGGCGATGGGGTCGACTTAGCGGAGCCTGCGATCGTGATGAGGTGGTCCTCAAAGCGATCCAATGCCGAAGGATCATCCGATTGGATCAACAACCCACGACTGGTGATTTGACAGCGGATAGAGGCTGCGGGGTTGTCGGTCTTGGAAGTCAGCCAGCGTTGGTCGCTTGTTTCGGAAGCCCTGAAGGGAGAATTCTTTCGTGGCAGCCCTGATTTGGTCGACCGCAAATCCGAATCGCTGATGACACGCTCCGTCTCGGTGTCTCGAGCCGGATCTGTCGACCGCAGCAGCACGATGGGATTTTTCTCACGCCAGAATTTCGCAGCAATCTCCAACGCTCTCTCCGCTTCTTTGCCGCGTAACGGCAAGATGCGAAGGTCGTTGGTCTGCTTTTCACGGTCCGCCTTGCCATCAAGCCCTTCGACGATCTTTTTGATCTGGTCAAGTTGCGGACGCTTGGCGCGGACAAATAACCGCATGGAGGCTGGATCCGCATCGATCTTCGGCGTGTCAGGATCAATGTCATCTGGGTCTGTGAACGAATCGGGCAGGTCCAGCATCTCTTCGAGCAGACTGACCACAAAGTAGGGGTCAGCTGAACGAAGTTGGATCACTTCGAAGTCCGCTTCGGTAGCTTGCAGCAACTGGACCGTTTCAGCGATCTCTTTTTGCGTCGAGTCGGATGCCAATGCGATCACACTGCTCGCCGTTTCATCCATCGACAATCGTACATCACGCCCGGCCAACAACGTTTGCAGCACGTCGTACACCATCTCGACGTTACCGCCATCGACCGAGTGTGCTTGCAGACGCGTCTCGCCTTCGACTGCCGATGCATCAGCCTTGGGACGGTCGATCGCCTTCACTAGGCCTTCCAGTACCTTGACCTTGTCTTTGACTCCCGTGACGAAGATGCTTTTGCCCAGCGGATCGGCCGAAAGGCTGACATCAATACCGATCAGTTCGCCGGTCGCCAGGCCGAGGTGCGGCCGCGCAACGATCAGGATGTCTTCGGCATCGACGTACTGTAATGGAAAACTCTCTACGACCGTTCCGTTGTCCAGCTTGTCCAATTCAAATGCATCCAGAATTGACTTCACATTACGGAGCTTCGCTACCGTGTCGATGATGATCAATTGGTTTGTTCGTGCTAGCGTTTCCGGCGTCGTCATCAGGTTTAGCACGGATAATTCATCAACCGCATCCGTTGCGTCAATCTCACCAAGACGAAAAATGCATTTGACTACGTCTTGGGCGTTCAAATTACCTAGTTGATCGACGGTTACCAACGTGGCGATCGCATCGAGTTGCTGGCGGCTACGGGGATCTGCCAAGTTGATCACCGACAGCAATTTTCCAGAACGAACGAGGGCAAATCCTTGTGGAATCAAAAACAAATTGACGCGATCAATCGCTTCGTCAGGCGTGAACGAGCTTCCGTCTGCGTAGGTAAAACTGCCGGTCGGTAAGTCGCTCACGTGAAGCGCCAGTTGTGCTTCTTCGGCGAGCCAGCGGATCACGTCCCGCCACGCAACCCCTTCAAATGCGAACTTTAGTTCTGGCGTATCGTCGACAGAAGCGGTAACGCTGACTTCTGCCTCCGTCAGCTCCTCACCGATTTTTGCCGCGGTTGGTAGATCGCTAGGTGATTCCGGTTGTTGGGCATTTGCCGATTGCCTGGATGGGTTGAGCGAGAAAGCAAGGGCAACCAGGGTTGCGATACCAAGCTTCGAGGCATTTTTCATCATTGATATACCAACGGCATGAACGACAACGGTTTAGACCGTAACCAGGGTGTAGCGGCAACGGGAGACGCTTCGGCAGGAGGGCGGGGGATTACAAGACGTATCATGCCTGCGCAATTGAGTCTCTCACCATCCACGATAGGGTAGTCAAAAGTTCGAAAATGTCAATTTTAGCTTGCCGGTCGCGGGCGTCTAAAACGCTTCTTTTGACTTGAGTCCGCTACGCTGATTGTTCAGCAAATCGATGTGGTTTTGCTGCTATTACTTGCGGAAAATGTTGTTTTGACGATGCGTATTGTCGTGAAGGCTTTGTTTTCCTGCCTGTTAGGCGGGCTCCATGGTTTTTTGTCGTATGTTCTGTTCTCGGGGCATCTTTATTTGTTCAGCGACCATTTTCGCCTCCTGTAACGACGTGTATCACCGGAAAAAGGCGTCTTGGTCATCCTGTCCTGCCGCAATCACGGTGCAGTTGCCGCGAATGTGGTCGGCAATCACCAAGCTGTGGTCGGCAATCACCAAGCCACCCAAATCGTTGTCGCCTGACACAAAGTCATCGTTGGCGGATCCAATGATCCTGATATGGAGGTCATGAACGAATGAATCGTCCACTTCATCTTTGACGCTGAGATGCACACGTCCAGAATCTGCGTTCTGTTGAACCAGTCGCGAAAGTGGTGATACCACGACTAAACCCGAAGCGTAGAGATTTTCGCCGCGGCATACGATCACAAATGCTCCCTGCTCTCGCAGTGGCAGTGGCAGCTCTAAGCGATGTGTGCGATCGCGAAAGTCATTTCCGACACCGAGTGAGACCGATTGTTCATGATGCGGCTTCATGCCGGCCAAGTTGATGGCAGTGATGCGACCTAACTTGCATTGCATTAATCCGAATTTCAGCAGGTCGAGCCGGTAGATCTTCATGGCTGCTTGGTGGACATTACGAAACGAAATCTCAATCTGCTTTGGTTGATCTGGGCGGATCGTGGTGACTTCTTCAACCGAGATGTCTTTGCGTTTAAAAAAGAGAATCGCCGGATTCTCGATTCTTCTATGACCTTGGTTTATGGAGCGATCGCCTGGCTTGCCTGACCGAGACTCTGTTAAATTGTCCCGTGACATAAGTCGCTTCCCCGCGATTATCTGCGACTCGAGTACCTCCGGTCGCTGGAACCTTGAACCCCACTTCTGCAACTTGACGGCACATGGCCAATGCCTCATCTGGGTTTCCCAGTTCGAAGTGGCTGTAGCAGGTGATGCACCAAAAAAACGATTAGCTGACGATCTGGACAGCGATCTGCGTATTGGTTTTAGCGCTCGATCGCGGTGTCGAATTGCTCAGGTCAATCAGTGCGGTGGCGAATGCAAAACCTGCAGGGTCTTCAGGCCAAACAGTCACAAAATGATCGAGCATTTGAATGGCGGAATCGATCATGTGCACTCGGGTCAGGCCGGCTTCTTTTAGTTTTGCATCGCCAGTCACTATCGGGGTGCGGTGGTGCGTTTCCTGCGCGATAGCATAGGTCGCCATTGCGACATAAGACTTACCTTGCGTAGATCGGGGATCCAAATGAGCAGTCGATCAACCCTCTGGTGTGACGCATGAATGCCAAGGTAGCACAGCGATGGTCGCGCGAATTCTCAGAAGATTGTCAGATTCACAAAGGTTTTACGGTGTAGGCTGATAGAACGCTCGGCTATTGAATAGCGGGAGGCCGTGTCAAATTCAAAGCAGTTCGCTGCGCTGGCCCCAGAGAATAGCGGCCGCGGAGAACGCTGGCCCCATTGAATAACAGCCCCAGGGAGCCTGGCCCAGGGAGTTACGGAGGCTGGTCATTTAAGGATTTGGCCGGTGCGACTACCTTTGACTTTGGCGACATCACGTGGTGTGCCTTCCGCCACCACCTGTCCCCCTTCGTCAGCCGCGCCTGGCCCGAGATCGATCAGATGATCGGCAGCCTGCATCAACAAGGCATTGTGTTCGATGACAATCAAGGCATGGCCATCGGCAAGCAAGGCGTCAAAACAGTCCACCAGTCGTACGATATCGGCGAAGTGAAGGCCGGTTGTTGGTTCATCCATGATGAAGAGCGTCCGCCGCCTGGAAGCTGAGGCGAGAAACGCTGCCAGTTTCAAGCGTTGTCCTTCGCCACTGGAAAGTGTGGTAGCCGCTTGTCCCAGGTGGATGTATTCCAAGCCCACATCGATCATTGCTTTCAACCGAGTTTGGACCTTCTCGTGACCGCGAAAGAAACTGTGAGCTTGTTTGACGGTCATCGCTAACACATCGGCAATCGAGCGATCTCGGTAATGCACCTGCAAGATATCGTCTCGATATCGGGTGCCACGGCATTCAGGGCACTGCATGGAGACATCCGCCATGAATTGCATGTCGATTTCCAAAACGCCCGCACCTTCGCATTGTGGGCACTGTCCTTTGGCACTGTTGTAGCTGAAATGGCCTGGTCCGAAATTTCGTGTTTTTGCCTCTACCGTCGAAGCAAAGACTTTTCGAATTGGATCAAAAGCTTTGGCGTAGGTGACCGGCGCACTACGAGGGCTACGGCTGATTGGTGATTGATCGATTAAAAGGCAGTCGTCGATCTGGCTGAGTCCCGTGATGGAGCGATAGGGTAATGGCTTGGCTGCCTCTTGATGCTTGCGTTGACGAATCGCGCCGTAGAGCGTGTCTTGCACGAGCGAACTTTTGCCACTTCCAGAGATGCCGGTCACCAAGCAGAGTACACCGAGTGGGAAGTCGACATCAATTTCTTGTAAATTATTTCCGCTCGCACCCCGTAGGGAGATGATACCGCGATGGTTCCGCGGTTCACGATCACGAAGCGTCCAGCCTCGCTTGCCGGTTAGGAATTGCCCGGTCAAGCTTTTCTTGTCGCGATACAGTTTCTTGGGTGAACCTTCAAAGACGATCTCACCGCCAGCGGTACCGGCAGCGGGGCCAACCTCGATTACATGATCGGCTAGCCGAATCATTGTTTCATCGTGCTCGACGACAACTACGGTGTTCCCCCGATCACGCAATCCGAGGATTGCGTGCGACAAACGTTCGACATCCACCGGGTGCAAGCCCGCGGTTGGTTCATCCAGGACATACAACATATTGACAAGACTGCTACCTAGTGCAGAAGTCAGTGCGACGCGTTGGGTTTCACCACCCGAGAGGGTTCGCAAGGTTCGGTCAAGCTGTAAGTAGCCGAGTCCGACATCTCGCAGGTAGCCCAACCGGTCGCGGATCTGGGAAATCGGCTCTGCAGCAATTTCAGCTTCACGGCTCGGCAATTCTAAGTTGGTAAACAGATCGGATAGTTCACTGGCTTTCATCGCGAGGACATCGGCAATGCTGTGCTCGCCAATCCGATAAGCTAAAGCTTCTGGCTTTAGCCGTTTTCCACGACAGGTTGGGCAGGGGCGGTAGCTACGGTAGCGGGCGGCAAAAATCCGTACGTGCATCTTGTACTTTTTGCGTTCCAGCCATGCGAAGAATCCATTCAGTCCACCAAAGTGATGTTCGGGTGATCCTTCTCGGATTAAACGAATATGCTTCTTCTTCAATTTTTTAAATGGCAGGTCAGTAGGGAGGTCGTAATCCTCCGCGAGCGCGAGTAGTTCTTGCAGTTCATGCTCATAGGCGGGGGTTCGCCAGGGAGCGATCGCGCCTTCTTCAAGTGAGAGAGTTGGGTCGGGAACCACCAAATCCATGTCGAAGTCAACAACATCACCAAAACCCTCGCAAGTCGGGCATGCGCCCAGCGGGTTATTGAAGTTGAACAATCGCGGTGCCGGGTCGGGGTAATCGAGATCGCAGGCATCGCAGCGGCGATCTCGGCTGATGATTTTTTGCTGCCACGGTCGTTCGTCAATCGTGACAACCCGAGGCATGGTGTCAGCCTCCGCTTCCATCGCTGGACCTGAGGTCAGCACGACAGCTCGTCCGTGCCCTTCACCCATCGCTGTTTCTAACGACTCCGTTAATCGCGTTAATTCAGCGTCACCGGCTACACGATCGACGATGACGACGCATTCAATCCCTTTGCGTCCAACCGTCTTGGCGAGTGACGAACGATCAGCATCGGAGAGATGGAACGTTTTCTCACCAGCCACCAGTCGCAAGTAACCTTCTTGTTGCAGCCCCAGCAAAATTTCGCTGGCAGATTTCCGGTCTGGCAGCCACACTGGAAAGCCGATCATCGAACGACTCTTGGTGGGGAGTTGCTGTAACTCCTCAGCCACCGTTGCGGGATCGTCGCTGCGAACGGGATTGTTGCAGCCGTGGCAAATGAGTTGACCTGATTTTGCGAACAGCAATCGCAAGTGGTCCGCGATTTCGGTGGTCGTGCCTACAGTGCTACGGTTAGTTTTCGATCCGCCGGCTCGCGTCACGGCGATCGCAGGGGGGATGCCTGCGATTTGGTCACAGTCTGGTTTATCGAGCCGTTGCAGGAATTGCCGCGTGTAAGCCGAGAAACTTTCGATGTAGCTTCGCTGGCCTTCTGCATACAGCGTATCGAGAGCGAGTGAAGTTTTACCGCTGCCGGATAACCCGCAGATTGCAACGAGTTGCCCGCGTGGAATGTCAACATCCACGTCTTTCAGGTTGTGAACGCGGCAACCGCGAACAGAGATTACTTCGCGGCTCAATGCCGAATTCCTTTCGGCGATATCACGCCAGATCCAATGCGCCGCCTTCACTCAGACGTTCAGAACCAAACGTTCTTAAGTTTTGATGGCCGAGTCCGTGAGCGATCGACAGCCACAAACGGTTGTGGGCCACATTTTTAAATTCAAGCGCCCGATTCGTCTTGAAACCAGCACCGCCGCCAATCAACAGAAATGGAATATCATCGAGAGTGTGTGAATTACCTTTGCCAAGTTCGTTGACCCACACAATTTGAGTGTGGTCCAGCATACTCCCTCGACCGAGGCTCGGTTCCGGCGTCTCGTCGAGTTGTTTGACTAAAGCTGCAAGTTGGGCAGCGAACCACTCGTTAATCCGTTTTAATTTATTTTGAGCGGTCGCGTTTTTGTCCGGTTCATGGGAGAGCGAGTGATGCCCTTCTTCGATATCGAGCCATCGCATTCTGGCTTGACCGACACTTCGCATAAATTGCAAGGTTGCAACCCGACACATATCGTTGGCGAGCGCGTTGACGAGTAAGTCGATTTGCATCCGGGAAATTTCAGGTGTGTTGTCGTTGACCAATTCGATTTCTGGGTCAATGTCTGGTTCGGGATGGGGCCGCTCTGATTGCTGTTGAGCAACTGCGATGTCTTGTTCCAGCTTGCGGACATGCTCTAGGTGTCGATCGAGCAAAGCTTTGTCTTCGGGGCTAAGGCGGGTCGATACGTGGCGCAGGTCATCGCGAACATGGTCCAATACGCTGGCAACGCTCTTGCGATCGGTCGTGCCGCCATACAGTTTACGAAACATCTGCGCTGGGTCGTCGATCGGAGCCAGGGGCTTGTCGTCGCCGGCGTAACACAT
>JAYZAR010000251.1:0-4187 GCA_036339635.1 Planctomycetota bacterium | reverse complement strand
CTCCACCGGATACTCGTCGGATGATTCGCGATCGCCGATATTGCCGTGTCTTGACCGATACGGACGAAATGAATTTCGACGATGTCTCGCGCGATTTTGCTTGGAAGGCCCTTGAGTTTGAGATGGCGCTCGTTCCGGGCGGGGAGGTAACACTAATCAGCGATACCGCCGTGACAACGCGAGAAGGTTTTGAATTACTGGCTGATTACGAAGAATTAGTTAGCGTCAAATCATTTTATATGGACCGACATTGCATCACGAATGCCGGATTCTCGCGGTTTGTTCAAGCCGGCGGCTACACCGATCCACAATATTGGCCAGAGCACGTGCTGCCAAACTTGTTGCAGTTTGTCGACCGAACAGGCAATGTGGGTCCTAAGCTGTGGCACAATAGTCAGCCGCCAGAGGGAAAAGAGAATCACCCTGTGGTCGGCATTTGTTGGTACGAAGCGAACGCATACGCGACCTGGACAGGTAAATGCTTGCCATCGACCGAGCAATGGCAACGGAGCGCCACATGGCCGAAGGGACATGGTGGAAACGGCGCGGAAATTCGATATCCCTGGGGAAATGCTTTTGACCCGAGCAAAACAAATGTTTGGGCCTCCGCCGTTGGGGATACCGTACCCTGCGACCAATACGCTCGCGGCGGGACTCCAAATGGCGTAAAGCAATTGATTGGGAATGTATGGGAATGGGTGGATACGCAATTCCTACCAACAGCTGAAGAAGGTATTTCAGTTCTGCTGGAGCAAACGATGGCTGAGATACGCGGGGCAGCGTTTGACACCTATTTTCCATCTCAAGCAAATTGCCAATTTCGTTCCGGACAACCGCTGTTGCATCGAGCCGCCAACATCGGATTTCGCTGTTGCATCTCGACCGATGCGATGCCCGGAAATATCGGAGCCGAACCACAATCAACAAATGATCCACAAGCGACCGAAGATTCCTGATCCAGCTATTGAAGAATCGTGATGAACGAATCGGTGAGCATCATCTAATCTCCCACTTTTTCTTCTCGAAAGATTTCGAACAAGCCATGATCCAACCGACCACGCCTATGATGCGAGGGCTTCCCCCGCTCGCTGTCGATTGCGCTTGCTGCGGCGGTCGCTTGAACGAACGCAACGAACACAGCCCCAATTGCGAAGCACCAGTCTCCCTGTCGCATGCTGTTGCGACTCGCAGCGGCGCGCAGAATTTCATTTCTGTCTTGGGAGCGAGCAACGCGGGAAAAACAGTCTTTTTGGGGCTCCTGCTGGACATTCTCAGCAAAGGGCCAGAAGAATTTCGTGGTATGGCGACCAGCGCGTTCTCGGTTGATTTACAAGAACAGGTCGTGACCGCCCTCGAAAACCGGTCGTTCCCAGAAAAGACCCCTAACGAAGCCGATTTGTGGAAGTGGTTGCATTGTCAGATTTCGATGATGCAGAAAAAAGGAATCCGCGATGTCGATCTAATTTCGCCAGACTTTGCCGGTGAAGCGATTGCGATGGAGGTTAATCAGGCTGGAATGTACCCAGCCATCCAAAGCATTGTCAGCAAGTCGACGGGGTTATTGCTACTGTGCGATTCAATGCGAGTCCGAGATGAAGGGTCTGCAGAAGACTTGTTTGGCATGAAACTGGCTTCTTACATCGCGCAGCAGCACGAACTTTCCAACGAGCACGCCGCCCGACAACGCAAACGCAGCCATGGCCCAGCATTGGCGATCGTTTTTACAAAGTGCGATGGATGTTCTGAAGCAAGAGATGACCCGGCAGGGTTCGCCGCCAACAATACACCACGGTTGTTTGAGTTTTGCAGGCGAACGTTTCGGGACCACGCTTTCTTTGCAGCGAGTGTCGCCGGGAGTTCAGGAATCTTGAGCGATGAAACTGGATGCCAACAAAGAGTCCCTTTTCATGTGCAACCGCAGGGCATTTTGGAACCGTTACGCTGGATCGTATCGCGAATCTAACAGTACCCAAAAATGAAACCGATCCATGTTGAACAAGCGATCTTTTCATCCGCTGACCGAGGAGGGATGAAAGGATATCAGCTGATTGCAAGATCAGCTGGAATCGATCGAGAGGCGAGCAACGAGCTTTGCCGATGGTCGCCGACCAGGACGCTTGACGATCGACCCGATCATTGGACCATCAATGCATTTCCCATATCTGGCGACCGTTTTGCGGTCACTCGAACGGTGGTGGGAGGCCCAGAATACAGCAGTCGAGGCGTCTCACAAATTGTGACTCTGATTTTGGTACTGCATGATTTGCAGCTCAGCCGATATTCCTACAACCCTATTCTTGTGGTAAAAACCGCGATGGCGACTGGTGGTCTCCGCCTGCCATTGGATATGAACAAAACTAGGTTACCGACCATTGAATTGCCCGGCGAACCGTTGTACCAAGAACCTGATCCGCTACTATCGCGATCGGCAAGCGATGAAGATGCAGGCGTGTACGAACAACTTACTTCGGAGCTCGCCAAGGATCGAAGAGTCGCCGTAATTGGGCAGATCAACCCTTTAAAAATGCTCGGGGACTTGATCCCAAGACTGAACGCGGATCAACGGGCGACGCTCAGCTTTACGACAGGCTTGGCACCGGCGATTCGTCGACCATTCCGGATTCATTTCTTGCGCGGGGCTGATGTGCCGATGCGGCACACGCTCAATTCCCAGAGCATCACGTCGATCCAAGTGGGCCATTTCACCGCTTGAACCAACCGCCAGAGATCCATATCTCTGGCGGAAAGAACGCGAACATCCGTCACTTCAGGCTTGATCCCCACTCCATCCACGCTCGTACCTCCGCGAAGATGGAAGAGCTTCTATGGGAGTCTGCTTGGCCGGCAGCGAAACCACTCTGCATCCGTGCCGGTCCGCTTTAGCGGGCTACTGCCAGCGGTAGACCTTCAGCGCTCTTAGATCACGAACGATGACATAGGGACCTTGAACCGCCAGGTGAGCCCATGAATCGTTGGCAACCTTCATGCGATCGGTGATTGTCAACTCATCATTCGATGCTTGAATCAGCATCAACTCGCCGCCGTTGTCGAGTGCTAGCAGTTGGGTACCGTTGCTAACCATGCTCCAATACTTGCCGAAAGGGGAACTGGTCCAGTTAGCTGATCCATCGTTACTGCTGATTGATGTGACCCGCTGGTTCTTTAGGTGGAGGTAAATGTCATCACCAACCAACACGGGCGAAGACATGTAGGCTTGATTTTTCTGAACCCACAACTCTTCGATGCTCCAGTCATCATCTGTTTTGGACACCTTGAACAGTTGGGCCTTGCCGCTGTGTGCAGAGGTAAAAATCTGGTCGCCTTTTACCAAGGGCGTCAGGATATTCATGCCGCGGAACGCCTGGATAGGCTCTTTCCACAGAACGCTGCCGGTTTCGAGGCTAACACCGCAAAGTTCCGTACGCGTTTGGACGATCAATTGCTTAACGCCGGAAAGTTCAGCGACAACGGGGCTTGAGAAGGCTCCGCTGCTCATCATGCCAGCCCTATTCTCTAGGGACTTCCAGATGACACTCCCATCTTTCAGGGACATTTTGACGAGGGCTCCGCCGGTTTGGACGTAAACCGCACCTTTGTCAACCAACGGCGAGCAAACCGCCCCGAAGGATGGCAGTGCAGAACCCATATCCTCCGGAAAATCAACCCGCCAATTCTCTTGCCCGGTTTTTGGATCCAAGCTGACCAGAACATCACGCATGCCGAGAATCAACAAGTGACCTTCGGCACAGACGGGAGTCGACCGAATCCAGTCCCCATTTGAGGCGGCAAAAAACGGAACTGCTAGCGAACCAGCCCACTCAACTTGCCACTTTTGCTCGCCGGATGCCAAGTCATACGCCGTGACTCGCTCCGTCTTTTTATTGATCGTTTCGGTCGTGAAGACCATCCCTTCAGAAACAATCGGCCCGCTGTAGCTTGGCGAGTGCTCTTTTTCCCAAACGAGCTCGAGACGTCCCTCCAAGCGATCTGGCCATTCGGCTCCCGGTAACGTCGCGTCCCGATTTGGGCCCCGCCACTGGTTCCAGTCAGGTGATTCACCAAGGACTGGGGAAATCGTAAGTGCCAGTAAAAAGAGAGTGAAGGTTGCGCGCATGAGGGATTCCTTATCCGTGAAAAGTTCCATTAGTATAACGTCCCGGCAACCCCTCTTCAGAATGGGCCTTGCT
>JAYZAR010000250.1:0-8088 GCA_036339635.1 Planctomycetota bacterium | reverse complement strand
AAATTGTTTTGCCGGTGGAGCGCGCGGCGATTCGTCAGGGGCAAAGGCTGTTTGCAAAAATTGGTTGTAACATTTGCCATGTCGAGAACGTCTTGCCGGCACGAGGCATTTACAGCGATCTGCTCCTACACGATATGGGCTCGTTGTTGGCAGCTCCGGCACCGACTCCGCTGGGGGCTGCGTTCGCATCGGCGCCGCGATTGCGGCTGCCGAGGTTCAGCCGCGAAAACCCTTCGACGCCGAACTTTTTTCGATCGGTTAGCGGTTACTACGGGGCGCCCGCGTCGACTCTACCATTGCCTTATCAAATGACTCGGCCAGTAGAACCGCGTTTCCCGCGTGGCAAACTGCCCGAATCTGCGTTTGTGGTGAACTCTGTCGACGACGTGAGGTGGGATGTATTACAGCGGGAATGGCGAACGCCTCCGTTGTGGGGTGTCGCAGATTCTGCTCCGTATCTACACGATGGCCGGTCCGATTCGCTCGATTCCGCCATTCGTTGGCACGGTGGCGAGGCATCCCAGGCCGCGAACGCTTATCGATCATTGCGTAGCGAAAGTCGTGAGCAAATTTTGGCATTCCTCGGGTCACTCCAGGCCCCGGTTCGATCCATGAAGGAAGCTCGCGTTCAAGCGAATCAAGAAGACATTGAACGTGCGAGCGAGGATTCGCTGCGGCAACCGCCGAATGAAAACATCGCCTTGGATGTTTTTAATCCATTTTGATTGGCGAGTGAGCACACCCGCCGCGCGATCAACATTCTCTGTTGCGTTTCCCGCGATCGGTCAGTTGCAGCGTTAACAAGCTATCTGCAGAATCGCGTGATCACATGCCGCAAAGTGATGCTGGTCGCGTGATGGCCAACTTTGTACCGCCGTAGATGCGGTTGTCCCAAGGCCCACCAGGAAACCATTCGGTATCAAATTGTTTTTCTGTTTCCGCGACCAGCACGCTCCCGGGCGGACCGTTATCGATAACATGTTGAATGATCCGCTTCAGATCTTCGGGACGCTCGTGCCACAAGGCATAGGGCGGACAGAGCAGTACGGTCCAAGGAGTATCGTGAGCGGGTGCTGCCAGCAGATTGCTAGCCAATCGGAACGTATCACCGACCAGTAATTGAACCTTGGATTCAATCTCGAGCGATTCGGTGGTTTTGCGGATGAATGTGGCCGCCCGTCGGTTTTGTTCAATTAACACGGCGGAGCCCGCTCCACGGCTGATCGCCTCCATCCCAAGGACACCAGTCCCTGCAAATAAGTCAAAACAGATTGTTCCACTCACCGCCATCCCGAGAAGATTAAACAAATTTTCTCGAATATTGTCCTTCATGGGGCGAGTAAAATCGGCCCCGTGGTACAGCACCGTTCGGCCGCCCATATCTCCGCCGATGATGCGAAGCTTAGTCGGTTTCGGGGGTTTGGCGGTGCGAGGGGGTTTCTTGTGCGGTTTTGCAGGCCGCTTGGCAGGTCGTTGGCTCATATCGGACAATATAACGAGCTTTGGGCTTGGGTCATCCGGGGAGTCTTTGCCGCAAACCGAAACCTGATTCGGTTCGTAGCACTTGCTGAGAGAGCAAATGTTCAAAGAACGATAAGCTCATTCGATTCTCCGAACCTTCCAAATGCCCATTCAATTCTCCAGTGCTCAGTAACGATGGGGCTATCCATGTCTTTTCGCCCGCTAATGATTGCCTTGCTTTTCGGGTTCGCCACGTGGAGTTCAAATGCCAGCGGGCAGCCGCCGGTGGAAAGTCCCGCTGATTCACAACCTGTCGCGGCCACCGGCTCTCAAGCACCGGCTACACCAACGGCACCTTCCGAGACGACAGGGGGGGATTCGGGCGGGCCGATTCCAGCCTCTGGCACGAATGTTTCCGGACGTCTTGCGCCGCCCAAACGAGCAAATCCACCGAATCAAGCAACCACGCCCGCAAACGGGGCGGCAGCAGAAGCAACCAATGGCACTGCTGGGCAAGAGCTACCCCCGGGGTATCAGGAGGAATTTAAGCGGAGATTGGAGGCGTTTGAAAAAAAACGCGAAGAGCTTGCCATAGCGGTTGGGGATCAGCGGATCATGCACATTCTCTACCTGAATCACGAGAAACGCACCAAGGCGGATCGAAATGCTTATTACAAGAAGCGCCTTGAGGTTCGCCGCCTAATGGATGAGCTTTACCTGTTGGCGGTGGATGTTCTGCGACTTGGTTTTGAGAAAGAGTCAGCTACCTACATTGTGACGCTGCTTCAGTACCGTTTTGAGCATTGCGTATATGACGTCCAAACGCTCGAGGGCGCTGCTCGCTTGATGGATGGTGGGTCAAAGTTAACTTACGTCTACCAGATCGCGGCGCGGTCTGCGATCACCTCGGGTGAGTTTGACATTGCTAAACGCGTCTTCGAATCGATCGACGAGGATCAGATGGAAGACACTGATAAAACGCTGCAGTATTATCTCGAAAAATACCAAGCATCATTTGAACGTGAGGCTGAAATCCGTGCGAAGGAACTCGAAGAAGACCGACTGCCACGAGTTAAATTGGACACGACTCAAGGGGACGTGATCATTGAGTTATTTCTCGATCAGGCTCCTACCGCTGTCAGCCACTTTATCAGCCTCGTGGAAGCTGGATTCTATGATGGGAATGACTTTTCGCAGGTGGTTGACAATCTGTTTGCTTTGAGTGGTGATCCTGCAGGAACAGGATCGGGAAACAGCGGGAAGTATCTTGCGGATGAGCATACGCGACCCGATGCACGGGATGGCTTTCGAGGGTCCTTGGTGATGGCCAAGGTACCCAAAGGAGAAACGGGTGAATTCATTCCAAATACAGCTAGCAGTCGTTTTGCCATTTTGTTTTTGCCGATCATTTCGATCAGTTAACAGCAGACAATTTTCGGGCGGGTGATCGACGGCATGGAGAATGTCTCGTACTTGGAGCGAGTCGATCCGTTCAAAAAGAAAGAAAAGGGCGAAGTTCAATTACCGCCCGACCGGATCTTGAAAGCAACGGTAATTCGCCGGCCTGAAGAGTTACCGACACCAATCTACATCGATCCGCTGCAGTCAGTCAGGCGATAGAGTAAGATCAGTCGGTATGCGACAAGCGATTCGGCGACCATTCCGAATGAAACGCTTGCCAGTGAACACAGGTTTTGGTGAATTTAGCATGGCAAGTTCACCGCGTTGAAAACACGGTGTCATTCAACGAATATGCCCGTTCGCCGCCGAGAGCAGGCCCGCATGCAGCAAGTCTCGCAGCGCGCGCAATTTTCGAATGTCAAAATCGCAAGAACCAGCCGAGTCAGACTCCGCAGTCAACGCATCGACCCGCCGTAGTTTCCTTAAAGGTGGAGGGCTGATGTTGGCCGGTGGTGCGATTGGCGGCAGCAAGCTCAATGTCGCCAGGGGAGCGCATGCATTTGGCAGTGACAGCATCAAGATTGGATTGATTGGCTGCGGTGGACGTGGCACGGGCGCCGCAATTCAAATGCTAGGCACCGAGGGTGACGCACAATTGGTAGCGATGGCCGATGTGTTTCAAAGCAATTTACAGACCGCTTACCGGACGATCAAAAGCCGTCATCCGAAGAGCATTCCAGTTGACCACAGACGGTTTGTTGGTCTGGACGCCTACCGAGGAGTGATGGAGAGCGATGCCGAACTTTTGATTCTCGCAACCCCGCCCGGTTTCCGCCCCGAGCAGTTTGAGGCAGCAGTGGAATCGGGCAAACATGTCTTTATGGAGAAACCCGTTGCGACTGATGCTCCGGGAGTGCGACGTGTTTTGGCGGCCAATGAGATTGCCAAGGAAAAAGGATTGGCTGTCCAGGTGGGATTACAGCGCCGGCATGAGATTCGCTACCGCGAATGCATCGAAAATTTGCAATCTGGAAGAATCGGAAATTTGTTGTTTGCGCGGGTTTATTGGAACGGAGGCGAGACTTGGTTTCAGTCACGCAAATCAGGGCAGAGCGAGCTCGAATACCAGATGCGAAATTGGCATCACTTCAATTGGCTTGGAGGTGACCAGATTGTTGAACAACACATTCACAATCTCGATGTGATCAATTGGTTGATGCAATCGCATCCAGTTGAAGCGCAGGGCCAAGGGGGACGTGCGGAAAGAAACCCAACGGCTTGCGGTCATGTGTTTGATCAACACATGGTTGAGTTTACCTACGCCGGTGGATTTAAACTGCTCAGTCAATGCCGCCATCGCAAGGGATGCTGGAATAGCATCAGCGAGCATGTTCACGGAACACATGGAACTGCCATCATCAGTGACGCGATGATTCGCGATGGTTGCGGCAAGAAGTTATGGCAAAGTAACTTACAGGAAATTCGCGGCAAAGGCTGGCAGCAAGAGCAGCACGCCTTGATCGCGTCGCTGCGTGCCGGTCAGATCCCCAATGAAGGCGATTACGGCGCGTACAGCACAATGACTGCAATTATGGGTAGAATGGCCACCTACAGCGGAAAGCGTGTGAAATGGGATGACGCCTTCCATAGTGAGGTCCGCCTGGCGGAGACGCAGAAGATTCACTCGCTTGCTGATTCACCGCCGGTGCAAAAAGATGAGACTGGGAATTATCCGCTGCCGGTGCCCGGTAGCGGAGCAAAGCACGTTTAGCTTCTCGCTACAGCGAACGTGTTCGCTTAGCGTTTGCCAGCTTTCGCAAGTCAAATGTACCATCGCTCAAATTGGGCATCATCTGCCTCGGACTGATTGACCTCTTGGACAGGCTGGGGCTTGGCTGGTTTTAAGAATTGATCTTTTTGCTCGCCTCCGTTTTCGTATCGATGCAGCCATACCGATTTCATCGTACCAGCGCCATCAAAGAGCTCAGGGCGAAACATCTGCATAACACTTTTCGCGATCATGCGATTCGCTCTGGGAAATGCAGCGAGCGGAGAGGTGCGGCGCCGTAGCAAATCGTGCATCGCAGCGTTCATTAAATATGCTGAAGTGTTTCTCGCGCTTCCCTGTCCGTAGGCTCGTGTCTCCTCTGCATAATCCGATGCACGACTTTGATCAATCGCGAATTGAATCATTAGAGTGCAATCGCTTGCCATACGCCCAACCACCGCGTCCGTCCAGCGTTCAACTCCCTGCCGAAGTCGATTCAGCCGAACTACATCGTGGACAGAGTTGCCGCGACCGAAAAGCATCACTTGTTGTACGCGGTTCCGAACTTCCAGATGTGAGGTCTGGACAGCGTTGGTGACTGGGCTTATCTCTTTCATTTCCGACTCCGCTTCGAGGCCACAAGCGAGCGCTGCCACAACACGAGTTAGCATTTCAGTCACGAGGACTTCCTCGAGCATCACTGAGTGTTCCCGCCACCAACGTCTCAGGCGGTCGGTATGTCCAGCCTGCTCATATTGGTTGTAACGGGAAAGCAATTGATGCCAAAGTTCGAAACGGCTCCGTGAGGTTGCCCAGTACTCGGTCAGCACATTGGTTGGGATGGTCGTTCCGCGTTGGATAATTGCTGGTCCGTGGTGAGAGATCAGGCCAGCCAAGTCGGCAGAGTAAACACTGTGCATGGGGAGTCCATCAATCGAGGAGCGAGTGAAGGATTCAACGAAGTCGCATCCATCGTGCCGATCATGGGTGCATCGCTTTCATGGCTGACGTAAATCCTTTGCTGGGCGATGCTTGGGTGAAATCTGCTGTTGTGCGCGAAATCAGAGATGTTGTTCCCGGGCATCACGTGGCGTTGCCTTAAGGCAACCGGAGAGTGCAGCCGAACCCCCTTTTTTTGGTAACTAGGCTCAAGAGAGTGGAGTCGGGTAGGTGGTTCATCGCCGGGAATCGGTGGATAAGGCGGGTCTGCATCGTATGTAACTTTTCTCTGCCAACGCCATTTGCGAGAAAGAGTGTCCGTCCATTGATAAATTGGGCCAAGTGAGAGTTTCCACTTTGGGATGTAATGAAAGGATGCGTGGGTAACACGAGGTACTTCCAGATGACCTGCGACTTCAAACCCAAATTCTTCTCTGACGGATGGGTGAATCGATTATTTTGTACGACGTTAACGCCGCTCACCTGCCATCTAACGATGGCAGTGACTCAGAACAACTGATGATTGGAATCGATGTTGTCTTACGGATCGAATCATCAGTCATCATCGGGATGACTGACACGACAATCCGTTCCGGAATTTCCCGGTTTGGATGGGCGTGTCGGGCTCAGGTGAAAACCGCTTGCGGTCACATTTGTAAAATGTCAGCCGATAGAGTTAGGAAAGATCGAGAGCGCGATCTGGATGTCTACGGCAGCTGCGACTAGGTATCGGCAGATGATTCGCGATGCCCCCTCCCTTAGGATCGAGCTCGCGGCAACCGGACACTCCATGACTATCCATTGGGCGGTTTGATTGCCCCACGCATGAGGACAATTTTCACCACCAGACAGCCGGTGCAGTGGCCTTTTTGCAAATTCAGTTGGTTGTGCCCGTGTGTTGTGTGATTTGACCAATGCAATGATGCATGGCGTTGCGAATTGGTTGTGAAAGGAATGAAGTCGGTCAACCGTTGGGCTGCTTGGTCTGTCTGGAGCGTTTTAATGCCGCTACATTGCCTTGGCGACTTGAGATTGAGAAGGGAATCTGAGACACGGTGTTATTTTGTCGTCCGAATGAGCTTGGAACCCAATCATGGATAGCCAACGAGTTCGTTTGGCATGTGTCACGCCATGACTCAAAGCCACATTTCTTTTTGGTATACTGTTTCGTTGTGTGTTTCCACATCAAAACTTGGTTTCATGGACAAGTTCGTGGTTAGTCCGCGGTGCGCAAAGGATGACGTTTTGCGTTGCCTGCAAAGCATTGAAAACAGGGACAGGGTATCTTGCTATGACGTTGACAAGACGTAACTTTTTGCGTGCCAACGGGGCGACGCTTTCGTTGCCATTTCTGCGCTCACTCGCCTGGGCGGAGGGCGTTGGGGAGTTGAATACGAAGCCGAGTAAGAAGTTGGTGATCAGCTATATCCCGAATGGGATCGTGAGACGCTGCTTCTTTCCGGGTGAGGAAGAGGCGTCGCTTCCCGATTTTATAGGTGGTTTCAATGCGGATAAGGTAAAAGAGGAGCGACGTTATAAGAACAAGCCGGGTATTTATCCGCTCGAATTGACATCGACGATGCAACCACTGACAGAGTTTGCAAACGATGTCACGATGATCACCGGTCTCGATCGGAATTATAAAAATGGACAAGATGTGCACGCGCATGGCGCTTCGTGTTATCTGACGAGCGTATCGCCCGAGCAAGCAGCTGCTCTTAATATGCGGCACCCCAACGGCCGTACCCTGGATCAAATCATTGGCGATCAGGTCGGTCAATCAACCGTGTACAACACGCTTGAAATTAGTTGCAATGGTTTCACTGCCGGAAAAGAGCCAATCGAGTTTGACAATATTTCTTGGTACGGTCCCGGGAAAATCGCGCCGTCCATTCGTGAGCCGCAGAAGCTTTACGATCGACTTTTCATGCGTGAGAGTTATCGGCAGCACGTAGCGGATGTAACCGACCTTGTGCTTGCAGATGCGAAGATGCTTTCGGGACGTTTGGCCCAAGATGATCGCCGCACGCTAGACGAATTCATCGAAATGATTCGAGGGATCGAGGTTCGAATTGAAAGGATGGATAAGTTACTCGCCGATGTCGATGTCCGCGTCCCCAAAAATGAGGTTTTGCCACGTGGCGAATACATCCGGCTTCAGATGGATCTCATGTTGCTGGCGTTTCAGATGGGGATCACCAACGTTTCGACCTTCATGCTTGGACCAGAACGATGGGATGCGACGCTCATGTATGAGGGTGTCTTCGATAAACCGGTTCAACATCACAACATGACGCACAATCAAAAAGGAGAAGGCTACAAGGAATTGCAAAAGATTGACATTTTCCACATGCAGCAATATGCCTACCTAATTCAGCGGATGAAGGAAGTGAAAGAATCGGACGGTAGCTCAATGCTTGATAATTCGTTGGTGGTCTATGGGGCCGGACTCGGTGATGGAGCGACACATCAGTATTACGATCTACCGCTGATTGTTGCAGGAAAAGCCCAGGGGCAGA
>JAYZAR010000249.1:0-38355 GCA_036339635.1 Planctomycetota bacterium | reverse complement strand
GCTTCTTGCCATTGGTAATCACAAAGTACCTTTCGCCGTCACTCAGTCCGCTGATGCTGCCACCAGTGATGCTGAAGACTACTTCGTCACCCGCGTTGAAGCCGGCTTCGTTTCCAATCTTGATCTCATCTTGGGCAGCATTCACTTCGGCAGATCCGAAAGTGGTCGTTTCTCGCTCGAAGATGTATGCTGCTCCCGTACCCACACCCGATCGCGGATTCAAAGTGTCATAGTCAAAATTCCCTGGTGCCCCGACAGCAACATGATCGTTACTGATCGCTACTGCTTTCCCGAAGTGATCATTGTCCTTTCCGTCTGGAGCAGACAACGAGTGGTCTAGCCTCCAGGAGCCACTCGTGAGACTGTAGATGTAGGCGGCACCATCATTGCTGTCACCTCGCGGCGCCCCAATCACGACTGTGTTCCCAGCAATTGCGACAGCATCCCCAAACTCTTCATTGCTTCGGGTTAGGGAACTGGATTCGTTCCATCCATTGATACTGCGATCGAAGATGAAAACACGATTGCTTTTTGGAACACCTACGATGATGCGGCTGACATCGATATCGACGACACTGCCGAATCCCTGAACGCCGGTTTTGCTTAGTGGTTCGCCAGCTTGAATCCACTCATCGCCGTTTCGTTCAAAAATGTAGACTGCTCCAGCACCATAAAGTGCATTGGGGCTACCAATCACGATCGTGTCGCCACTCACGGAAACGCTCGCACCAAAATCAGCACCGAGATTCAATCCAGTCGGCTGCAATCTTGCAATGTACTTATTCGCGGCATAGCTCTTTCCCGTCTCGAAGACAAATGCGGCACCACGATTGTCATAGTCACGAGCCCCTACGACAGTGGTTTGGCGATCGATCGAAACGCTCGTGCCAGTTTTTGACGTTGTAAGTTTGGCTGGCAGTGTTGTTTCTCCCGTGGCCCAGGTGGGACCACGGTGTCGGAAGTTGTAAACCCGGTCGGTCAAGGCATTGCCGGATTTGTCTGATCCAATCAGATAAAAGCCCTCACTGATAATGGATGAACCGATCCCAAAATTGCGATGGTCGGCCGTATCGTAGACCATGGAATCCGCATTCGCTCCGGTACCGGCAGTGTAAGGCCGGAGCTTTAGATTCAAGCTGTTTCCACTGGCGTCAAACAGATACGCAGCGCCCGTATTGCCCGCTTCACTCGCCGCGCCCAGCAGCATGCGATTGCCATGGATTGTGATCGAATCTTCGGCACCGAGATCATTTCCCGAGCCAACAGACTGTCGAGACCAGTCCCCACCGGAGCCAGTATATCGGTGAACATCTCCATTTCCTGGTGAACCGACGTAAAAGCTTCCCGCGTTCTGACCCACAACGGATTTGCCCAAGTCACCACTCGTGCGGTCATCGAGAAAGATTGGGATCAATGGCTCGTTGTCTTGTCGATTGTTCCCGAAGTAAGCGGTCCAGTGTGATCTACCCGAGCCGCTTAAGTCGTAGACGGCAACTGCATCTTCGCCTGGTGCTCCGACAAAGACGTTGTCCCCTTGTATGTCGACGCTCGCACCCCACAGAGAAGATTGAAGCGCGGTATAAGAAAGAGGCTCTGGTCTTTCTTTCTTTTCCAAGCTGAGCAGCGTGATCCACTGCCACTCATACCCAGATGGTGTGAACTTCACTGATGAGTTGGAGCGATTCACGTGTTGTGAAATATAACCTGCATCCTTGTTCGTGGTCAGCATGACCACTGACCGAGGAGGAATCGTCATTTCATCGACACGGTAAACGTTGACGGTCGTTCGTCCCTTGCTGAGGGTTGCTTCGTGATGATCAACGTCATATCCCCACTCGGTGCAAACAATGAAGTAGTTTCGGCAAACCTTTTCACGGGTTCGGTAGTGGTAGTGACCGGTGCCGCCTTGCAGAGATCCCACGGCCATTCCCGCATAATCTGTCCCTGTCCGAAAAACGCGATTCTGTGACGAAGAATTATTGGTCACGAACGCCATGTTGTTGTCACCATAAATATCGGACAACGTGACGTAGGTCCGGGGAGTGAGCGTGACATCCGTGTTGTTTGGCGCGATCGCACCATTGACCACAACATGGAAGCCATACTCATATTTCTTCCCGTTGATCGTCACATGGTTCCACTCGGGTGGTGCCTGATACTCCGAAGTGTGATAGGGCATCGCGTCTTGGTAGGGCATCAGCAATTCGTCCCAGGTCCAAGATTCACCATCGCGAGCAAATACATGCACCAGACCAGTCTTGCCAAGATCAAGCTGGTGGCCTTGCTTCGGCTGATTGTCGGAAGAGTACTTAAGCGAAGCCTCTTCCGCACCAATCACGAGCTTGTCACCTTCAATGGCGACAGCAGATCCAAAACGTCCATTCCCGAATTGCGTGCCAATCTGTTTCGACTTTTCGACCCAAGTTTCTGTAGCAGCATGATACTGATAGATATAGACAGCGTTTTCACCCGGTGCACCGATCGCTAATCGTGTGCCGTCCGTGTCCATGTCCGCACCAAATTCACCGCCACCTTTCAGCTCCCCTGTCGGCCGCCAGTACAAGCCCTCATTGATGTACGTATAAACCTTTCCCTCGCCTGGTGCTGCGATAAATAGCGTGCGGGAACCCGGATCGTATAGCGTCTGCTCGCCAAACTCTTTTTGATTATTCTTCTCGATAATCTCGGCACGCAAATTGGCTTCTGTCGGTGTCGGGCGTGCCCCATCGGTTGTGAACGACTGGAAGGCGCCGGTGTCTCCTAGTGAACGAGTCTTCGTGTCGTTGTATCCAGGAATACCGACCATCAAACGGTTGCCAGCGAGTGCGACGCTCTTACCAAATTGATCCGCTTCAGCCGGTTGGCTAGCCACGAGACGGCCTGCCTCGGTCAGCGATGAACGCGTCCATGTTGAACCAAGTTGCGAATTACCGTGAGGGGGCAATTCATAGAAGACGTAGGCCGCACCCGCGTTGAGGACGGATCCTGTGTCCACAAAAGGGGCACCTACAGCGACGTAGTCCCCGTGGATCGCTACTGAGTATCCAAACTGATCATCTGCAATCCCTTCCCCTGACGCATCTGCGGTGGAAAGTCCGCCATCTGCCGTAAGTCTCGCAACACGTGTCCAACTGGATCCACTTCCCTCAAAGACAAAGGCACGCCCCTGATCTTTTTGTGACTGGCCTTGTAGGTTGACGCCATCCCACTCGGGGGAACCTAGGACGACCTGATTCCCTTGCAAAGCAACCGCAGCGCCGAACTTCTCTCCCGCTTGCGGCTCCGAAGGTCTCAGCATGGTTTGGCGATCGAATGCGCCACCATTGATTGAGTAAACATGGGCAGCACCGACCTCCCCTGTCCCGGACAAGACCTGTTTTGGAGCACCAACCACCAAGTGCGTCTGATCAATCGCGACCGCCGCCCCGAAATCCGTCCCGGCGGTGGTCAGAGTCCCTGCCAGTTTGCTCCAAGCACCTGATTGATTCGAGTACAGGTAAGTCGAGTCACTGCCTGGAGCACCGACTGCTGCATAGCTGCCATAGATGCTGACCGAAGTGCCGAGAAGTTCATCCTTCACATTCGCTTTGAGCTTGCTGACTTGCTTCCAAGGACTTGTCGCATTCTTCCGTTCAAAGATGTAGGCCGCACCGGCGTTGGATCCTTGACTTGTATCCTTGGGCGCCCCGACGATCAGCGTGTTTCCATGGATCGCAACCGAATCACCAAAGCCTTCGCCACTGCTACCCCGATCCTCGGGATAGAGCTTCGCCGATTCTACCCATGATCCATCCACCAGTTCGTAAACATAGACGGTACCGTAATTGAAATCTCTCAGCTTGGCCCCAACGACAAGTGTCGTTCCGCTGACTGCCATTGCGGTGCCGATTTGCGTCGGCTCGAGATTCTCATTGATGCTGAGTTTCGTATTCTGAGTCCAGCTCACCACCCCATCGATCGTGACGACTTGCAAGACAAGGTTGTCCAGTTGCAGATCGCTCACACTCACCGCATCAACGGTCATGTTGGTCACAGCAGCTGACGTGTCCACACGAAAATCTTTGAGTCCGTGAACCACTAAAGGTTCGACGCCCGTGAACGCAAACTTATTGCCGCCTATCGTCAGGTCACCTGCACGAACACTCGAATTGCTCGGTGTGTATTGCCCGTTCTTTGCATAACCATCGCCGGCGATGCGGAATTTATCGCCGGTACCACCATCATTCGCCCCGCCGTTGAAGGTGAGATCAATCTTGTTCGTTGGGACACCCGCGAGGAGCCTCATTCCATTTCCCGATGCCGCATTTCCTGCCACATACTTGCTCGCATCGGCACCAAAGGTAATCGTGAATCCGCGACGGGTATCGAGTAATCTCACTCCGTCGGTTGCTGATACCTTATTGATTTCTTGCCAATTGGTTGTCAGTCCAGATCCATCGACTTTTGCGATGGAAATCGGTTCATTACTGTCGTTAACATCGACAACTCGGAATTGCCATTTTCCAGAATCGAATCGCGTTTCTATCGCATATTGCCCCGGTTCCAACGCCGTGCTGTTACTTGGAACTTGAACGCGCTGACCATTTTCCGATACAGATATCCTTGTTACTGTCTCTGATAAATCGCCTGGGTCGGAGATTGAAACCATCGAGAAGTCAACGAAGACAAGATCATCATTCTCTTCACCATTGAGAACGATCTCGTTGCTGAGCATGTCGACTGCGTTCTCGATGTTGAAGGTATCTTCACCGGCACCCGCGTTGACTTGAATGTCATACGGATATTCGCCACCAGTCAACTGCACAACATCACTGCCACTCCCAAGCGAGACGCTGATTTTCTCTGTCGTGCGGGCGCTGATGTTCAGGGTCGCGTCAACATCTTTGCCATCAATCAACTCACTAAAAACAACCGTGCCATAGGGCTTGGCGGTAGGGGCGTCCGCAAAAGCATCCGTAAATCGCGAGAACCAGTATGGTTCCTTGATTTCTGCAGGATATGCGTCGGATAGGAGTAAGCGATGCAAGCCAACCAGACTGTCCCCAGAGAGATTGGAGAGGCTTCGCAAAATCTTTGTCGAAGAGGATAGGTCGAGTGCATCGAAATGATTGGTTTCACCCAATGCCGTGCCGGCAACAATCTGGTTCAGTTGCTCCGTCAACGCGGCGATTCGCGCGGAGTCGGTCAAGCTTGTGTTCGAGATCGTTTGTCTGCCCGTCGCCGAAAAATTGCTCCACAAATATCCGGACACACCTGATGTACTTGATTCATCTTTTTGCAACTTTGCGAAGAGACCGTCAAAATCTTGAATATCTGCATCTACGAGAAGTCCCGACCCGGGCAGCAATTGGTTGAACTCCCTCTGGGCAAATGCCAAGGTTGTTTGATTCGTGCCGGCGGTGTTGAGGAATTCAAGCGTATCATTTCCTTGTTGCCCATTGACGAGGACAGGAATTCCACTGTTGGGTGGAGGTGTTTCTGAGACATCAATCTGGAACTCAGCCAAGGAATGTTTGCCAGAAATCGGCTTTCCGACGGTGATTTTATCCTCCCCGGCGCCAGCATTGACGGTGAATGTTGATGCTTTACCGTCAATGGACTGTTCACGGTGCGTGCCACCAACGGCAATGGTGTCATTCCCAGATCCAGCACTCAGTACGACACGTTCAATGGTGCGATACCGAATCTTTCCACTCGCATTGCTTCGCGTCACCGTGGTCTCATCAATCGGAAAGGTTCCACCATCGGCGAGAGTGGCGGTATCGACCCCGCGAACATTGTCGAACTGGAATGTTTGCGGGTCGGTTTCGTCTTGATCGTTGAGGAAGAGGGCATCATCTGCTTGAGGCCCCTCGCCTTTGATTACGAGGTCACCTTTGATCTGGCCAAGTGTTCCAGCCTGTTCCTTGCCGGCGGTTGTCCCCACGTAGACGGTATCGAATCCGCCACCGGTTGCCACCGTTGTTGTCACACCCGCTGTCGTCGCGGGAATATAAAAAGTGTCTCCCTGAGCACCAAGCTGAATCGAAAGGTCGTCAATCGCTTGGAAGGAGAGCGAACCGGTGAAGTCAAGTCCGCTGATCGATGAGCCTAGGAAAGTGCCTGTGTTGGCGTTTGCATCGCCCGAGTCATTCAATTCGAGGCGGTTCGAACCGGCGGCGCCATCGATTGCCAATGTTCCATGAATAAAATCGACTCGCGATGTGGACTGCGGATAAAGTCCTGTGGTGGTGGAACCGACCAGAATCGCATCATTTCCACCGGCGGTCACGATCGTTGTTTTTCCGGGATAAACGCTATCGACTCTGAATGTATCCGCCAAATCACCAAGAGTGACGTTGACCTCCTCAACCGTGCTACTAATCGTCTCCTTGCCATTGAGGATTGTTCTGGCAGCATAATACACGGCTGCAGGTGCGGCTGGATCATTTGCGCCGCTCGGGTAGTTTTGGCCCTGGGCCGCATGATGCCCATACAATTTGTTCGAACCCATTTGCATGCCGGTGACCCCAACCGCCGTCAACTGGCCCGCGGCTGAACTCGCATTGCCTCGGATGTTCAGCTTGTCACCGCTGCCTTGTCCCCCATCAAAAACGATGACTCCACTGATTTTGTTTAGCTCATTCGAATCGTTTCCGACATTCAGCGTATCATCGCCCTGACGTCCTTGGATGTAGAGTCCAACATTATCTGACAAAGCCTTGACCTGCATGCTGTCGTTTGCGTTCCCCAAACCAACCCGGACATCGACCGCGTGATTGTCAGAGGCTGCGAAATCGATTCTCCCGGTCATGCCCAAACCGGTTAACGCATCGTATCCAGCAACCGAACTTGTATCGACCACTCCCGACACCGAGCTCGCATTTCCGACAGCACCGATGTTCAACACATCCCGTGTTCCGGAATTCCCTCCGGTTCCAGCATCCACGGTCAGTGGGCCTGCAATGTGCTGAAGTGTTCCTGTCAAAATATCCAGGGGATCAAAAGTATCCGTTGCAGAGGTCTTGCTATCCTTGTAGCTGCCATTTGTCGTGAATGCAGCTTTACTCGCATTGGATGAGATGTGATACCGGTCAGCGCCCACGCCGCCCTGTAACTTGGTTTTGCCGGCGACTTTTCGAACAAAGAAACGGTCATCCCCCGCATTCCCTTTGAGGTTGGTCTCCCCATTGGCATTGATGCCACTCAGGAGTTGGAGGAAATCTACATTGACACCACCCTCGATGGTGACGGTTTCGGCATCCACGTTTCCTTCGATTGCGATGACACCCCCAACCTTGTCGTCTGGATCAACTCCGTTGACGCCGTCGTAGTCCACCAACATTCGAACCCGGCCGCCCGAATCTGCGTCTGCTTGGATGCGGCCTCCGGCAGGCACGTGGATGCCATCACCTGCCTGCAGGATGACATCCCCTTGAACAGCACTGATGGTCGAAACCTCAACGTCCACGCCGAGAAGCGTTTTGCCACTTGCCCCAAGAAGGTTGAGATCCTCGCCATAGGGACCGGTGAAGTTTTCGTTCACCAGCACGGTATCGAGAACCTTCAGGGAAACATCGCCGGTGGTCGATTCCACCTTCAAAACATGAACAGCAGCATTCACCTGCTGGAGATAGATATCGGAATTGGCTGTTGCATACAGTCGACCGGTGTCGGGAACCGAATCGACGATCCGCAGCGTGTTGTGTTTTTGTCCTTGCCCCGCTCCATAGAAATCAAGGTAGTTGCTGCTGTCGCCAATCGTGCCACCGGAAACAACGAGATCGATATTTCGGCCTTGCAGGTCAGCTTTTTCGTCGTTGTTGCCGTCGAGAATCGAACCATTGAGCGTCGAGATCGCCAAGTCGTAAGCCGAGTTGGTGGAAATCCTTCCGACCCGCAAATTGCCGGTGATTTCCTTGACATGGACATGATCACCGGAGGCTTGCAAATTGAGCAAGCCATTCGCTACAGCGGAGGAGTCGACTTCCAGGCCGTTGTTAAACGTTCCAACTCCCTTGGATGCGACCAACGTAATCGAGTTTCCTTTGACAAAGGTGGTCGAGTCATTCGAAGCAACCACATCAAGTAAGCTTCCGTCACTCACCGTCAGGGCAATATCACCGGCATTGGATTGCACCACCCCAACTACAGTATTCCCTTTGGTTTCCACCAAAGATACGTCACCGTTGGTCAGAACATTTAGTCTGCCCAAATCACCTTGGTTGACGTTCGCCACTAGGTCAATCGTTGGGTCGGATGCCGCCGATTTCACAGCTTCGAGGTTAAGATTGGTACCTGTGATTTGACCAAAGTGGTAGCTTGCCGGAATCGCGACGGCCTTCGCGGGATCTGCAAAAACGCGATAGTCCAATGCCTTGGGGCCGGAAGCGGTGTCAGGGGTGTAGCGGGCATAGAACTCTTGACTGTTTGCACCGTTTAACGAGACGGCAATTGAGCCCCCTGTGCCCGTCGACTCGGTTTCATTGACTGCACTTTGGAAATCGATGTTCACATCGCCCGTGGTGGTGATGGTTCCTCCGTTGAACTGCTTCTGAGAAGTGTTGGTGTCCCGCAAGCGGCCTGTCAGATCAATCCAGATATCACCGCCCGCGGTAACATCAAGATCGGTGGTTCGATTGACGCTCCGTACAAGGTCAATGTTCAAGCTCTTTTGTTGGCTACCTACGGTATCGTCCGAAGTGACTTCGACGCGATTGCCGCGAAGTACGCCGTTGTTCCCAGCACTCTTGATTCCACCGTCCGAGTTCTTGACACGGATTCTTCCGAGCGGATTGTCAACCAAACCTGCAAGGATCACATCACCGGTTCCTTGGTTATCAATGGCGACCAATAACTCGTTTGTCGGGTCAACTGATCCGATGTCGAACTTTATTTCGACCGTATCGGCCTGAAGCGAAACCACGGGTTTGGCGTTCGCATTGGCGAGACTGATTCCCTTAATTTCCAAGTCATTGTCAGATTGATTCGTGACTTCCACTTGAGGGTAAAAAGAACCACGACTGAACGTTGCTTGATTACCTTTGAGCAAACCTTTGGGAGCAGTCTCGCCGTCCTGATTAGCCAGTGTCCCAACCTTGAATTTTGCAGATCCTTGATGGGTGTTGGTGATGGAATCCACACTGACAGTGCCGCCCGATACCGTATCACCCTGGGCAAGACCACCATTGACGTTAACACGCTCGGCAACGGTCAAACGCCCATTCGAATCCACCAGCAGTTTCGGAGATGGGTTGACGGTAAACTCAACGTCAGCATTCCAGTCGATTTCTCGGCCCGCTTTAAGAGTCCGGTTCGCCGTTTCCACAGGGATGCCAAGACTGTCACTCGTTGTCTCTACCGAGCTTTTAAATTCCTTAAATGTTTGTTCAGATGTGACATCTAACTCGCCGGCAGTGACAACCGCATTACCTGCAGCGGAGACAATGTTTTCGCTGTCATAAACCAGATTCGACTTGGCGTCGACGTCTGCATATAAACCTGCACCATAGGAATCTGCGGTGGCAGTGGTTGTTGAATCTTTGTGCAAAGCGCTGATATTCACCGTGTCACCGGCGATCGTTGCGGCGGGACCCAAGTCGACAGCAACGCGATCGTAGATCTCCAGTATTCCCTCCGAGTCAGAATTTGCAAACAAACCTCCTGACCAGGACTTAGCATCGGAAGAAGCTTTGAAATCCTTCACCTGAGCGCTAATCGTTACATCTCCGCCGCTGACTGCACCGTCAATATCGACGCTCGTGGTGGCTCGATCTGTGCTGCTACCAATGACGGTTTTTGCCTGAGTGGATACGCCTGCGCCCAAACCACCAGCATCGGTGGATGCTTGCGAGTTGAGCGATTGCAGGCTTTCGGCCTTGATGGAGAGAGCGTTTTCAGCCTTTAAAACTGCCTTATCCGCTATCTCGAGCGTCGCGCTGTAACCAATGGTGGCGTCGACGTCCGCATCGGCAACTGCGATGACTCCTCCGCCAACACTCGTTGCTAAAACCGTCGAATCTTGTTCCGTCACAGATGAAACTTGGATCTGGTCGCTGGCTGTCAGGTTCGTGCTCTGACCAATGGTTAGCTTCGACGTTGCGTCCGAAGTGAGGTTTGCTTTCGCATCGCTCACCGCCACCGCTCCACCGCCTGCGTTTGCAGCGTTCGAAGATGCGTTTGCGATCGCGTGACTGCCGATGACAATGTCTTTTGCCGTGATCGAGACTTCCGCACCAATTTGCACTGCAACCGTTGGCATCGTCGTGGCAAATACGGTCGACACGCCAACGGCAACGGCCCCACCACCCGTTCCGCTTGCCGCCGAGGTTGCCACGCCATCCCCCGACGGGGCTCCGGATAAGGCCCGTGCACCACCAACACCATCGAATACCTGGGTGCCGCTGCCTGCGGCCGTGAGATCGATCACCAGCCTGTGTTTTCCGCTACCGATCGTCCGCAGATCAATCGACTCGGTGCCAAACTTATGGGTTCCAGACAATGGCTGGCCGGAGACAGAATCCAATGGATTGATGGGAACAACGGTCCCGTCTGGCTTATCGATTAACTGGAACGTGTCGGCGGATAAGCGTTTGACATAGTAAGTTAAGCCATCCTTTAATCCACCCAAAGCAATGTCGGAGGACTTGCGTATTTCATGGATGTCATTTGAATCACTCGTTTGAGTTGATGGCGTAAGGTTGATGGGCGTGACACTACTCCCGTTGGTCCCCAATGCTTCATCGCGGGTTGCGGCGAGTTGAACAGCTGTGCTGCCTTTTTGAATGACATAGAACCGGCCTGTCGTGTTCAGACCTCCCACAAGGTTCCCATTGGTTTGGAAAACCACTTCATCGCCATTTACAAATCCATGCCCCGAGCCCAACTCGATCGTATCCGTATCATCTTTCACACTTTGATGACCAAAATCTCGACCGTCGGGTGCTCGATAGGTAATGGCCTGATTGGTGATAAAGCCGTGGGCAGTGGAGGTGACGGTATTGCTCTCAATGTCAGTACCTTTCACTTGCTTCGCGGCTGGATAGATGGCATCGGCAAGTTTGATGGTCTTTGAGTCGATTCTCTTGACCGTATAGGACGTCCCATCTTGCAAGCCACCGACGACAGCGCTGCCTGTTTCTGGTGAATAGACAACACGATCACCATTCTCAAGGAAATGGGGGGCTGAGAATCGGATTTCATCGCGGGCAATGTCGACGCCTGGTCCAGTGGGATTGCTGGGCGTTTGGCCCGCAAACTCTGCACCGAATTGTAAAGTGGTGTCGTTTTGCACGATGGCGCTGTAGGTACGACCATCGGCCAACCCACCCACAGCCGATGATTGGCCGGCTTGGCTGTAAGACGCAGTGTCAGCCGTCTGCAGGCCATGGTTTTTTTCGAAATCAATTGTATTGGCAGAGGTGTCAACGTTGGTTGCCGCATTGAATGAGCCATCGGAGAAGTCCGGGGCGGCTTGACCATGATCAGCTTCGATGGTGACACCGTCGGCAGCTTGCAAAACGGCTCGATCACTTACTGTCGCCGTGACGTTAGGTCTCACAGTCGCTCTTGCAGTTCGCACGGCAACTTCCACCGCACCACCACTTGAGCTTTTCGAGAATGCGTCCGCATCGCTGCGGCCGATTGCTCGGACCCGGATATTACCTGCCGACTCGATCTTCCCACCCACAGTTGCACTAACTGCCGAACTGGTGGTCGCGTCGACGGTTGCATTACTGACAGAGATGGCACCACCTCCCGCCGAAATCGAACCCGCTGTCGCCCGATCATTGGCTTGGGCCAAAATCGAAATGTTGCCCGGTTGTTGAGTCGGACTTAATGCGAGAATGTCGCCTTCGACCAATGCCTTCGTGACCGCACTGGTCACTGCCAACGGTTTGGTTGTTCCCACTTTGAGGAGGAGCCCAACACCCGTCGATTCGATTTCGGAGGCTGCATTGTTATCGTTTGCCAGTGCCGTCACAGAAACAGAGCCGCCTGCGGAACGTACCGTTGCTCCAGGTTCAATCCAGGCAACCGTTTCGTTGTCCACTCCTGTATCCACCACGAGTGCTGCGATGTCGATCGCTGATCCAGATGCACTCTTCGCGGTACTGGTTCCGTTGGTCGTCGAGGTCGATTGCACGATCAGTGCTCCGGCACCGATCGACAGGTTCGCCCCTCGATTTATTTTTGTTTCCGTGCGACGTGTGATATCGATGATGGAATCAGTCGCGCTAATTGCAAATGCACCACCGCCTGCCACCACCGTCGTCGGATCGGCATTTGTTTGATCGGTGGCACCGAGGGTCATTTGATTTGCATTGACCGTCGTATTGCCACTCGCCCAAGATCGTGTCTCACCCGCGATGGTTCCACGTGAGGTCATGCTTGCGATCGCGACAAGGCCGCCCGTAAATCCATCGATTTTTGGATCGGCTACCGATTTGGATGTGGCCTGGATCGTGATTGAATTTCCCTCGGCATTTAGCACTCCCCCATCAACGTAGGCACTGGTCTGTCCATCAATCTGGGTGTTGGCAGAACTGGTGGAAACCGATCCGCCAAGCCCCACAGCGACTGCTCCCACCGTGGTCTCTGCGTCAATGGTTGCATCGGAATTTGCGAGCACCTGCAAGTCGCCATTACCCGAGGCCGTTACGGTTGAAGCTTGCAGATAAGCGGTGACCACATTGCTGAAATGGTTTTCCGAATCCGTCACACCCACTGCAATGCTGACCAAGCCGGCACTCAGTGCGAGGGACTCGATTTCAGCTGAAATCTTGGATTTATCGGTAGCTGAAACCAGAACACTTGATGCAGATGTGACTTGTGATTTGGCAATGAAGGTCTTGACTTCGCTGGTGAGAATGTTCGTGGCATTGGTCACGCCAGAAGCAGAAGATCCGCCCAAACCGATCGCCGCAGCTGCACTTGCGGCTTCGGTGACCGCGTCGATCGTTGCTTCTTCACTGGCGGTGATGGAGACTTGACCGGCGGTTGTTTTGACGGCATCCGCGTTGCTAATCGAAGCTTGGACGACGTTATCGATCTCGTTGTCTGATAGTGAAACGCCCACCGCTATTGATGCAGCGGAAGATCCGAAGGAGACTGCAACCGAAGTAGCTTTTGTCTCTGCATTGATGATTGATTTGTCGAGTGCTGACAGCGTCAATGACTTTCCACTGATGCCTTGATTTCCTGTGCCATCGCCGTCAATGAATGCCCGTACATCCGCCGCAATTTTGTTTGAGCTACTTGCACCCGCACCCGTTGCAGCGAATCCTCCCACGCCCGCACCGCCAGCAACAGCAACCGCACCCGCCAGGACGGTCGCTTGAATCTGCAAATCGCTCTCGGCGTTCAGGACGACATGTCCACCGCTTGTCACACTTGAATTGTGAACATATGCCTGAACGTCCGCACCTGGTCGATCAAAGCGGCGTCGCCAGAGAGTTTCGTCCGAGTATTCCTGAACGCTCAAATCAATCGGTTGGTCTCCTGAGGTCTTTGGGTCGCCATCAGTGAGCGTATCCCCCAGATACTCAAAGACTTGCCCCTCGAGCGACCCGGATGTAATCGCAACTGTCTCGCCTTTCTTCAGCTCATTGATCGTTTCGGTGGACTCATGTGTTGCAAGACTCGAATCGGAATCACTAAATCCAATAATGTTGCTTGCGACCGCCGCACCAATCGATGCCCCGACACCCACCGCACCGCCGATGGCGACCGATGCAGCAGCGGCAACGATGGTGGCGTGGATCCGTGAATCGTTGGTCGATTCGACCTTCACATCGCCACTTGCGTTCAGTGTCGACCCGGACACAAACGCATTGGTGTTAGTTAAAATGGTGTTTGTCGCACCCGCACCCGCTCCTGCAACCGCAACTCCGACTCCGCCCAATCCAGCCGCAAGCGATGCAGCTTGAGAGGTCGCCTTGATGGTCGCTGATTCATCAGCGATAAGATGAAGGTTACCGGAGGATGCTGTGGCGTTCGCGTTCTTGATCGCGGCTTCTACGTTACTGGTGATCGTGTTCTGGGCTTCGGAGACGCTGACCGCGACCGCGACCCCAACGCCCCCAAGTGCCGCAGCAATGGAGGAAGCTTCCGCCTTTGAATCGATCGTCGATACATCACGTGCCACAAGAGTGATGCTGCCAGCTTCAATACCATTCGCACCGTCGTCATCAATGTACGACTTAATATCGACGCCAATCTTATTCGTTGCACTGACTCCGGTACCCGCAACCGCCACGCCAACCATGCCTCCACTGGCCGCGGCAGAGCCCGCGGTCACCACGGACTTGATCGTCTGTTTGGCGATCGCGTCTTGCGTGATGGCACCGGTTGAAACGACGCTCGTATCCTTCATGTAAGCGAGTACTTCTGAAACGCCGTTGCCAGTCGGTTTCCAGCCAATGAAGTTGGCAGCGTCGGAGATTCCGATCGATACGCCAACCCCAACTTGCCCTACTCCGATGGCGAGAGACGCCGCCCACACCGTCGAATTGATGGAGGATTCGCTTTTCGCATCGATGTCCAAGTTGCCGACTTTTTTCTGCGCCGACCCAAGTTGGCTCGTCTCCGCATAAGCCTTCACCTGTGACAGCACAATGTTTCGACTCTTGGCACCCGATCCAGCGATCGCAACCCCTCCTTGGCCGCCACCCACTGCTACGGAAGCAGCGGAAGCAACGGCATTGATGGTGTCCCGTCGTACCACATAATTCGTTCCTGATTTTTCCAACACGTAGGAGCGGCCGTCGGGTGCCAAAAGCGTCCACGACTGGCCTGCCTCCAAAACCACCAGTCGCATTTTCTCAACCAGCAGCCAATCACCACCGGTGTAATCCTCACTTGAAAGCGTCGTCTTGTTATCGCGTTCGCTGCCAATGAAGCGATAGACTCGACCCTTTTCACCGCCAGCGGTATGATCGCCCGCAAGTTGCACGGTCACCCCTTCACCGAGCTGAACTGCATCTTTCTCGTCGCTACGATGCATTGCTTTGGTGGCGACTGTCGATTCCGTGGGTAACTCATGCCCCTTTGCTTTAAAGGCTTGACCTAAAGCCCTAAGCGTGGCGTAATCCTCCCGAAGGTCTGTGGTGCGTTCCGATTGCTTGTCTGACTCAAGCTCGGATGCAGCATCGTCGAGTTTCGCTGGTGCGATGCTGGCGTCGTAGCTGAGGTCGAACAAATGATCTTCGAGAGAGGCAGCTGATATGTTGATATCGCCTTGGTCAAGGGTCACCACTCCCTCATCGGCATTGATAATGAAGGCAGACACATCGTTGTCCACTTCGTTGTGCGCGCTGGCGATCCCAATCGAAACGGCGACCCCCGCCTGACCAAAGCCGGCAGCAATGGACGCCGCACCGGCAATGGCGTTGATGCTTGAGGCGTCATCCGCATTGACAGAAACGCTTTTCGCGGTGATTCCGTCCTTACTTTGGTCACTGCCGTCGCCGTCGATCCCTGCGGACACCAACGTTTTGATGCGGTTCTCAGCACCCACCCCCGCGCCTGTCACCCCAACGCCTTGCTGCCCACCAGCAATGGCAACCGAATTTGCCACGACTTCCGCATTGATCGACTGGTTGCCGATAGCATCGACAGTCAAGTCTCCAGTGGCATTCACGCTTGCTTGTTGTAATTGTGCACTGATGATGGCGGAATCTGACTTGAGACTAACCTGTCTCCATTTATCAGTATCGCTATAGCTCATCACCGACAGATCAATTGGTTGATTGCCATGGGTATCGCTATCGTCGGGATCGTCCTCCACACCATCGGTCAGGGTTTCCCCCAAGTACTCAAATACTTCACCAACCATGGGTCCCGAGGCGATTCGGACAGTCGCCCCTTTTTGAAGCTTTGCTGGATCATCATGCGATCCATGGTCAGCGGTGACAGCCGTTCCGTTGGGATCCCACCCAATGAAATTGCGAGCCACAGAGATCCCCACGGCAACTGCAACTCCGGTTTTCCCGATTCCAACTGCAGCGGCAAGTGCACCAATGTGAGCATCGATTTCGGAGGTGCTACTTGCGTCGATATCGATGCTGCCGACAGCTGAATCGACGGCTCCGAGCGCGCTGTTTTTTATCAATGCATTGTTTTTCGTCAGGATGACGTTGGTCGCGGCGGCTCCACCGCCAGCGAGTGCGACCGCTGTGCTCCCGAACGCGAGCGATACCGCCGCCGCAACGGTATTTGCATCGATCTGCGAATTGTCCTGAGACGAGATCTTGAGATTCCCACCCTTCGTCAAGACGCTCTTCACATCGGACAGATGAGCAGAGATATCGCTCTTGATCGTGTTCTCGGCCACGGAAAAACCGATCGAAAACGCGACGGAGGTGTTCCCGGCAGCGAAAGCGACCGCGACACCGGCAGCTTCGGCGTTAATGGCAGAGTTGTCCTGTGCGGTGATGACAAGGCTGCCGGTGTTGATGACCCTATCACTGTTCTTGCCATCAATGAATGCGCTGGTGTTGACACCGATTTCGTTGATCGCCACGACCCCCGACCCCGCGACAGCAATCCCCTTCTCACCCAACGCGATCCCTACTGCACCGGCAACCACCTGGGCATCGATGCGTTGATGGGTGATCGCATCGATCGTCAACGCACCCGATGCAATGATGGTGGATTCTTTAACGTAAGCTCGAACTTGCGCGTCAGTACTTTTGTCGGTGTCGAGAGGATCGACTCCCACATAGTTCAATGACACCGCCATTCCCAGCGAAACGCCAATCCCATTTTTCCCACCTGCGATGGCTAAGGCAGCCGATAAAACCGAAGACGAAATCGTGGATTCACTGAAAGCATCAATGTCAACAGCGCCAACCGGCTTGGTATCCGTTCCAAGCTGGCTCTTGTCAACGTAGGCGTTGATTTGGGATTTGATCACATTTTGCGAGGCCGCGCCGGCACCACTGACGCTAATCGCACGGCCACCGAAAGCAGCCGCAATGGCAGCCGCGGAAGACGTCGCACTTACGGTTGGCTTCACCGCTCGTAGGCGATTTCCATACTTCGCTAATTGAAAGGACTTTCCGTCGGGTGCGATCACCTGCCAACGCTGGCCTTGCGTCAAGGTGATGATTCTGATGGGCTCAACACGAACCCAGTCATCCGTTCCGTAATTTTGATCACTGAGTAATACTTGACCTGTATTGTTTCCAACGTGCTCGTAAATCTCACCGACTTGCCCGCCCTTTTGATGGCCTTCGCTGACCAATACTTGCATCCCTAAATAGAGCGCCACTTTCTTGCTGTGTGAACTGCTGTAGGTTGCTTTTGGACCAGAGGGGTTATCGTTCAGCTTTGTTCCCGCAGTCTCGAAGGCATCACGCAGCTTCGTCAAAAATGCGTAATCATCCTTTCGATCCTGTTTGAATTGATCTTGCTCCTCTGTCTCAGCTGCATCATCGAGTTTTTCCGCTGAGATTTCCGAATTCAAAGCGATCTCAAAGAGTTGCTCATTAAGAGAATCTGCTGTGACAGTGACATTTCCGGAGTCTAAGGTTGATACATGTTTGTCAGCTTCGGAAATGAAAGCGGAAACCTCGTTGTCGACTTCGTTGAATGCGAGGGAAATACCAATCGCCACCGCAGTGGCTGATTGCGAGAACGAGGCAGCGATGGCTGGCGCGGTTGCATTGCTGTCGATTTTTGGTTGCTCGGTGGCTTGTAGACCAATACTTTTGGCCGTGATTCCATCGGAGCCATCGCCTTCAATGCTGGCGGTTACCAGACTCGACATTCGGTTTTCGGCGTAGACCCCTGCACCGCTTAATCCAAATCCGGTGTTGCTTCCGCCCGAAATGGCGACGGCGATGGCAAAGACCGCAGCATCAATCGATTGACTGCTGACGGCATCAACCGTGAGGGCTTCCGAGGCTTCAATGGACGAGTCAAGGATACGGGCTCGCGTTTCCGCTGGTGAAGCAATCAAATTGCTTTGGACCCAGAGAGCTGAGTTATGGTAATTCTCAACTGACAGATCAAGGGTTTGGCCTGTAGCACTGGCCTTCGATTCGCCGATGTATTCGAACACCTGTCCAGCGAGTGGCCCCAGGGTAACCTTGACACGATCCCCGCGATCGAGTCGAGTCGGTTTGTCGGTCCATTCATGGTCGGTAGAAATGCCGGAACCGTAGGGATCCCACCCAATGAAGTTTCTGGCCACTGACATGCCAATGGCTGCTGCAACCCCCGTGCTGCCGCCAATTCCTAATGCAATCGAAAACGAACTCACCGAAGCATCGATCTTTGAAGTGCTGCTGGCATCAATGTCAACTGCACGCACTCGAGCGTCCGACGCACCCACCGTGCTGTCCTTCAGATAGGCGTTGTTGGTGGTCAGAATGATATTCACTCCACCAGCACCACCACCCGATAACGCAATTCCCTTGTCACCAAAACCGAGGGAAACCGCTGCCGCGTATGCCTTGGCAACGATCGAAGATTGATCAGTGGATTGGATTGACAAATCGCCACCAGCTGTCCGAAGTAGCCCTGCGTTCGTGACATAAGAAGACAACGCATTGGCGACAGTGTTCTCTGCCATGGTGACGCCAATCGCCAAACCGACAGAGCTTTGTCCGCTTGCCGCAAAAGCGATGGATCCACCAAATGCAAATGCAGAAATATTGGATTCGTCATTCGCCGTGGTAGCGATGCTCGATGCATGAATCCCTTCGTCGCTGCCACTGCCATCCCCATCGATGAATGACTTGATCTTCACTCCAATTTTGTTGTTGGAAATCGCGCCAGACCCACTAAGAGCAACTCCAGACTTTCCGCCCGCGATGCCAACCGAGCCAGCTACCACGACCGCTTGAATGGACTGCTTCGATTCTGCGTCAACCGTCAAGCTTCCGAAGGCATGAACCGGCGTATTGATGAGATAGGCTTGAACTTCTGCGGGAGCGCTCTGCGTTGCTTCACCCGGTTTCCACCCAACGTAGTTTTGGGCAACACCAATGCCGAGTGAGATTCCGACTCCGGTGTCTCCGGTACCGACACCAATTGCCAGAGACGCCGACAGTACCAACGAATTGATTTTGGATTCGCTGTCGGCATTGATATCAACCTTACCAACGTTTGATCCAACGCTCCCTAATTGGCTCGCGTTGCCGTACGCGTTGATCTTTGACAACACGACATTTTGGGAAACCGCGCCTGCACCGCTCACCGCGACACCGGTTTTACCGACCGCAAGCCCAAGGGACGCTGCCGCGGAGACCGCATTAATGGTATTTCGCCCGACACGAATCTTGTTGCCAGCCTTGGTCAGCTCGTAGGTCTTCCCGTCGGGTGCGACCAGGGTCCATCGCACGCCCTTCTCGATGCTGATGATCCGAATGGGCTCAACAATGACCCACTTACTTGTATCACTGTAGTCCTGTGCACCCAGATCCTTTTTCGCATCGGCGTCCGTCGTATCATCATCGCTACCGATATACTCATAGACCTTGCCGCTCGTTCCACCGTTGGCGTAATTGTCCTCCAGCTTGACAGTGATCCCTTTGACCAAATGAACATTATCGGTCTGATCGGTACGATAGACCGATTCAGTCAAAACGGTCAGGTTCTCAGCTAACGTTTCACCATTGGTCTTGAACTCATCTCTCAAACGTCGCAAGAAGTCATAATCGTCTTTGCGATCTTGAGCGAACAGGCTCGCCTCCGCCGACTCCGCTGCATCATCAAGCTTGTCGGTGGACAGGTCACTGCTGAGGTCAAAACTGAAAAGATCGGCAGTTCGAGCACTCGCATAAATACTGACATCACCCTTGTTCCGCGTTTGCAAGCCCTCATCGGTATTGACCACGTACGCGGAAACCGCGTTGTTGACCTCATTGAAAGCGAGGGAGAGGCCGACACCAACCGCCACCCCGGTATTGCTTGGGGCAAAAGAGGCGGCTATCGAAGCGGCCGCGGCAATTGCATTGATGACAGAAGTGTCATTGGCAACAAGATGGATTGAGCTTGCGGTGATTCCGTCTCGCGTGACATTGCTGCCGTCCCCTTGAATGCTCGCATCAATCAAACCCTGAACACGGTTTTCGACATAAACGCCGGCCGCGCTGAACGCAATGGCCTTGTCTTTGCTCTTGGCAACGGCTGCCGATCCCGCGAAGACGACGGCGTCAATGAGTTGGTTCCCGACTGCATCGATTGTGAGTGCTTTCGAGGCATGAATCGCCGTTTCAACAATCCTTGCGCGAGTTTCTGAAGGATCTGAACCAAGACTCGCATGTCGCCAAAGTTCACCATTGAGATACTCCTGCGCTGACAGATCAATGGGTTGGTTGCCCTGTGTATTTGGGTCACTGTCCGTTTGTGTGCTTCCAATGAACTCAAAGAACTCGCCTTCGAGTGGACCGGATGTGACCTGCACAATCTCCCCTTTCGAAAGTTTGGAGATGCTCTCACTGGATTCGTAATCCGCGGTCACATTCTTTCCAAAGGGATTCCAGCCGATGTAATTCCTCGCCGCTGCGATTCCAATTGCCACCCCCGCACCCGCTTTTGAACCCGTGCCAACAGCGACCCCGGCGGCCACCGAACCGACGGTTGCATCAATCCGGGCATTGGAAGTTGCGTCCACATCGACTGCGCCAATCTTGGCAGATGTTGTCCCCAGTTCACTGTCTTTGATTTCTGCGTTGGTCTTCGTCAGAATCACGTTCAGGGCACCAGCACCACCACCACTTACCGCGATGCTTTTGCCACCACCCACGGCGGCGGAAACCGCAATGGCGACGGAACTAGAATCGATGGTGCTGTTGTCGATTGCCTTGACAACCACATCTCCACCATCGGCCTTTAAAGTGCCAATCTTGGAGAGAGACGCGGTGATCTCATTGTCGATAATGTTGCTTGCGACCGAGACACCGATGCCCAATGCAAGGGCGTTGTTCTTGGGAGAAATTGCGACGGCGGCTGAAGCTGCCCCCGCCAAAGCTTCGATGGAAGATTTGTCTTCTGCAACAACGCTCACGCTGCTCGCGGTCACATTCTTCGCGGAGCTTCCACCATCCAGCTCTGCCCCGATGGTCATCCCAATCTTGTTTTCGGTGACGACTCCCGAACCGCCGATGGAGACAGCCGTGTCTTTGCCACCATAGGCAATTGCCATTGAGCCTGCCCCGACCAAGGCCTTGATTCGCTGGTCTCCTGTCGCGGTCACCGTCAACGCGCGAGTCGCGGTCAAAGTGCTCGATGTTGCGTAGGCCCGAACCTCTCCCTCCGTTCCGCCAGAAGCATCAAGGATCGCAAAGTTGGCCGAATCACCAATGAGATTGCGTGCGATCGAAAATCCAATCCCGGCGCTTCCAGCCGCTTTGGCTGGAGCAATCGCGGCCGATACTGCGGCGGCAATCACTGCAGAATCAATGGTGGAGGAATCATTCGAAGCACGGAGGATCAAATCGCGGCCACTGTTCACAGTGCTCGAATCGATGTAGGCGTTTGTCTTGCCTGAGATCCGATTCTCAGCAATCGCACCTCCACCACTGAGTGCCAACGCGTTCTCCGCAGCGCTGTAGCCAGCAGCGACCGACGCGGCAACCACCGTGGTATCAATGTCGATCTTGTTCTTTGACGAAACAGTGATATCACCACTTGTTGACGTGACATCCGCTTGATCGCTGATATACGCCAAGACATCGGTGCCATTAAAATTGTAAGCGAGCGATAAACCGATGCTTAATGCTGCTGCATTTTTCTTGCTACTTGCACCGGCTGCGACGCTGAATCCAACGGTATGAGCCTCCAGCTTCGACTCATTCGTGGCGGTGACCGTGACGTCGGTACCCGCTCTCAGAGTACCCTTCTTAACAAATGCTTCCGCAGATCCAACGACCTCATTTCGAGAAAAAGCACCAGCGCCGGAGAATGCGTAGCCACCGCCGCCTCCCGATTTACCCACCGCAGCTGCACCGGCGAGGGTGAATGAATAGATATTGGCTTTCAGATCGGCGGATACCTCGATCGAGCCAGGCGATTCAAGCTTGGACTCTTCCGAGTAGGCGATGGCGCCGCCATCAGTAATTGTATTGAAAGCGACTGCCGCGCCGATTGCGACAGAGGTGCTTGCGTCACTTCCGGTGCCGCCTGCTACCGCAACTGCTAAGCCTCCCGCAATCGCAGTAATCGCCGATGTGTCAGAGGCTTTCACCTTCACTGAGCCACCGCTCTGCTTGATTTCACTCCGTTTAACTCGCGACTTCACGCCCCCGCCACGTATGGTGTTCACGGCAATCGATCCAGCGCCCGCAAATGACGTGTTGCCTCGCCCTGAGACAGCCACGGAGACCGAACCCGCAATGGCCAGGGCAAAAATGACCGCTTTAGAGGATGATTGAACTTCCGCATCACCCGTTAAATCCATAAAGGTATTGTGGATGAAGGCTTCGGTTGTACGTTCAATTTCATTAAAGACAAACGAAACACCGGCTGCTACCGATGTTGAATTGCCGTTGCTCTTTCCCTTCGAGACACTGATTGCAACACCACCTGCGACGCCATTGATCCGCAGTAGATCATCGTCGGCTTTGACCTCAACTTCACCTGCTTTCGAACGATTCTGGTCACGCCCAGAGGAATCAATCGAAGCATGGGTGTCACTTTCAATACGATTGATTGAGATACCGGCAGCAGCAGCGATGGCATAGGTGCTACGTTCATTGGCTTCGGTTCCCTCTGATGTGGGCGAAGATGCTTCGAAGCCGCCAAACGCAGCAGCGATCGCAGCGGCAACCCCTGTGATTTGAGCACCATTGGTTGCAGTCACCGACAGCAGCCCAGTGACATTCACCTGGGTGGAGGCCAAACGAGCAGTTGCTCCTCCGTTGATTTGGTTGTAGGCAAAGCCGACACCGATCCCGGCCTTGCCGCCGAATGCGATCGCACCTCCAACGGCAATGATGGATGTCTTGTCTCGACTACGAACACGCAGGCTATCACCATTCACATTGGATGCGTCGATGTATGCCTGGGTATCGCTGGTGATCAGATTGATCGCCACGGAGCCTGCGACTCCGAACCCTCTGGGTGCACCACCCAAACCCGCGGCCACGGCGAAAATCGATCCATCCGCATTAGCAAGGACCTTGACGTCACCCACCTTCGTCAGTGTCGTTCTCTCGATGACGGCGTCGGTTGAACTCTCTTGTACATTGACCGTGACAGCGCCAGCGATCCCAACTGCCTTCTTCTTATTGGTTGAGATCGCGATCGCACCCGAAATCGCAAAATTGGACGTACTGCTTGAAGCAACCACCTCAACTTCAGTTGCATTCTGCAGATTCGTATCCGTCACCGAAGCCAAAGTATCTTCATTGAGAACATTGACTGAAACACTTCCCGAGACAGCCACCCCATGTTTTTCGCCGGGTCTTCCCTGGTTTTCAGCCGAACTTAAATCGCGACTCTGGGAGGAGGGATCATCTTTCTCTTCACCCGTCCCAGATCCAGCCACCGTGACGGTCACATTGGAGCCATCGTTTGTAGCGAGCACTTCCGTGTTCCCGGCCGCATCGATCGAGACCGCCTTGTTGCTCGAATTGCTGAGCGTATGCTGACCACCGGTGGCTGTAGTGGCATCAAGATCGACAACACTCGCTGTCAGATCCGCTGCATTGGTGCACAGCTGAATCGTGAAATTATCAATGACAAGCACAAAATATTTATTCTGGTCCCTCAGTCCACCAATATTGTTTCCGCCACCATTTCCGTAGGTCAGTTCCTGGCCTCGGCGGAATCCGTGAGGACCAGAAAACTGCAGCGTATTCGCTACGCTATCGATGGCTTGTCTCGCGGCAATCGGCTTGCCAAAGGAATGAAATGATCCTTTCGCGAGCGTTTTGTCCAACTTGATGTAGATATCTGCTGCTGCGTTTTCAGCGGACGTCGCAAGACGGATTTTCTCATCATCTTGCCTGATAATGTAAAACTCGCCCTTATGCGATAGTCCACCAATGCTTTCGCCAACGCTACGGTTGTAAACAACAGCTTGCCCAGTCGCGAATCCATGCTTGTAATCCAAGTCAATCGAATGCTCTGCCGAGGCTGCCGCGTCCTCGACCGCCTGCGGTGGGCTGAAAGGAATCCTAAAACTGTGGAGTCCACCTTTTGCTTCTTCGGGTTCTAGGCTAATCGGCTCAGATTTTTTCGTCAGAAGTTTGACGGTGTAGTCATCCACCACGAGCACGTGATAATTTGTCCCGTCAACCAACTGACTGCTGTCATTTTGGTCACCAGAGAAAGAATAGGTGACGACATCGTTGTTCGATAATTCATGGGGGTCAGCAAATCGAATGCTGTTCGTGTTTCCTTGCACACTTGAACTCTCATCGATACGAAGGGCTGACCCGTTCGCCGGTTTCAAAGATCGAACACCTGGATTCCATAGACTGTCAGCGAGATCCTGTATCGCAGGAGGTTGGATCAACTGAATCGTATTGTCACCCTTCACAGAAACACGGTACCGGTCTCCGCTATTCAGCCCTCCGATACTCGTGCCTTCTCCATTGTGATAGATGACGATGTCGTCGCCGCGAAGGCGATGACGAAAACCAAAATCGATGTCATTGTCGTCTCCCGAGACTGAAACGGCGGGATCGATGGAAAAACCGAAGCCATGGTCCTGACCCTGTGCAGAACCAATCGAGAGATTAATGATTATCGGCTCCGGAAGCTCCGCATTCTCTTTTGATGCTGCAAGCTGGAAGGCATTCACATTCGAGGAAACCGGCACAACATAGTAGGTCCTATTAGCCTCCAGCCCTCCAACCGAAGTTCCACCACCGTTATGGTAAACAACAGCCTGTCCCAATTCGAAGCCATGGGGCTGGCCTAAATCGATGCTCTCTGCCGCACCGACCACCGCATTTTTGGGATCAAATGACCTGCCAAAACTATGTCGGTTGCCATGGTCGTAGACGGACTCCAGGTCCAGCACGAGGCGATGATTGGATCCTGATCCCGGCGTAGTGCGCGAATCCAAGTCGATCGACTTACCATCTTCGGCATCGCTTCGACTCAAAGCAAGCTTTAACGATCTGGGATTGGTTTCATCAGGAATGACGGCATAACTTTCGCCATCCGTGAGTCCACCGATCGCTTGCCCACCTCCGACGTCGTACCTCACCCGATCACCAAGAACAAATCCATGTTCGAAGGAAAGCGTGATCGTATCAGTGCTGCTGCTGAATGCAACTGCGGAAAAGAGACCTGTTTCTTTCGCTTCCTCAACCGATCGATGAAGCGTGATCGAAGTGGACGTTTTCTCACGGGCCACATAGTTACCAGTCTCCAACAGGTTGCCTAGCGCTCCCTCGTATCCTGAATCGGCGTAGCGGACAACATCCCCAGTTTTCAAGCCATGCTGATAGCCAAGATCAATCTCTGAATTGGCGAAGTTCGCACCCTCTTGAAGGGAGCGACTCTCTTGGCCTGACTCAGCGCCGAGTGTGGTAATGACTGGTCCGATGATGGCGCGTGTATCCCTGTTCGCCACCGTGACTCCAACGGTCGCGCCCACGCCTGATCCCTTGCCAATGGAAACGGCACCCAAAATCTGGCGATTTACAAATTCATCGCGAGCATCGACTTGGACATCACCCGCTGCTTTGATCACGGCACCATCGGCGATATTGGCTGTTGTCTTTGCAAGATCATTCGTCACGCCAACGACACCGCTGAATGCATTGTCACCACCCTTGCTAAGACTGACTCCCAACGCAACATTCAAGAGGGAAGTTTCTGCATCGACTACAACGTCATTTCCTTTGATCAAGACATCGTCATTCACGAGCGATTGCGTCACGGTATCGTAGTTCACAACACCGACAGAACCGCCGATGCCATTTTTTGCGTCGTTACCAATCAAAGTTGGCACGGCAAAATTACCCACCAAGTGCACCCCCTCGATGTCACTATTGGCAAGAATATTGACATCGCCAGGGTTATTGTTGTTCGAGCCCTGGTTTATCCGCACCCCCGATGCAACGTCGGTGTTCGAACTGGTGTGATAGTTGACTAGATTGACCGAAGCGCCAATTCCGAGTTTTTCGGCTTCGGCAGTTGAGTTCGCGTAGCTGCTTGTCAGCCCGTAATTACTGAATTCTGAAGCGTTGTACAGGCCAAAAACGACATCATCAAATCCCTTCCAATTTTGAAAATCATTGCCATAGGGAAGAGCTGTATGTGAGAAAATGTCAATGTCGCCAGTGGTCTCCAATTCGACATTCGGATCGATTTGCGTAAGTGAATCGTTGTTGTAATCACCATAGGTGAGCGCTAACGCACCACCAATTTTTTTCTGTGTTCCATCGTCATCCAGTGCAGCCTTCTTCAGCCCTGCGAAAGTGGGATTCTTACCAAAGGTGGCATAATCTTCAGATTCCCCGTTATAGCTCTGCACCTCCGCTTCAGCGACGATCATCGGCTGATCAGATGTTTGGCTGGTGACCTGAATCGAATCACCTGCCCGGATACTGGAGGTCGTTTCGACGTTGGTTGTGGCCTTGTGATTGTGACTGCCTATGTTGATCGCCAAGGACAATCCAAGTTGATCAACCGACTTTGCCTTTTGTGTGTCCTCATCTTCTGGCCCAGCAACAAGTTTTTTAAACAGCTTGATCTTCCCGAGTTCTTCTTTGAATGCATCAGCTGCTGTAGATTTGGCCTTTCCAAAACCAAATTGATTGTCAACCCGATCAAGGAATGAATTGCCGATTGTTGATTTTGCTTCCGTTGCATTGCCCGCACTATTCACCGTCGACGAAACATTCACACTTCCTTGATCCGCAACGATATCGCCAGCAAGATTGAAATTGGCATCGGCACTCGTGATCGCGACAGAGACGTCGGCAACGACAACACCAAACTCATGCTCCGCTAAATTCTCAATGGAAATCTCTTTTGTGCTGTTGGCTAAACCAATCACGTCCCCCTTCGTGCTGGTGATCTTGACTTGCTCTTCAACAGCGACGTCAGCCGATGATTCAGCAAGAACAATGCCAACACCAACGGAGGGAGTGAACTCTGCGGGGCCCAAGGGCAAGGCAGCGACACCTAGCTCAAGCTGCGTTGTGTTGTTAGCCACGGAAAGCAAGCGAACGTCTCCACCGCTTGAGATTGACAAAGGTTCCTGGCTGGGTCCAGCGGCACCCAACCCGATTTTCGACGTGACATCCGTGGACTGAACTCCCACGTTGACTAGAAAAAACGAGGTATACTTTTCGATCTCGGAGTTGGCATTTGTTCGGATGTCAACGTCATTAACAGCAGTTACCGTCGTCCCACTTCCAACAGCCACCGTCGCATCCACGTCAAGAAAACCAATCCCCGTGAACGGAACGTACTTCCCGATGTAGGTGGCGAACTTCTCAAGTGCTGTTGCACCATACTCAGTGAGGTCGTCACCAGTGAGGCCGGCAACGAGTTCGGGATTCTCTTCAGTGCCATTGATGACATGATTAACACGGTCCCGATCAACCACATCGCTCTGCGTCGGATCGGTATTATCCGCTGTCGCCGTCAGATGGACGTTCCGTCCCTGAAGAGTGACAGAATCGCCGACTTCTAATTTCGCTTCATTGGCGTTGGTTAAAAAGAAAGACCCTTTCGACAAACTGTAACGGTTGTCCGTTGCGATCAATTCCAGGTCGCCACCGGTGGTCAATAACGCTGCAACATCAACCAAAGCTACCAATGCTTTCTCGCCATGCTGAATGAATCCATTCGTGTCAAGGCCCAGGAAATTATCGCCCAATCCCTGCAGAAAACTGGTAATGACAGTGTCATCCTCCGTCATTGTTTTCAAATTTACCGCAACAACATCCCCCGCTTCATAGCCTTCTCCTCGCTCATTGAGCAGAATGCTTGGATTGCCGTCCGCGTCGGTGACGATGTCGAGTGTTAGACCGGAACCGGACTTATCGCCATCTTCGTCATGGCTTTGGAGCAGGTACGCTGTTTCGTTGGACCAGGGTCGTGTTGCCTCCAAAGGTGCGATCTGTGGCGCAACCGAGGTGAGCTTTAGCTTGTTGGGACTGATCACCGTCACGAAGTACTCGTCACCGTTTGCTAACCCGCTTCCATCGCTGTTGACCTTCACATCGGGAACGAACTTGTACTTGACCGTTACGCCATCTTTGAGTCCATGTGAACCCAGGAATTCAATTTCATTACCGCTTACGCTACTCACACCCGTACTGAGCGTGAGCACCGAAGCAGAATCCGCAGTTTCGGTGAGCGTTCGTGCACCGTTTTTCCAATCAGAAATCGTCTGGATCGTGGGTTCGTGTGCGAGCGATAAGAGCTTGAGCTCATGGGTGTTCACCACCGCCGCGTAGTACTCGGTATCGTGTTTCAAGCCGCTTTTGTCTTCAACACCAGTCGCTCCGTTAAACGCATATTTGACCGTTGTGCCATCGGCCAGACCATGTGGTGATTGCAGTACGATCGCATTCCCGCGAATACTCAATGCATTGATGTTGAGATCAATCGCTGGAGCGTCGGATTGAGCGGTATTCGTTAGCGATCGGGTTCCAGTTCCCCACTTGGTTTTATCGCTTTCAAGAACCAGTTCGTGAGGCGCATTAGCGGAAAGCTGAATCGTGTTGTGATTCAATTTCAGGACAAAATAAGTCTCATCGGCGATCAATCCGCTACCGTCGAATTCAGGCTGGAGCGAATGCGTGCTGCCACTTCCCTGACTGGTGTCTAACGCGATTGCCTCGGAATCAAAGGCACCTTCGCGGGTAGCGGAAAGCTGTAAAGCTTTCTCATCAGAAAGGTCGGGGATAACAAAGTATTCTTTGCCATGAGTCAGTCCACCAAAGCTATCTCCCCCACCGTTGTCATAGGTAACTCGATCACCCACGTAGAATTCATGCGCGATAGACAGGGTGATTTTATTTGAGTCGCTGTCAACGTCGGACTCGTCAAAGGTGGTGTCGTGGAGAGGGGTGATGTACTGAAAGCTCTCACCCGTCTGGATATCATCGATCGAAACAGAGGATGGAAAGGTGATTTTGTTCAACGCCGGATCGACAACGGCATCACCGTTCAGCTTTTTCGCCTTCACATTGAGGGTTTCGAGCCCGCCATAGACAGTATTAGACTCCCAGAAATCAACGACCGAATTGTCCGATCTAAATCTGAGCTGAGGGAAAGCCGCATCGCCCAGAGATGCGGGTATTTTCTGCGGATCGGTTTTCGTCGCGTCAAGCCGACCAACCGTCTTCAGCTTGGCGTTATCTTCGATGATCAGCTGTTTGCCAAGCAGCTTCAGATTCCCCGACGAATCTTCTCCACTGGGGGAGGTATCATCGATCGTTGAAATTGTGACACCGGCTTTTACCGTAATGGTTCCACCGACTTCAATCGTCAGGTCACCACCACCGGTCTTGATATCACCCGTAAACGTGATGTTGCCACCGGTGAGCTGATTCCTATCCACTTGTTGGACTGCTGCGGATACGATCGATAAATTGTGACCTTTTGTATCCAGAGTGGATAGTGAGATCGTATCTGCACCGCCATCGAGATCGATCTTCACCTCACCTTCGGGCACGCTCTTTGTATAGGTGATGACTTTTCCCTGCTGTTGATCCCAGTATTTGTCCGCGGGATTTTTGTTTTCAAGTAAATAACCACCTGAACTCCCCTTGATCTCCCACGTCTCTTTCAACGGTGTCCCACTTACTGTGCTTTTTCCGTTGCTGACCGTGACGGACAATGGCTCCTCTATTCCAACCAGCGTGGTTTTTGGGCTGCCGGTGTAAACCTTGTCGGCCTCAAGGATTTGCTCGGTTTGGGCGGTAGGGATTACGAAGTATCGATTCGTGTCGTCCTTGAACGCCAAGGTGTCACCACCGCCATCTCCAGCTTCAATGGAACCACTGATGCTGCCGGTTTTTTCAAAGACAAATCCGTCGCTTGCAGTTGCCGATCCCGAGAGGTTTTCAATATCGCTGAATTGAACTTCACCGACCGTGCCTGCGTTCGCTCCCGTAATGCTCCAGGTGTTTCCGCTGGCATCACCGTACAGAATGTCTTGGGCATTCTCTGAGCCAGTGACCTTTTGTACCCGTGAGATCGCGATTCTGCCGGTTTGCGGTGTGCCGGTCAAATCGATCTTGTATGGCTGGTTTTTAGCTTCACTTAAATCAAGATGATTTGCTTCGGGCAGCGTATCACCGCCATCAATGCTTCCCGCGATCTGACCATCACCACGGATTTTGAATGTATCCGAATTATTCCCACCCTTGAGAGAATGGATACCTGAAAATTCGATGTTAGCGAGCGTCTGTTCATAGCGCAACTTATTCGTACCCGTACTCCAATCGGTACTTGGACTCAGCGATTGCACTTCAGGCTTGGGATTGCGCAGTCGTATGACTTTATCACTTAATACCTCGACTTTGTATTCCACTCCATCCAGGAGACCACTCGTATCGTAGAGGTCTCTCTGGTCGTTGGAGGAGACTCTGTATTTTACCGATTGACCTTCCGTCAAATTGTGTGCTGACGGGAACTGCAACTTGTCTTCCCCGAGCGCCAAATAACTGAAATCGAAAGTCCCGAAGCTGGTGCTTTCATCGCTCGGATCAACCAGTTTGCGACTGACATTGACGCCGGTCCATTGCGAATCGAGAAGCTTCGCCGTGGCGTGCAAAAGTTGAATTCGTTTGGAGTCTAAAACGATCACATAATATTCGTATCCGTCTTCAAGCCCGCTGTCATCAACTTTGCCGTTTTCCGCGTCGTACCGAACAAGCGTTCCATCGTCATCACCGACCTTAAATCCATGATCGTTCTGAAACTTGATGACCGGGCCGGTTTCAACCACTTGATTCAAGTTAACTTTGTTTTCCCAGTTCGCTCCGTTCTTGACCTGCAGGAACCTCGTCGCAGTGGACCATGTCGCTTCATTGATGCGGACCGCATCGACATAGGTTTCTGACAATTTCAGAGAAGATGGATCCGGTACGACAACGTAATAATCGTTGCCGTCTTTCAGTCCGCTTACGTCATCGTCCTCGGAGGTCGCGTAGCTAACCTTATCGCCTGTGTCGAATTCATGAATGTAGTCGCTAAATGTGATGAGATCCGCTTCATGGTCGACTACAGCGTGTTTGTCGAGGGTGCGTTCGACGATCTCCTTCGAGGAAACTTTGCCTTCGTTCGAACCGTCAATGGTCCAAGTATTCGTGTGCGACAGGCCAACCAGTTTGATCTTTACATTATCGGTTCCGATGATGTTCGTGATGTTGACGTTGGACTTGTTGATTGAAAGGTCGAAATCACCGCTTGAAGTCACGCTGCTGTAATCAAGGGTGTTTTCCCCGCCAAGCCAACCGTCGACCCAGCCATCGACAGAACCGCCATCAGAAAACTTGAAAGTGTCATCTAATTCTCCACCCACTAGATACTGAACGTTCTCATAAGTGAGCGTGTTGTTAGCAGCCCCCTTCACCGTTCCTTTGTTTCGGCCAGTGATCTCCCATTCATGACTTTCGTTGTTCGCGATGAACGTGTTCTTGCCTGCACCACCATCAAATTCAATGACGATCGCTGTACTTGGGTCCGATCCTATTGTAAGTGCACTTTTGCCCAATACGGCGAAACGGTCACTCCCCTCACCGGGTGATATTTTGATTTTCTCCGGCTTAGCGAAGGTGATCGAAGTTTCGATCTGATCTGTACCAGCTATCAGAAAATCATTCCTCCAGCTGTTGAGATGCAACTTGCTCGGATCATCACTCGCTTGCTCGATCGCGAACCAATCATTCACAGCACTACCTATGATCAATCGATTGTTCGTAGTGCCCCCGATGATCGGTTCTATGCCTTTGAAGTTGATCGCCTTACCGCTTAGCGTAACGGTATCACGCGTTTCCTGTCTCGAACTGACTAGCGCGACATTGTTATCCCCATTGGAGATTAGAAGGCTGTCAGCATCATCCAGCGGGCTACCATCGCTCTCGAGTCCGCCGCCATCAATTGTCCCAGTGGTCTTTCCATCGTCTCGAATCCAGAAGGTGTCTCGGTTCGATTTTCCACCAGTTAGATTTTCAAAACCGGAAAACAAGATGGAGTCCGGCGTGGAGAGAAAATCAATCCGGCCTTCATTCTCGCCCTCGACCGTCCACAAGGTGTCAAGCCAAACCTTGTTGGTGCTGTCATATCGTTGACCCACGAGAGTGTCTTCATCATCGCCACCAACAAACTCATGTATGCCTTTGACGCTTCCGCCGATCTTGGTAGCGTTCGTCTGCAGAGAACCGTCGGAGTCGTACGTAACGGTGACGGGATCGGTGTACGACGTGTAGTCCAGAATGTCACGACCTTGCCTGCCATCGACGATACCAGTCAATTCGCCATCTTCACCCCAAATGAAAAGGTCAATGTAAGCCCCACCTGAAAGATTCTCGATTTCGCTGAACTCCAATTGATCGTCCAGAGTTCCGGCGTTCTTCCCCGTTATCTCCCACTCGTTGTTTTCATCAATGCCGAACAACGTATCTGAATTTGAACCACCTTTGATTTCCTCGACACTTAGGAAAGAGACTTGGGAGTTGAGCTTCCCGCTATCCGGACCATCCATCTGCCAAGTGTTCACTGTGTCTGGCCCCAGCAACTTGTCGAGGCCCTCGCCACCCGTAAAAGAAATGGTGTAGTTTGCCATCGTCGCGTCGATCTGAAGCGTGTCATCATGACCGCTGCCGGTGATGGTCACGACTTGGTTGCTGTCCCCGATCGCTTGAGAATGGCGAACTTGGTTTGTATCCGCGTCTTTCAGGCGGATATGGGTGTCATCCTCGTACAGGATCGCATTGATGCCTTTTGAATCGGCCGAGGCATCAACCGTAAAATCAGAAGCCAGTAAGAAGCGGGGCTCCAGTGTTTCGGTGGAACCGGACCGTCGATAAAGCTGCTGGTGCTTTGATGCAGTGGAGCGCTTGTGCGCTCTTCGCTGCTGGTTGACTGCATTCAACCAATGCACTTGCTTTAATACAATTTGATACAGTCTCGAAAGACGTGCATTTCCGCGAGAGTGAGCAGCCATGGAAAGTAATCACCAGTCTTTTAGAGAAGTTGCTACCAGCTCGTCTTCGAGATTCAAATTAACGTCAACGTTGTCCCAACTACCCTCACGGAAATAGATCGCTGTGACGGCGTTTGCTGAGGATGCGGCGGCGTCCAACCTCCAGGAAGGCAACTCGCTATTGCCGATGAAGACCCCCGCTTTTGTAGGGTTTCGATCCCCGCGTTCGCAGGGTCTTTCGACGCGATTGGGCACAAGAATGTAAGAATGCTGAGCGATCTCATGCATCCACCCCTCTGGGAATACATGAAGCACAGTCAGCAATCCGACTACAACCGCAATTCATTAATCACAAATGTACTCCGCTTCCCTAAAAAGACGGGCGCGGTGGTTCGCGATGCTTCCTAGTTTTCATCGCGGAATCCGTAAGGTTAATCACGGATAGGATCTCCGCAATATCAATTAACAGTTTGCAATATCAATTACCGATTTCGGGCCATTACAACCGAACCGCAGTGGATTTTTCAGATCAGGCGGAGAAAGTTGTAAAAAATAATGGGGATGCTCAGATCCCCTGAAATCAATGTGATATTTCTCGACCGCCCGTAATATCTTAAAGGATTGTGAGGGAAACGGCATCGCTGTACGAGAAGTTATTTTGTCGCAACGAGCGTGTGTTTTTCTAAGAGTCAAACATCCATCGTCCCGAAGTGAAAAGTTGCGACTTTCTTGGCGAGATCGCCATAAAAATTCGTCAAAGTGGATGAGTTCTTAGGGAGTACACGTAAAAAACACGTGCGTTTTTACCGTGATTTGGACTTATGTTACCGTGCGACTCGGACTCAACGTCCAGCAGGAAAAGAATCGAGTCGCCTCTTGAATCGCAGGGGCTAGGTTGATCAGCCACATGATGTTTGTCACGCAAGATGTTCAAGGAAGGCCTACAGGTTTATCCACTATCAAAGGCCCAGAATCCACCCGCGATGCAATTCATGAGCGGGTCCGAGAAAGCCTTCAATACGATTCATGCAAATACCTATGAATTCTTTGAAGAACTGAACGAGGTGATTCAGCGTGAGCCAGTTTCATTTCTCGACCCCGAACTCCGTGGTATCTTTGCAGCCATCGGGATTGAAAAAGGTAAGCCGTTCGTACCAGACGAGCGAGAGAAAAAACTCCTGACCGAAGCGGTCGCCATCGGCAATGCGACGGCCCGCGCGATTGCCTTCCGCCCCCGCCTCGAGGGTGCGTCGCTTTATGAGAACAGCGGGTGGAAAACTGCATTCGTCGGCGGCGACTATCAATGGCTCGCGAATGGTGAAAACGGGGGTTGCAACCTGGACGCCCGCTCGCTCTTTTTTTATATGGCGACTGTGAACACTCCAGCCATGGTGCTCAAGATGGTTGGGAAGGGATCGCAATACGCCGCAAGCTACACCGATTCAGCTGGAGAGTATCTCGACGGATCCAAGAACTACAAGCTGACCATGCCCCCCAAGGTGCCAGCTGCTAATTTTTGGTGCGTAGTCATCTACGATCCGCAGACACGTTCCGAACTCCAAACCGGTCAGCCTTTCCCCAGCAAGAACAATTCACGTGACAAACTCAATGAGAACAAGGACGGATCAGTGACGCTCTACTTTGGACCCAAAGCCCCGAAGGGAAAAGAAAGCAATTGCATCCAGACCGTACCGGGCAAAGGCTGGTTTACTCTACCGCGACTCGATGGCCCCCTCGAGCCCTGGTTTGACAAAAGCTGGCGACCAGGAGAGTTCAAGCTTGTTGATTAGCCAGATTACCAAGTCGTAAGATTCGTGATCAGACGAGTTGCCCCATCACGACCAACAAGTGAAAGGGGCAACCCGCTGTGAACGTCGTGACGCAACCAAGCGAACATCTCTGAAAACAACCCCTTGTAGTCAAAATACTCAGCCGAATCGTGGATACGGCCAAAGGTAAGTTTTGACAGGTTGGTCGGTATCGCAGGTCGCACGAAGCAGCAGGCATCCGGGAATTGTTAGGAAGAGCGCAACCGTTCCTTACAGAATCAATGCTCAAGCCGATCAGGCATAAATTCACGAACGCCTCTTTCATCTGCGTTCACCAAGAATGATCCACGACTCTTTGGTCATTCCGAGACGCGAACGAAGCTCGTGCTGCAACTGGGGTGATCGATCATCATGGCCAGTTGGGTCAATCGGCGACAACAAGAGGTCATTGAGTTCTTTCACGCTGAAAAGGTTGTTCTGAAAGTAAAACCCGGTAATAAGCGAATCGTGCTGAGCTGTGATCAATGTCGTCGCTTGGCATTCAAAGGCGAGATTGACTTCTCGTTGAGGCAATCACTTCGGACGCGGCCATTGTGGAACGCCCACGTTTTTGGTCCAGACATTATGTGCGTGCGGGTTCGGTGCATGCTGCATCGCAGCTCGAGTCTGGTCCGCCCCACCGAAAAGCGACTTTGCTAACTGATGCGGGCCAAAATATGAGAGAGTCAGACAACAGAGCCGACGAAGTTCGTCACACGATGCCTTTTGACCAATCAACGAGGCGCAAACCGGTACAGCCGAGAATCGCTTGAGACCGAACGATGCCATAAAGCATTGCCAAAAAATGAATTAAGTGGTCGAGCCGTGACCAGGAGAAGCACACCCAAAGCAACCCTCTTCGAACCAGTTCTATTTCGCACCTTTGTCGCTAAGTCCTTATTGACTGAGAGTTATGGCGAATGTGTTGCTTGCGGACTCACGGAGACCGAAAAGGATTCAAACTTCGTCTCACGACGTCCAATTTTGAGGCCAAGTCACCACGGCCCGCATGACGCACATCATCTGGCTGACCCACTTGGCACCATTGCACTTACCCATCGTTCCGGCTGAAGCTTGCATTGTGGAAAGGGGAACCCTGTTCCCTCATGCAGTCCATACCTGGTTTGTGGATTCATTCCTGCCTCAAAGATTTTTTGACAGTCAGAATGAGTGAGCTTTCGCGGTGTGTCGGATGGCGTCTGGCTGCGGACACGTGAAACGGGCGTCCTCAAGTTAGGGTCGACAAGACCTCAAGCTGGATAGCGAAGTGGCGGGTTGTCGATAGCTGTGGCTCTGCGTTAAACGGTCATCCAGGGGACACAGACTGAGCTGATTCACGCCCTCAATCGAGGCGAAAGGCCGGGTAGACTCCCGGCCTTTCGCGCAGGTTTAGAGAGTAAGGTGAACTCTACAGACTCGTTTGAATAATCGACTGGCGAGTTTCTAGAAACTTAGGATATGCGGGCCGAACACAGGTTTCTTGATTTTGCTTGCACTCGGCTCTTCGTCATCAGTTTCCTCCCCACCAATCAGAATTGACATCGCCTCATGCTCAGTCAGTCCCATATCGAGCAGCGTCAGGTAAGTCCATTCGATTTCTGTAGAGCTGTCTGCGTCCTCTGTCTCACCATGGTAAGGGCCGGGAGCATCATGTGGATTTTGTTGATCATCCAGAACGACCACGAAAGTCAGTCCACCATGGCGATTCAATCCTTCAACAACATAAACTCCGATTGATTCATCAGCTTGAGTTCCTCGCGTAGTGTCACCCGAAGTCGGGACCGAACCGGGAGTTGGAGTTGGCGTAGGGTTCGGATTTGGGTTTGGGTTTGGGTTTGGGTTTGGGTTCGGGTTCGGGTTCGGGGTTGGGTTTGGGTTTGGGTTTGGGTTCGGGTTCGGGTTCGGGTTTGGGTTTGGGTTTGGGTTTGGGTTTGGGTTCGGGTTCGGGTTCGGGTTTGTCGGCACGACTGGTTTCAGGAGTTTTCCTCCCGGATACAAACGCTTTTCACCGTCGGAACCAACTCTTACCTCACCACCATTGTCACATTCTAGATCCCCATCGCCGTCAGAATCCTCACATACGATGACTTCATCGATGTCGGTGCACCCATCATCTGCTGGTGTACCCATCTGGGAAAAGCTAGTCCCCTGCATCATCCCAGCAAGTAACATTCCACCGAGAAGGTTACGGAGAAGAATTCTTGTTTTCATCATTTTTCCTCTGATTTCTGTGGCTCGAAAACATGATCCGTGATCGATCCCGCATCTACGTGATGCAGGATTTGTTACCGTTTCAAGGGAGAGCGACAGGGCAGAGGCAGGACGGGCGCGAAAAACGAGAAATATATTTTTGGACTCAGTGACGGCTCGTAGAACCCACGCAAACTCGGACGCATCATATTGCCGGAATGATCACTTCCTTTCCCGGTGGCGTGCACGAGTCGAGCAGGGGTGCACAGTTTTTGCGAGCAGCATCTGGCGTGCAACAGGACAACAAGTGTGTCAAGTGCGAGAAATCGCCGCTGCGTCAACCAGTATCCTAAAGTGTGCATCTCAACGGTGACACAGTCACCAAAACGAACGGATCCGCGGATCCTTCAGCACCAAAAGTTTTCCTCGAAGGAGAAATCACCCTAAAATGCGAGGATTTTTCACCAATCAGAAGGTAAGGAGGAGCGAGCAGCTTTGATTGAGAAACCGAAGCAAAACCAATACCGATTGGGGCCGAAATCAAATGGGATCACTCGCTGCTCTGCAGCAGAGCCTTGAGCTTCGCCTTTGCTCGTTTGAGTAACCCATCGACAGCTTGCGAACTCTTGTTTAAGAACACAGCGATCGATCGATTGTTGCGACCATCAATGTATTTCATCTCCGTGGCTTTTCGCTGGACACTCGGCAATTCTGCCATCGCCTCGCGAATGATGTCCGCTTCCTCTAATCGTCGCAACTTTACGCTTGCTTTGGTTTCACCTCCCTCTAGTTGCTCAACAAATCCTGGTCCGTCTTGGCAGTCGCCATCCAACCGGTTCATGTCGCCGCCACGTTTCTTGCGTTTACTCCGGCGCACCATGTCTAACATTCGGTTTTCTGAAATTCGAATGCACCAGTTTGAAAAAGACTGTTGAGAATCGAATTGAGCGGTCGAAAGATCGCGGTGGATCGAGAGAAATGTTTCCTGCAAGACATCGTCGACATCTACCACTCTATGGTTTGACACCGAAAGCCGTGACTTGATGAAAGATTCAATCGCAGGTGCCTCCGTCAGAATCAATTCCCGAAAGGCATCCTTATCTCCATCTTTTGCCCTGGTGATTCGGCGATGAAAAGTCGTGTCTTCGTTGCAAGAGTTCATATGATCTTTGATTCAACGGGAGTCACCCAAAGATCCGTTGGATTCAATCTCTGCAGCGAGGAAATCCCACCTTGAAATCTACCGATCAGTGGACTGCAGTTTTGGAACCGTTCGGCTTCGTACGCGCTGTGACTGAC
>JAYZAR010000248.1:0-3763 GCA_036339635.1 Planctomycetota bacterium | reverse complement strand
CATCGATGCGAGCACATCGGTGAAAGCAAACTTCTTGCCTTCGCCCGTCGGAAACCACCCCCACTTCCGATCTTCTTCATTCGGCGCGGCGACCACACCAAAGGGCCAGTAAACCGCACAAAATCGCCGGGGAAAATCGGCCTTCGCTTCCGCTCCAACCGCCATACTCTCCATCCAAGGCAACGCCATCGTTGCGCCTGTGCCTCGTAGAAAACTTCGACGGTCAAGATGCCATGTTTTCTTTTTCATCCTCGAATCCTCTCATTTTCCTTCGCGATGATACACGTTTTTCGCGTGCCGTCCGTTATCCAGGTAAAGCGATCCATGCAGATTCAGTTGCGGTTCGGTGTCGTCGACGATCGAATCGGCGATTCGAAATCCCCGCTATGCTACTTGTTTTGAAAAGCCTCGCTCTGAGCGATTGCGACGATCAGGTCGCTTAATCGATACTCATTCTGTTCGAATGACTTGACCAAGGTCTCAACCGCCATCCGATCCTCAAAGACCAAGCTTCGGCCCGTACCATACGCTAACAGCTTTGACACTAAAGCTTTTGCAAATCGATCGCGATCGTGCTGCAAAAGATAGGTTTTCAAACCCTCCACACCTGCAATTTCAGTTCCATTGGGCAAGGTGGCGTGATCGTCCACTGGACCCATCACTGTTTTTTTCGCAACACGGCGGAGCACGGACGTTCGCCACAGCCCAACGGCATCAAACGATTCAAATACCACCCCCCAGGGGTCGATATTCCGATGGCAATCATTGCACGCAGCTTTGGTGCGATGAACTTCCAGTTGTTTCTTCAACGGTAATTTTGCAAAATCGGCTTGTTCTGAATCAAGCTCTGGAACATCTGGCGGTGGCGGTGCCGGCGGATCATCCAGCAACCGATCGAGAACCCACACCGCGCGACGAATCGGGTGGGAATCCTCCCCGTTGGAATTGATCATCAGAAAACTTCCCTGCGTAAGCAGCCCCCCACGCCGATCGCCGGGCTGTAGCTCCACCCGTTCAAAATCTCCTCCTCGCGGGCCTCCATCTGCCCTCGCGATTCCATAATGCTTCGCCAACGGTTCATTGAGCATCACAAAATCTGAATCGAGCAGGTTCAACGCACTCAAATCATGCCGAAGAATTTCACCAATAAAAGCCTGTGTCTCCCGCTTCATCATCGGTTTGAGACGTTCATCGAATTTGGGATAGTAGTTTGGATTGATTGCAACACGGTCCAAGCCGGAGAGGTCCAGCCACTGGTTCGTAAAGTGCACCACAAAATTTTCGGAACGCGAATCAGAGATCATTCGACGAACTTGCTGCTCGATTACCTCACTGCGGTTCAGTTGCCCGGATTTGGCTAAAGCCATCAACTGCTCGTCAGGCATCGTGGACCAGAGGAAATACGACATCCGCGAAGCGAGTTCGTACTGGCTCAATTGCCGAGCTTCATCTTGATTCGCTCCGTCGAAATCTCCTCGGGCTGGCTCGTCGACGTTCGGTTCGAACAAATATAAAAACTCGGGCGAAATGAGCACCATCGCCAACGAATCACGCATCGCATCCTCAAACGAAGAAGCGGTGGGGCGGATCTCGTCATAAAGATCAAGCACGGGCGCTACATCCACGTCTGTCACTGGACGTCGGTAAGCGCGTTCCATCAAGAATGCAATCGCCCGCTCCGCTCGATCCCGCTCAGACGCCGTAGATGGAGGTAATAAACGCGTGTGATGCTCCGGGGGCCAATCGCTGTAGATCGGCCCCTCAAACTCCAGATAGTCGACCACCAATGTCGTCCTGGGTGGGCCGACCGGCTTCGCGCCGACGATTCGTTTGGTTTTTCGATCAATCGGCTCGATCGCCTGAAACTGACTCAGGACAACCTCCCGATCAGCTAGTGTGTCAGCATTTTCAGCGACATAACGGGCGAGGAACTCTTGTGGATCTTCTTGAAGTTCTTTTTCCGCAAGTTCTTCAATCGCGCGCATTTCTGCTTGCCGCGACACCTCAATGTCAAACAGCCGGTAGGCCAAATCAGTCTGGTTCTTGTGGTCGGGTGAGAAAAGTCGCAACTCCTCAATCTGCCGCTGCAGCTTACCAATCGTTTTCTGCCAGGCAGCGACCGCTTTATTTTTTCGTGTGATACTTGAGGGAAGTGGCAGTTCAGGAATGTGGTCCTTTACCGCCGCACTCACTTGTTTTTTCTGGTCACCGTTCAGAGCAATCGCTTTGTACTTGACCGGCTTGGGCGTCTTCAAACCGTCTTCATAAACGTTGCTGAGCGTAATCGTGATCCCCGGGAATTTCGGATTGTGACCGGGAAGAGGGAATTCTTCGATTCGCCCTCGAAACTCGTAGACCTGCTGATCCGTTTCAGGATTCCTCACATCGATTTCGCCTAAGATCTTCGTCGGGCTCTGCGTATCCGACCGCAACCCCATTGCGACACGCATTCGCGGAACTCCCATCCCCTCGGGAATCGCAGCCCCGGCCTTCACTCGGATAACAAATTCGCCCTCACGTGGATATTCAAGCATCCTCCCCAAAAACCGTCCCTGCGGCAGCATGCGATTACCATACAACGCGTCGTTCCTTCCACTCCCAGCGGACGAAGTCGTGTCAAAATGATGCCGATAAACCTCGGGCGCGTTTCCCTGCACAATCACTTTATCCATCGCCAATCGAGCGGCTTTCAGGTAGTACTCGATCTGTAGCGCCGACATCCCCAATGACACGCCATTGTTTTGGAAGCCATCCGCAGACGCTGGTTCCGGTGGCAGATCCTTGGCGAAATCGAGATCAATCCCCAACAAGTCACGCAAGGTGTTGCTGTACTCGTACCGGGTTAGCCGACGCAGCACCGTTTGATTTCCGCCGCCCCTCCGCTCAAGAGCCACTCGGTCCAATTGCGAGCGGATCCAGTTGACCAACGTGCGCCGCGAAGCGGCATCGATCGGTGCCGCATCTTCCGGTGGCATCTCACCCAGATTCAATCGGTTCAGCACATCATGCCACGTTTCGGCCGCCGCTCCGGCGAACGTTGAATCGAGCGTATCAAGACGAAGCATGCCTTCTTGCTCATCCGCTCCATGGCAATCAAGACAGTGCCGCTTAAGCAATGGCTGGATGTCCTGGTTATAAATCGCGAGCGACGCATCCGGATCTACTGATTCCTGGGCCGCTGATTCCTGGTTCACTGCGAACGTGCAAGACGCGCCCACCACTACAGTGATCATCAGAATCAAACGTGGGACTTTCATATCCTTGTGTCCTTTCTTTGGGTTTTGATATCACTCGGCGATAGGACGTCCGTGAGGGCGAACGAGCTTGAAATAGACAACAAGAGGCAGGAAAACTCAGGTGGGACGAGGCGGGCAAAGCGTCGATATAACATTGTAGTCAACCGCGCGCGGTTCCACCTACCCGACGCCTCCAATCGACAGCGGACCGGTAAATTCCTGAATGACAAGGCCGTGAACTAACCATACAGCCAAGAAAACGGCAGAAATTTACGACGGACGGCTGAATGGTCGAATGAAACATTAGATCGCCCCTACCAGCTGAGAAGCCAGCGAGGCAACCTTCTCTGCTGCCATGTTCAATTACCGACGCAACGCGAGGTACGGTCAAAGCTCACTTGCGGTGATTATCGAACGGATCTTCTGTTCAAAGCTGCGGTGGGGGACCCGCCGACTCACCGCTGGTTTTTCGAATCGGAAATCTCGGATTCCAGGTTGGATGTTCCTGAGTAAGCCAATCGTGAATC
>JAYZAR010000247.1:0-18445 GCA_036339635.1 Planctomycetota bacterium | reverse complement strand
TGTAGAGTCTGAGACTACGCGGCCACCCGAACCCCAGGAAGAACTCACTGAAACGGTTGTGGTGTCGAGTGAGCAATCGGATGCGAACAATACGCCACCACCAGCAGAGGCACCGTTCGATTCAGACCAAGCCAAATCGTATCAGGAGGCGTGGGCAGAGCATCTGAGGGTAGGTGTCGAAGTGACAAACTCCATCGGCATGAAGTTGCGCGTGATTCCGCCCGGCACCTTTACGATGGGTGAGGAAAATGATGCTCACGAGGTAACGCTCACCAAGCCGTTTATCCTAGGTGCTTTTGAGGTAACGCAGGAGCAGTACGAACAGGTGATGGGGGTAAATCCCAGCAACGTAAAGGGTGCCAAGAATCCTGTCGAGACAGTTAGCTGGGCTGACGCAGTAGAGTTTTGCCGCAAATTAAGTGAACATCCAGCGGAGAAAACCGCAGGCCGTGTTTATCGCTTGCCAACAGAGGCGGAGTGGGAATTTGCCTGCCGTGCGGGCACGACAACAAGATTTCACTTTGCCAACAATATTTCGGCAATCGGCCAACATGGCTGGTTTAGCGAAAATTCCAAAGCCCAAACACAGCCCGTAGGCAGCAAACAATCTAACCCGCTGGGTCTACATGACATGCACGGAAATGTCTGGGAGTGGTGCAAGGACGGATACGGTTCTTATCTACGAGGACGAGCAACCGATCCAATCGGCGCGGTCAATGCACGGCATGTCGTGGCACGCGGCGGTGGTTTTCGGGATCCATCCACCAAGCGTGGTGGCTCCGCTGATCGCCACTACGACAGTCGATCAACAAAAAAGTTTACATCGGGTTTCGGGTTTGCCTGCCTCCGTCTGGCGATCAATTTGGTGCTGGTGCCGATGTAGCTAACATGGCTCCAAAAGCTGACAGCACCAACACACTTGCCACACCGAGTACCGCACCCCCGCCTGCTAACGCACCGTTCGACGCTGCTGAAGCGAAAGTACATCAGGGAAGATGGGCTAGGCATCTTGGCAAGCGAGTGGAAGTCACCAATTCGATCGGGATGAAGCTGCGTGTGATTCCGCCGGGCACGTTTACGATGGGTGACGGAAATGATGCTCACGAGGTAACAATTACCAAGCCGTATTTGCTCGGCATGCATGAGGTGACGCAGAAGCAATACTAGGAAGTGATCGGAAGCAATCCAAGTCAATTCAAAGGGCTCCGCAATCCGGTTGAAAGTGTGGCATGGAACATGCGAACGAATTCTGTCGGCGTCTGTCATTGCTTCCACGGGAGAAACGCGCGGGTCGATTTTACCGCTTGCCGACCGAAGCGGAATGGGAATTCGCGTGTCGCGCTGAAACGACGACGATGTATAGCTTCGGTGACGATGAATCATTATTGATCAGGTACGCATGGACCGAAGATACCGGAGGCCGTACGACTCATCCGGCTGGCACTAAGATCCCAAATCCGTTTTGCTTACACGATATGCATGGTAACGTGTGGGAGTGGTGTTCGGACTGGTATGCCCCCTATCCGAGCGGCGGTGGCGAGGTGATGGACCCAACCGGTGCAGATAGAGGCTCGTGGCAGCAGCTGGTTCTACGGTGGCAAGAGTTGTCGGTCGGCACTCCGCGGCAGGGGCATCCCGTCGGACCGTCTCAACCGCAACGGCTTACGCGTTGCCTGTGTTCCGTCTGGCCAGTAGGCGGAGCCTGGTTCGAGAGCGTAGCCTACTGTCCGTAGGCCCGCAGGGTCGAGTATGGCGGAGCCGCTACCGACGAAAAACCATTGTCGATGGCGATGTATCTCCTTGGTGACAACCTGCGATGCAAGAGCGCGAGGTCCCGGAGCAGCTGGTCAAATGGGGTACCCAGTCAATCGATGAGGGTAATAAACTACGGCCCAAGGGCGTACCACTGTAAGCCCGTCTAAACGGATCGCCCATGCCAGTGCGGCGATTCGTAGAAGCCAGAGGGCCTCTGGACGGTAGAAGAATTATCAGCAGATGATCCTTCTTGTCGCTCGTCATGCGAAACATCCTGGGGCAGGGTATTAAACGGCAAAGCCTTTTGACCGGAAGCGTTGAGCTGATCGTCTTGCGCGAATGCGATACCCAATGGGAGCAATAACGTACTGGCAACGAGCACCGCGGCGGTGAGAACTTGCCAACGCATTGCGGGGATTGAATTATTGACGATCATTTCCATTCTCCTTTTCAGAGTTCTGCCATCTCCGGAAGCGGTGGCAGGCCGGTAATCAGGTGTTTCGCAGCCCACAACCAGATCAATATTTGCCTTTAACACCTCGGCATAACGATGGCGAGCCTCGCCATTGCCTTCGAGAACAAGCTGGTCGCAACATGCCTCTTGCAGCGACCTGGTTTCACGGCGAATCAACCAGACGAGAGGGTTCCACCACAGCAACATACAAGCAAGACTCACGGTTGCACCTGACCAATGATCTCTCCTAACGTAGTGAGCTAACTCATGTTTCATGACAAGTCCGATGTCTTCGGAATTCAATGAGTCCAGTAATCGAAGCGGCAATACGACCAGCGGTCCGCCTGCCCCTGCCCACAGAAAAGGCGTGACAACAGCATCAACGACTCTTACGTTCGGAATACGCCCGAGCTTGAAATCGCGGGCGGCAGCGTTTGCAGAATCCTGCAACCCTTCAGAGCCCTTGCTTATGGAATGAATTAGCCTGCTCAACCGTCGATGTTGAACGTATCCACCGAGCAGCAGGCTGAAACACTTAACGAACCAATGCGTCACAAGTGCATTCTGAAGCAAACTGCTGCTGGCGACATTCGATGCGTCAGACATCGTGGCTACATTGGACGTCGCGACACTGTAATGTACGGGACCCACTTCCACGGAATCCATTTCCACGGAGTCCACTTCTACGCGATCCACTTCGATGGGATCCATTTCCACGGAGTCCACTTGTGCGGGCTCCACTTGTGCAGGCTCCACTTCTTGGAGGAATGGCTCGTTGGAAATGTGAAAAGATGGCGTTGCCTTCGCCCCTTGCGGCCAAGGCAAATTCATTGCCGCGACGGGCGGCGTGAACAGTTTCAACAGCAGAAGGAGCCACAGCGCGTGGCATAACTGTGGTCGGTGCCTCAAGGGTCTAACGCGTTGCACCAGGAATAGGACTGCTGCCATAAGAACAAGACATTGCCTGTCCCCCTTTCCCCTTTTCCCCCTTTCCCCCTGTCCTCGGGAGCATCCTTTCTCGTGCGATCACTGGAGTCAATCCATTCCAAGCCGACGATGTGCACAGGACCGTCAAGTGAGCCTTACAAGCTGATGTTCGGCCACCACGACAAATCAATGAACGATTTCCATTGGATTGGAGGCACGCTGCATGCGTGCGTTGCAACGCCAGCCGACGAAACGGTATTTTAAAATGGGAGACATAGCGGATGATCTTGATGCAATGCCGACCTACAAACCGACCTAGATGACTACCTGTGAGGCTCAGCTTTCCACTCATGTTGCCGCTTTGGTCGATCAGCACTCAGGAAATTTGAGCCGAGAAGTGTCACTCCGAAAGATGGATTGTGGGAGCGAAACGGGATGACAAAGGTAAAGCGACCCCGATCTAGTTCTCTTGGAACAACGGACAAAGATCGAACAAGATTACGATTGCGACGTTATTCAAAACGTGCTCAAGGCCGCCGTGGAACCTTGAACACGAAATAGACATTAGCACCGAATTGAAATGACTGACAAACCCATGCCGTTGGATACGCACCCACTTCCTCTATCCGCTGATATCGAGGAGTTGACTGACGCATTGGCGTCTCATTCGCACAAAGCATGGGCGGAACGAAAGATTGCGGAAGGTTGGACGTATGGGCCAGATCGCGATGATTCGCGAAAGCAGCACCCCTGTTTGATGCCATACGGTGAGCTCGCGGACTCCGAAGCTCTGGCTCGTCGCAAGGTCGCCGCTGAATCTGTGAACGCCATCTGGGCATTGGGTTATCGAATTACACCCGGTTTGACCCTTAAGCGAGCCTCGGCGAATCACGAGATCCTCGGAATCAAGTCTGCAAATGAACTCATTCAGCAGTTGAAACAGGCAGAATCCGATTCAAGTGAACTAGAGCTCAGGATCCTCTTGCAGATTTGGAATGGACGCAGTGATGATGATCGAGCGTGGTTCTGCCAACCCGAGCTCTATCGCCAACTTGGCAGACGTTTCCTGACGTTAGGTGAACCACCCTTGGCTAGAGAAGTGGCCCTGACGGCACTGGAATTGAGCGTTGACGATGACAGGGGCGAACCATCCACACCTTGGGATCAAGATGTCGAACTACGGCAGATCTACGGACTTGCATTGGCCCGCAGCGGCAGTCCCACGCTCGCTCAAAAAGTTCTTTCGAAATTGCGTGATGAAGGCCATGTCGATCAAGAAACGCTAGGGATCCTCGCGCGAACCTATAAAGATCAAGCCTTTTCGCCGGGAATCACGCCGAAACACCGTCGGCAGTTACTCGAGGTTTCGTTAGAACGCTATCGCAGTGCGCACCAATCGACCGCAGGATTTTGGACGGGAATCAATGTCGCAACCCTGCTACGTTTGCTCGACGACGGGGAAGAATCGGAGCGAGTTGCGATCCAGGTGAGATCACAATGCCAAGCCGATCTTGATCGTGTGACCGCCGAAGGTGTACCCGTCGTACAAACTTATTGGCATTGGGCAACGCTCGGTGAAGTTGCCTTGAACCAGGGTGATTTTGAGGAAGCAGCGCGGCACTACACTCACGCGCAAACGCTAGCCAAATTGAACTACGGTGACTTGAACGTGACGCGGCGACATGCGCGTTGGTTGCTCGATTACTGGATTCATCGGGGAGACCTTCAAGAAGAGGACCGTGCGAAATTAGACGAATGGCTGCCGATCTCGCCCGTGATTGCTTTTAGCGGTCATATGATCGATGCCGAAAGCCGCCAGAAGCCGCGGTTTCCTGATGCGGCAACCGCAGATGTTGATACAGCGATACGGCAATGGCTAGTTCAGCAGCAAGCGTTCATTGGTTATTCATCGGCTGCCTGTGGTGCTGATTTATTATTCCAGAAAGCAATTCAAGATTTTGGCGGTGAATCCAGGATTATCTTACCATTTGATGTTGAGCCCTTTCGGCAACAGAGCGTTGCTTTCGCGGGCCCAAAATGGAATTCACTGTTTGACGAAGTCATCAACAATGCCACCCAGGTGATCATCGCTTCGCCCCAAAGAACCCACGGCGACGGAATCGCATTCGAATACGCCAACTTGGTGCTTCACGGGTTGGCCACTTTGCGGGCAACGGAATTGCAGGGCGAAAATTGCGAACCGATTGGCTTGACCGTGTGGGATGGCGGTCCAGGTCAAGGCCGAGGCGGTACCGCCCATGTCGTCAAACAATGGCAGGATTTGGGGATGGAGGTTTATCAGATCGACGTTTCACGCTATGGAGAACCGATCTCCAGCATCCCATCGCAACCCGCCCCTGCGGTCGAGTTGCCCGTTCTTAAAAATCCATCTGGTCTCGATGCCCAAGTCTTTGTCGAGGGCGATACAACGACCGACACGCGTGTAATGGCCATGTTGTTTGGCGACGCGGTCAATTTCAGCAAACTCGACGAACATCAGGTAAGACAGTTTATCGAACATTTCATGCACCCAATCGGCAACATCATTCGTCGCTATGAGGAGACGAATGTCGTTCGTAATACCTGGGGTGATGGGATCTACCTGGTCTTTGATCATGTCCGTGAGGCAGGACTTTGTGCGCTGGAAATCTGCGAATTTACACGGGAGCAGATAGCCCGAAATGCATGGGAAAAACATCGATTGCCGCGGAATTTGAACGTGCGAATCGCGTTGCATGCCGGGCCGGTATTCGGCTGCGTGGATCCGATCACCGGTATCAAGAATTACACGGGAACGCATGTCAGTCGAGCTGCGAGGCTGGAGCCAAAGACGCCACCCGGCGAGGTGTACGCCAGCGAAGCATTTGCTGCGTTGTGTAGCCAGTATCGAGTTCGCGAATTCAAGTGCGAGTATGTTAAACAGTTGTCTTGGGCTAAACACTACGGCTCGTTCCCGACATTCGTCATTCGCTCGGCCACAGCGATTGAATCCGTTTTCTAGTCCGGAATGATTCAATCCTCAGGCAGTATTGACGGACCCAAGCCTGCCGCAAGCGACGCTGGAGAAGTGGTCACTGGAGATGCACCACAAAAAAACACCACCAAATCCACCACAGACAGCGCAGGCTAAGGGAAGAAATCCCGAGACAAAAAAAATACCGATGTTAGAAAAACCCACAAATAACTGGGTTTGTCTTGCATCGGCTTTCAGTGACTTACTCATGGAGCTCCCCCGACAGGACTCGAACCTGTGACAAGGTGGTTAACAGCCACCTGCTCTACCAACTGAGCTACAGGGGAGGGTTGCGAGTTCCCTCGCTGTTGAGAAAATCTAGTTCACGTTTGGCATTGTCGCAAGGGAGGATTCAAGTTCCAGAAAACGGTTCCGTATCCCGGTCGAATTTGCCATCCACACTAGGCGTCATAACTAATTTATCAGACTCATGTAAAAACTAAATATGCGACGCTGGTCCGTATCGGCCTCTGACAGCGGGTAGGCAAAGTCAAACGCCAAGGGAGCTGGCCCCAGCATCGGAACCGCAACCCGCAATCCTACCCCTGGTGCGACGCGAAAATTGTCCTTGTCAATCGTTATATCCTGCTCGACCGTTCCAAAGTCAACGAATGCTACACCTCGGAAAGCGTCATCCGCCGTGATCGGGAACATATACTCCACTGAGTTGAGCCACTGGAATCGACCCCCAACCTCGACTCCGCCAACGACTGGCGACGCCCCGCGAAAATCAAAGCCTCGCAGGGTGGCGTAACCGCCAGCAAAAAAGTTCTCAAAAATGGGCGTTTCTTCTCCGCTGAATCCAACTTGGGTCGAATAGGAAATCGTCTGACGGCCAGTTCGGTCGGCCCGCTCGGCTAACAACCAAAACTTTCGATATTCCAATTCGAATCGAGCGTAGTCGTAGTCACCAAAGGCTTCTTCGAACTTGAATTCAAAATAATGACCTCGGGATGCCTGCAGCGGCGTATCGCGAGTATCGTGCTTGAGTGTGATTTCGCCAGTGTAAAGCTCGTTATCCCCAACCACATCATCGAGCTGTGGCACGCCCACAACTCGGGGACGTGAGACTTCGACATTCTGGCCACTGACACCAAACGCGACCGAGAGGTCCGGAGTGATCCGATAACCAAACGCCAACCTTCCACCGAGACGCTGCTCGTCCCAGTCGTTAAAGCGCCGATCAAACAAGAATCCGCTCACCGACATACTGACCGGCTTGTAGCCGAACAGGTTCGGATCAGCGAACTGCATGGTGTAACGTTTAAAATCGGTTCCCGGAGCCGCCTCGATGCGGAACGTCTGCCCCGCTCCGCGAAAGGCGGTCCCACTGAAGAGATCTTGGAACGAGCGTGGCCAGCGAGTGATGTCAAAGTTTCTCTCATCCACCGTTAAGTTACCGGTCAGACCGGCATCACTGTTGACCGCCCCGCCCAGAATCACGCGGCCAGTTCGGGCAGGATAACCATTGATGACCAAGTCGGCTTCCCGAACCCGCGGTCCCGGTGGATAGGCCGGGACTGGTGCATAAGGATCAACCATCCCCGTCCCACCGAGTGAGTTCGCTTGCGGTTGGGTGTAGTCATTGGTTTGCGGAAGAACCGGACCAGTCATCGGCGGTTGCGGATATTGACGAGCCGTATACCGCTCTGTTCCTGATGCCTGACGGACACCCCCAAGCGGAACCTGTCCAGCAGGTTGATCCGAAACCATGCCAGGACTGGCTTGGGGGGCACTGAACGGTGCCGAGCTCATATCGCCGACCGTCGCGGTCGTACCTGTCGCCGGCGTGCCCGTCGTGGTGTCGGACAAACTCGCAAAGGCGGGAGCCTGAGCCGCGGCCGGCGTTCCCTGTTGCGCTGTTGTGTTCGTCACGAACCCACCGGGCGCTGGAAGCGATTGGTTTTGCGTCAGCGGCGTCGCACAACCTGAAACGCCAAAGGCGAATCCGGCGATCGCAAGCCAACTCATTGGGTGGCTCTTTGCTGCGCGATTCGATTTCTTCATGCGGTCAGCTACGTCTGGGTCAGGAAGGAGAAAAAACAAATAGTTGCGGCCAAGCATCACAGGCTGTCCTCAAATTCATCTTGGGGACTGACCTTGATATCTGGCGGGTCCGCGATTGACGGGTTTGTCTCGAGCAGTTGGCTGCGTTCCAATCGACGCCGATTCAGCTCCAACGTGCGCCGGTCAATCCAATCACCCTCTCGCAGATCGACAAGATTGAGCATTGTGGTTTCACGCATCAGATGAGGCTCGCCATCGATATTGACGCGGATTTCACCGACTTTCCAACGATCGCCTTCGGTGATCTGGTAAACCAAGTCGACAACATTACCGTCATCTCGCATCACGGTTTTTGGTTCGACTTCGGCATAGATGTAACCGAACTCACCATATCCGTAGACCAACTCACCGACGTCACGCCGTAGCAATGTGCCGTCGAACATGTCACCCGGTTTCAGTTTTAAGCGGTTCCGCAGAGACTCTTCAGTGACATACTGGTTACCAATAATTTGGATATCGTTGACGGTGAAGCGTGGGCCTTCATCGATCACGAAGGTCACATCCAACCATTTACCTGAATCGTCATACTTCAGTTGTCGGCCAACCGTCGCAGTCAAAAAGCCAAGGTTGTGGTAGTAAGTGGCGAGCACATCAACGTCTTGATCAATCTTGTTGAGGTCGGCGACGTTGCCGACATAGCCAATCACACCGACCATCGGCCCGCGGCTTTGAATGATTTTTTTCAAGCGGGCTTCGCTCACAATGGTCGCCCCAAGAATGTGGATATCGCCGATCCGTTCCTTCGGTCCCTCGTTGATGCGAAAGACAACCGCCCCCGCATCATCCCGGATGCCGATCGAACTGAGAATCGAAACCTGGTTGAACCCTTCTTCTTGGTAGTAATCGATCAATCGGCGGCGAGCCGATTCAATCGCAAACTCACTGAGTGGATCGTGTTTATCCAAACCGGCTCGACCGCTGAGTTCGCGATCATTGACGGCACGATTTCCATGAAATACAACTCGCGAAATCACCGGGCGTTCATGCACGATAAACGTGACGGCCATACCACCTGGCTGCTCATCAAGTCGAAAGGTGACATGATCAAACGATCCCATATCGTTCAACCGCCGGACGTCGCCGAGGACGGTCTCGTAATCGTAGAAACGGTCTTTACGAGTTTGAAGTTGTTGCAAGATTCGATGAAGCCCGACTTTTTGATTACCGACGATTCGCACATCTAAGACGATGGCATCGCCCTTTTCACGTCGCAATGCGATTCCATCGGTACTGTGAATATGATCCCGAAATTTGGGCTTGGCATCGGGCGGTGGTGCCGCAGCACCGCCGCCACCAGGGCCCATCCCACCACCTCCGCCACCAAATTGAGCAACTGCGGGGGTGGATAATCCGAGCAGCATCACACAAATCCAAACGCAAGGTCGCCACAGGGTGCGACTCCGTCCGTGGAAAACCCTCGTGGGCTGAGTGCGATAGGAATCAACTGAAATGGGTCGTTGCATACCGAGGTAACCAACCGAGCAAGAACAAATTGCAACCCCGCCTGTTTCGTTACGAGCATCCAAGCAGGTGTTCGGTAACTACCAACGAAAAGCTTGTCGCCACAAGTCAGATTCGGGTGAAGCAGGACCGGTACGACGAGGTTTTTGGATTGCCGCCGTGAAACAGACCACTTCGGGTGAGAAATCGAAAGGAAAAGCGGGATCACCTGGGTACCATGCGACGGCATCGATATCTGATGTTGCGAAACATCCCACTCCGATCGGCCATTTCAATGCCGCATGGTTCGTGGCGAACACAAACCAAAACGGAATTCCGCCATCGCGTTTCCGGCAGAACACCGGCAAGAAATGGCGATCCAAAACCGTTGTCAGACAGGATCTCAAATAGACAATGAGTGCTTGGAGCGGTGTTTCGGAAGCGGTTTTTAATTTACCGCCAAATTGCCGCTCAAATCGAAGGCGTTGACTGGCAATTCAAGCCAATCCGTGATCAGGACCCGCTGAACGAGTGGCTCTTGAAGATGCTTCAGGACGACCTTCATCAATTGCTCGCGGATCTGGATTTGCGCCGGATCATCAAGCCACTTCAAATTGACGGTACGCAGCAATTGCTCGGCATCTTCGAGGATTTCCATTCGCCGCTGATTAATCAGCTGCCCCCCACGATGCCTCCGCGACGGATCGACGACCGCATGCAATTCGAATTGGTAGACCCGCGACGAATCAGCGACGGGCTGGAAGCGGAAGCGGCCAACCTCCAACGCAGTGCTTTCCTGGGTCACCAGTCGGGCAACTCGGCTTCGCACATAACCAATCACCGCTGCATGCACCGCAACCATCATCAAAATGGTGGCTGCGACCCAATATCGGCGAATAAGCTTCACTAGAATGGTCTCTGTTCAAGCGGGTAAAAACACCAGATCAATGCTTGGTTTTTGGCGGACAGGAGAATCGCAAACTGCCGCAAACCGCTAAAACGTAGTTCACAAACATCGGCTTTGTGAAGGCATCTGTCAATCTTTCCCGCCAAAACCATTTTTTGCCGGACTACCGCGTGACAATCGATCGTTTTGCTGACACAGAACCCCTTCGCGTGCTAATTTTCACCAGTCCCAAGGCTGGCAGTGGCAAGCATCGGGAGCAAATCCCGCGACTGGTCGACCTGCTTCGACAACAATCGGTCGACGTGCAGATCACCCACAAAGTGAGCGAATTACAGGCATTAGCCTCTCAGAATGGCCATCAGCCTGCGGTGGTCGTACCGGCCGGTGGAGATGGAACCTTGTCGTTGGCCGCAGGAGCCGTCTCGACCCCGACTCAACAGGAAACGAAACGGCGACCTCTCATCGCCCCAATGCCGCTTGGGACCGAGAATCTGTTGGCAAGACACTTCGGCCACCGCGCAATCGCCGAGCAAGTCATTCACACGATCCGCCATGGAGTCCCCTACGCATTGGATGTCGGCACTGCCAACGACCAAACCTTTTTGATCATGGCGACTTGTGGCTTTGACGCCGAAGTGGTTCGTGCAATGCACCTGACCCGAAGCGGACACATCAGCCGGTTCAGCTATTTTCGACCGGTGATGCACGCGATACGACGTTACCGTTTTCCGCTACTGCGGGTCCGAATCGATGACGGTGAACCATTGGAATGCCGCTGGGCAATGGTATTCAATCTTCCTTGCTACGGGGGCGGGCTGAGGATTGAATCCGATGCCGTCGGCAATGACGGGCTATTTGACGTCATTCTGTTCCGCGGTGGCTCGATCCCCAGCGGCTTCAAATATGCAGCCACGATCTGGACCGGGCAACACCGGAAACTTCGCGATGTCGTACGGTGCCGGGGCCGACAAATCACAGTCGAGTCGATCTCACGCGTCCCGTACCAGCTGGATGGGGACTATGCCGGCAAACTGCCCCTGAAACTTGAAATGCACCCGGCGTCGGCCGATTTTCTGATCCCACTTCCCACCTCGTCTCAAACCAGTAAGTCACCAGATCAAACACGTTTAGGCCAATGAAGCCTGTCGGCTGGATCGGTGATACATGGTGTGCGATGCGTGGCATCTCCCAGATCCCCGCGGCAATATCCCCGCCTCCAAATGGAAATGCCTCCAAATGGAAATACCTCCAAATGGAAACGCCTTAATCTGGACCTGGCTTGCTGTGACGACCGCGATGGCTGTAAATCATGGCTAGTGAGAATCAAGGCCCTTATGAATCAGTGGTCTGGAAACGTTGCCTTTCAACCTGAGATGAATCATGGATTCGGTCGCCATTGGCTCCTATCAATGCGGTGACGATCAGCCCTTGCTGTTAATTGCCGGCCCCTGCGTCTTGCAGACCCGTGAGCTGACGCTACGGATTGCCGACACGATGGCGCGAGTTAACCAGAACGCTGATCTGAATGTTGTTTTCAAAGCCTCGTTCGACAAGGCAAACCGCACCAGCCTGCAAGCCGAGCGGGGACCCGGATTGGAGGAGGGTTTAGCCATGCTGGAGGAGGTCAGTCGAGTGACCGGTTTGCCGACGACGACCGACGTCCATCTACCTGAGCAAGCGGCAGCTGCGGGCCAGGTCTGTGCCATGCTGCAAGTACCGGCGTTTCTAGCACGCCAGACCGATCTGCTGGTTGCTGCAGCGGCAACTGGCAAGCCGGTCAACGTGAAGAAAGGCCAATTCATGTCCCCCGAAGATATGCAATATGTGGTCAAAAAAGTTCGAGGCAGTGGAGCAGGTGGAGTCCTGCTTTGTGAGAGAGGCACTTTTTTCGGCTACGGTCGGCTGGTCAACGACATGCAATCGTTGGTGGTCATGCGTTCCCTGAACGCTCCGGGCGTGTTTGATGCGACTCACCGCGTCCAGCGGCCGGGTGGGCTGGGGGGAGCGACCGGTGGAAACCGGGAAATGGTTGAACCATTGGCTCGGGCAGCCGTAGCAATCGGTACCGACGGATTGTTTTTTGAAACGCACCCAGACCCGGAGAGCTCTCCCAGTGATGGGGCGAATATGATTCCGTTGGACCAGTTTGAACCGCTGATTGACCGCCTGCTGCAGCTGCGGAGAGTGTCCTCTCACATCATTGCTCAGGCAAGGTCGGCCAGCACTCCCTCGTGATTCGCTTTCGCGGCCCCTGTCATGACCCGACTCGCACCGACCAGTTCCTATTTCTACGCACTGGCGTGTATCCTGATCATCGGTTTGGGGTTGTCGGTCGGTTGTTCAGATGACCATGACACCGTGCGGGCAATCCAAGCGCAGCGGCAAGCTAAAATGCAAGCCGAATCGCAACAGGACGATCTGGGCGAGGCGTTCAGTTTGCTCAGCCGATTGGTGGAACTGAATCCGGAAAAAGCTCGCCGCCAAATCGCTTACAACCTGAACCGTTGGGCCGAATCAAAATCGATTGCCTCCAGTGATGTTCCCGCGATCGTTGGCACCGTCAGCAACGTATTGCCACTCGAGGTCGCGACGGAGCGAATCACACGAACAACCTTCCAGCCGACAGACATCGATCATTTGCGAGAAACCTTCCTCGCTCGCAAAATCATTGAATGGGTCGACCAAGAACGGAGCGACGACCCACTGCTGGCCGATTGGCTGTTAGAGACGGAAACCAAGCTTGGTGAAACGGACGCAGCAAAACTTCGAACTGCCACCCGCCTCTTCGATTGGACCATTCGCAACATTGCTTACGAACCAAAAGTGCTGACCGACGGAGCACCGCAGGCACCAAGCTTCTCGCTGGGGATGGAGTTCCGCGGCGAGGGCTATCGGCAAACTGACTTCAATACTGTCTGGCGAGGATTCGGAGATTCGTTGCAACGGAGTGGGCTATTCACGCTGTTGTGTCGCCAAGCGTCGATCCCTGCGTTCATGCTGGCTATCCAATCAACCGACACCGGTGCACTTGAACCATGGTGTGTGGGAGTGAAGATCGCGGACGAGATCTACTTGTTCGAATTCGAATTGGCCACTTACATTCCCGGCCCAGGCCAAATCGGGATCGCCACGCTTGCCCAAGCAAGAAGCGACGCCGCGATTCTGCGACGAATGAATGTGCCGGGATTCTTTGACTACTGGCGGAGTAAAGGCGACGTCCAACAATGCATCGCCTTGCTGAACCTCGTTCCCGAGGCAATCAGCCCACGCATGCAATTGTTGCAGTCTGGATTGACCGGCGATCGAAGAATGAACACATATGTCGACGTCGATGTTTTGCAAGAAGAGATCGATAGCGTCGCCGGCATTGCTGGCGTGCGGATGTGGGACGTGCCGTTGCTGGCAGAGCAATACGAAAAGGAATTGAAAAAGGCGGTCGAACGAGATCCGTTGGTCATGCTCTGGTATGTGTCGCGGTATGCAATGCTTGACGACGAAAAGGGCCCGCTGGCAATGGCACGGTGGCGACATCTGCAAGGCCAGTTCAACGACGATGACGACGATGACTTGCAGGGAGCTCGCACCCTGTATTTGGCCCAGCGTGCTCCCGAATTCGAAATCGAAGATTTGCGAATCGATGTTGATCTGCAGAAAGCGTATAACGTGCGGCGGGACCTAGGAACCACGCCAGAGCAATACGAAATGCAACTGCAACAAACCCAAGCCATGATTCGGCTCGGCAAACGAACGGCCACCTATTGGATCAGCTTGATTCAATACGATGACCAACGTTATGACACAGCAGTGAATTGGTTTACAAAGCGTGTGCTAACCGATGAGCAAATTTCTTTCTGGGAGCCGTCGGCGCGGTACAACTTGGCTCGAGCAAACGAAAGAGTGGGTGACCTAGAGCGAGCTGTCGAACTCTATAAAACCGATGGCGATCCTCAAGAACATGGCAACCGAATTCGAGCCCGTTTGCTTGGACGCGATGAGAAAGAGGCTGATCCAGCTAGCGCCGTAGAGACGCCAGAAGAGGAATTGCCAGCTGTAGCCAGCACTCCAGCCGAAGCGGACACCAGTGCTCCGGTGGAAAAGAGTACCAGTGCTCCAGCGGAAACGAAGCCCGAAGCTGGACAAGCGTCCGAGGCGAATGAACCGGCGGGCGAAGCGAACTAGCGTTGCGAGACGTCTGATCTGCGTAAACGTTTATCCTGCACCGTTTCAGTCGGAATCTGCACCGCGCCATCGGCCTTTTCGTACCAATGACCCGAGCAATCGCTGTTAGCTGAGCCCCGTGAGTCCTCAGGCCGAGCCGAGGACCGTGCTAGACAGCAGTTGAGGTAGCCTTGCCCGCTGTGACTGCACTGACTTGAATGAATTGAATCAAAGTTTCTCGATTCGAATCACTGAAATCCCCTCTGCGATCTCGGGAAAGGCATCGTCAACGATCCCCTGTTCTGCGAGTTGTTGGGGTGTGAATCCACACTCGACTTCACACGACTTCAAGAGCACAAGTTCATCGGCCTCTGTTTGGATCGCCAGCAACGCGGCAATCGCGTCAGTCGTTGTTCGCCAATCATGCGGCAATGTCATGTGTTTCAAAGAATCAGCGGCTGGAAAATAGAACGAAGAAACGTTCAGCAGGGTGGGAGCGTCCGCAGAAAACCCACTTGCCATCGCTTCTCAGAATTCACTTGGACGAACGATTATCGACCAATCGAACCACGACGCAACAAAATGAAACGTCGTCTGCAACGAATCGACACACAGCCAGTGGATCATCGCCGGATCACCAGGATGAACCCCATCCAACTGACGGATTGCGTCGATGACCTTGCCACCGCCGACAATGCATAACGTTTCGGCAGGCGTCTGTTGCGACATCCATGTCGACAATGCCATCGGCAGATCGCGCCGGCTCAACAAACTACCGCCAATTTTGACGACTCGCCGCATCAATTTCGAGCCTCCGTCAACTCGCAGTGCAAAAGATGAGCGACGGCAAACGAGGGTGCACAGCGTGCCACGTCCTCGTTAAAACGGTCTGCCAGCTTGACCACTTCTCTTCCGCCAAGGTCAAGCAATCCACGGCCGTGGCCACTCAATACAATCGGGTCACCTCGATCGAGCGTTTCCACTCCCGCAGCGATACGCTGACGAGCAGCGTCCATAATCTGAACGGCGATTTCCTCAGCCTCGCTTGACTTCACGGAACGTCGATCCAAACCGATCATGCGAGCCAAGCGATTCGCGGCCGCCAAGCGTGTTCTCGGTTGTCCATCAGCCGTGTCCAGATCACCGGGTGCCTCACCCACATACTGAAGCAACAACTGCACGTCGTCGATAGTTGCGAAAAACTCATTCATTACCGGTGTCGATTGCCCCCGAAATCGAAGGCGTTCAACAAGAGCACAGACCGGTGTCCGGCGACAACCAACGTAAACGAGTGATCCCTCGTTCAAACGCTCATGATCGGTGGAAACGCGAGTCGCGACTTGACGATCACGAATTGGGACAATGTCGGTCGTGGTCGAACCGATATCAATCAACAGAGCATCGGGAAGGACCTCGCGGGCGACGTAGGTCGCCAAGGCGTGCCAATTTGCGGCAGCAATCAGGTCGGGTTGTTGAGATGCCGAGTCAGCATTGTGAAAAGTTCCATCCACTCCGTAAAACCGCGCGTCAGAAATCCCCAGGTGCGCTGCAGCATCCATCGCTTGAGCTACAAGATATTGTACCCCCTCTGCTCGATCAACGAAGCAGTCGGCTAATTCTCCCGTGATCGTAATCGCAAGCGTCCGCTGCTTCCAAGGGTCACCTTGGAGGTGGTTAACGAGACCAAAGTGCTCAGACAAGTCTTTTGCGATTCTTGAACTGACTTGATCCCGCTGCTTCCACATCGGAAAGGGACATGACCATGCACGTCCATCGCGACAGGCATATTTCAGATTGGCACCGCCAATATCAATCCCGATGACGCTGCTGCATTCCACCGTGGGTGACTCTGGTTGAGCGAACCATGGTGAACCATAGATCGCGGGGTAACTGAAATCATCATCAACTGCACGCTCAAGCTGATGCCTAGGCCATTGCCGCCGACCACTTGTGCGTTTTACCGAGCGAGCTGTCTTTTCTCACCGAGAAACGGCTTAACACTGACATGAATCCAACGTTCGCTGGCAGTCGATCGGTTCTCGTGGTCCGCTAGCGTGACGCGATTAGCCCGTTTCGGCAACCGCATCATTGATCCAGACGCGTCCATCGGGGGTCCAACGCACCGAATCGACCGATGTGCAACAAGACACCGGCCCCGTTTCGATTTCGAACAGCCGGGCAGCTAAATTCCCGTTGATCATACGTCTCAAACCGACGTATGAGGTGGTCAGACGCGGATTGACTTCGATGACGTAATCGTCGCTAACACGTTCACCGAGGATCAAATCAAAACCAACGAACCCGCGCACTGTGGGTGGCATCGCCGCAGCGGCTCGCGATGCAAGAGCGGTTGCACGACGCTGATCCTCCTCATTCAATGGCCCTTTTCCACCGGCATAATCGCACGTGCCATCGGTTAGGACCTGCGCAACTGCTGGCAGAAAAATCTGATCGCTTGCCGTGGCCAACATCGCTACCGAGATGGGGCGACCGACAACCCACGCTTGCAGAATAAGATTCGATTCCAGGCAGGCACGAGCCTCTGCAAGCGAGTCAAAGGTTTGAATTTCTTGCGTCCCACATCCGTCTCGCGGTTTCACCACGTAACGGTCATAGCCTTCCAGATCTGTCTCGTTCTTTCGCTCTGCCAAAGTCATGAATGGCGGATGCGCCACGCCAGCAGCTAACAAGCGTTTTGCGGTTAGTTCCTTATCACTCGCTACCCGCAGGAACCCACCACTACCAGCGATGACATTGACTCCCCCCGCCCGCAACATTGCCACCCCTTTGGCCAACATCCCGTCGCTCTCCGGGGCAATCACAAGCGCGGCATCACAATCCTCAGCGGCTTTTATCCAGTTGCCCCACAACGTTTCTTGAGGGTCAACGCCAACGACTTCAGCCGATTCCGGGGCGACATCAATAAACCTTGGGTCGAGCGGCACGACCACCTCGGCGAATGCAGACAAATCGGTTGCAACTGCTCGCAGCATCGCAGCCCCTTCGAGTCGCAAGCTCGCCGGGATCTCTTGACTTTGCTGCTGAGCGAGTCCACCTCCGCAGACAAACTCACCGACCATGATTCGCATGACTAGAACCTTTCGAGCCGACCTGCCTGCAAAACACTTCGCCGCAATCTGGGAATTCGCCAAGCCAAATTCACCAAAACGGGAATTCCCTAGCTTCACCCGCGTAAGGTACCTAATTTTGGGAGCGTTTAAAAAATCCCCAGATGGTCACGTGCTTCATCAGTCATTTTTTCAGGCGACCAAGCCGGTTCCATCACGACCTTGACTTCACACTCATCAACCTCTTCCAAACCTTCGGCCGCAGACTTCGTCCCAGCCACCAACTGTGGCCCGGCAGGGCACATCGGACTGGTCATGGTCATTTCGATTTTCACATCGTGTCGACCATCCTCTTTTTCGTCGCCTACCTCGACGACATAAATCAACCCGAGGTCGACAATATTGACGAACAACTCGGGATCGATCACCTGCTTGAGGGCTTCGCGAACGCTATCTTCGGCTAATGCCATGGGAAAACTCCGTAATGGATCAGTGGTTTATTCGTATTCGCGGACTTGGCGGGCGATCGCTGCTCCCAATGCTTCACGCACCGAATCGATCGTGATTCGGTCAAAGATCTGTTGAAAGAAGCCACTGACAATCATCCGTGTTGCTTCCTTTCGAGTAAAGCCGCGGCATTGTGCGTAAAAAATCTG
>JAYZAR010000246.1:0-12526 GCA_036339635.1 Planctomycetota bacterium | reverse complement strand
ATGAAATTCCTGTTCACCGAGACGCATCAGATTCTCGCCCGTCTGCCAGTCGGCTCCCGTAAAGAAGTTGATCGCACCACTCAGGAACCCGAAATAGTGATCGAAACCTCGCTGCGATGGTGTATCGGCAACATGCCATTTGCCACTCATCAACGTGCGATAACCAGCACCACGGAGAACCTCGGCGAGCGTTACATGCCCAGGCTGTTTCAAATTCCTGGACTGTTGATGCCACAACCCTGTCAAGATTGACGCCCGGGTTTCGCTGCATTTTGCATTGTTGTGGAAATCAACGAACCGCAATCCACCCGCCGCCAAACGATCTAGATTCGGGGTCTCAATCTCGCTGCCATAACAACCGATGTCTGAAAACCCCATATCATCACAGACAATCACGACAATATTTGGCCGGGCTGGATTGTCCGCTGTCACCGCATGCCCCATCAGCAGACCGGCAATGACAGACAGCAGGCGTCGGAAACAAAGAATCATCCAGATACCTCTATAGAGTGGTGGGTTCGGGCAAGTTTGGAACCTGGGTGCGACTCCAACCGTCCAGCCCGGTGCCGGTGTTTTGCCGGTTGATTTGCCAGGCGCAATGCCGTCCGTGTATTTTAGTAAGATCGACGTTCAAGCGGTGCACGCTCGGAGGCGTCGCAACTCCTCTTCTGATGATCTTCTCATGCTCTCCAGCGTACTGAAATCCCTTGCGCGCCGTTCACGTCAACAGTCTCGAGATTTATCGCCGGAACGACGGCGGCTTCACAGGCGACGCACCCTGTTGCAGGTTCTGGAAGACCGAAGAATGCTGGCGAGTTTCTCGGTCGTCGACCTCACTGATTCAGGGGATGGCACGTGCGATAGGGATGGTTGTACGCTGCGTGACGCGGTGATCGCCGCGAATGCAACGTTGGGCGAAGACACCATCACCTTCGCCCCCGGTTTGACGGGTACGATTACACTCGACAGCGCCAAAGGTTCATTGCTGATCACCGACTCGGTATCAATCATTGGCCCGGGCGCCGACAAACTGACGCTACAAGCCGCTACGAGCGCGGCAAACCAATTTCGAGTGATCGATATCGATTCGCTGATGAGCGATGTCACGCTCGAAGGGATGACGATCACCGGAGGTCGGCTCGACGCGAACGCCGGAGCTGGAATTCGGTTTCGAAGTTCCGGGACCCTGACGTTGCGTGAAAGTGTGGTCACGGGAAACACCGCCAACAATGCTGCTGGGATTTACAGTGAATTCGATGGCAATTTAGTCATTACCTCTTCTACCATTTCAGGCAACACTGCTTCCTTTGGTGATAGCGGCGGAATCCACAACGAGGATGGTAACACCAGCATCTCTTCCAGCAGAATCGAGAACAATCAATCTTACGGCTCGGGGGCCGGCATTTTCAGTCCAAACAGTGGTGAAGTGGCAATCACGGACACCAGCATGATTGGTAACCGCGTAACACAAGAAGGTTACTACGGCGGCGGTATCTACAGCGGAGAGGGAAATGTCACGATCTCTGGGAGCACGATCAGTGGCAATACGGCTGATAGTGGCGGTGGCTTGTACAACATCTCCGGAAATGTTTCGATCACGGCAAGCGAAATCTCGGGGAACGAAGTTAGTTATTCTGGCGGCGGGATCTTTAACGAGTCGGGCAACCTCACATTGACGAACGTCACCATCGAAGACAACTTCGCTGAATATGGTGATGGCGGTGGGCTTTTCAACGACAGCGGTCCGGTCACGCTAAGCCGTAGTACGATCAGCGGTAACCGCGCGATAACCGATGGGGGTGGGATTGCCACTGGCGCTGGACGGGTCGACATCACTGACAGCTTGCTCGCCGCGAATCAAGCCGCTGGGGACGGTGGTGGCTTGGCAACCACAACAGGCCAAATCACGCTGACCAACACAACAGTGTCCGGCAACAGCGCGGAAGCACGCGGTGGCGGCATCCAGTCTGATGGAGCGGCCGTCCGTTTGGTCAACGCGACAGTCACCTCCAATACGGCAGGCAGCCAAGGTGGTGGCATCGGTGTCATCGCAGACAACGAGGGCGTTTCTCTATTAGTGCACAACTCGATCATCGCGCAAAACCGGGCACCTTCAGCAGGCGATTTCCTATCGCCGAATGATGCCGCCAAGCGCGAAGTCGCCTCGAGTGTAATTGGCAACAATGACGGAACCGGATTGGTCTCTGATCGTTTCGGTGCAAGCGGCAGCTTTATCGGCACTGCCAGCGCACCAGTCAACGCAGGATTGTTGCCGTTGTCGGACCACGGGGGACCAACGCTTACGCATGCCCAAACCGCTAGCTCACCTGGACTCGACCGCGGTGATAATGCGCTAGCCGTAAACTTCGGCCCCGATGATACACCTGGCGGTGGAGATGACGTTCAACTGACAAGCGATCAGCGTGGGGGCCTCTACCAACGGATCGTTAATTTTGGGATCGCTGCGGCCGTTGACATCGGGGCCTTCGAAACTCAGTCTGCACCGCAGTTCATCGTCGATACAAACGAGGATTCGATCGACGGTGATCTTTCTCTCGGTGATCGCAGCCTTCGTGAGCTCATTGCCATCGCCAATGAAACCGAGAAAGCCGAGGTGATCGGTTTTCGCTTCGGACTCGATCCAATTGATTTGGATCCAGCTTTGGGCGAACTCGTTATCACGAAATCACTTACCATCGAAACCAGCGTCGGGGCCCGCAGCTTGACCATTTCCAGATCGGGACCTGATTCCTTTCGGTTAATGAGAATCACGCAGGCAAGCGATGTGCAGCTCCGAGGCTTGACGCTGAGCGGTGGTGACGCAGCCGATCAGGATGGCGGTGCGATCTTGATGAATTCGACTGGCCACCTCGAAATTGTGGAAAGTCATTTAGCAAACAACTCAGCAAAGCAAGGCGGGGCGATTGCCGCATCCTCCGGTTCGATCTCCGTGATCAGTAGCGTCATCAGCCAAAACCGCGCGAATGGAGAAGGTGGTGGAATCAGTCTCACGCGTCAGGCGACTTCACTAAACCTGGTCAACTCAACGGTCAGCGGTAACCTAGCGACCGCAAAAGGTGGCGGCATTTACAGTGAAGACGCGGAAGTCTTGGTTTCCAGCAGCACAATCACCGAGAATCAAGCGTTAGTAGCAGCGGGAGGAATCGGGTTTGAAGCGGACGGAGATGGTGAATCGCTGGATCTTGTGAACTCGATTGTCGCGGGGAATGTTGCTCCGGCAGGACCCGATTTTGTGGCACCGGGGGCAGCCCCCAGCACACTCGCGGTTCGTAGTTCGCTGATCGGAAACAACATCGACACCACGTTGGCCGAAAGCAGTCAATCCCCAGACACACAAGGAAACCTGATTGGCAGCGATGGTAATCCGTTAGATGCGCAACTAGGGCCTCTGACGGACAATGGCGGCCGACTTCCGAGCCATTTACTGCTTGAAAGCAGTCCGGCCCTGGATGCCGCCAACGCAGCGCTGCTGCCGGTGGACGAATATGATTTAGACTCCGATGGGAATACTTCGGAAACGCTTTCCCTGGACCAGCGCGGCGGCGCACGGGTCGTCGACACCCTGGACATGGGCGCCGCCGAACTTGCTGCGTTACCCCCACTCACGTGGAACAACCCCGCTGACATCGTCTACGAAACCTTGCTCAGCCCACTGCAGTTGAATGCCAGTTCCCCCGTCAGCGGTTCCTACGTCTATACACCCGCAGCAGGAACCCTACTTTCCGCCGGCGACAACCAAACACTAAGCGTTATCTTCACTCCCAGTGATCCGCTTGCTTTCCGTAGCCGAACCGCCGAAGTTTCTTTGGATGTGCTCAAAGCAACGCCAGTCGTGACGTGGAACGAACCAGCCGGCATTACCTTTGGTACCGCATTGACTGCAACTCAGTTGAACGCGACAGCTTTTGTGACAGGTTCGTTTGTTTATACCCCGCCAGCTGGAACGCTCCTCGGTGCTGGACAAGATCAAGTGCTCAGCGTTGTCTTTACCCCGAATGATACAGCTAACTATGAGACCGTTAATAAAACGGTTGAGATTGACGTCGCCAAAGCGGTACCAACGATTAACTGGAGTGATCCGGCGACAATCGTCTTTGGGACCGCTCTTGATGGAACGCAACTGAACGCAACCTCCGGAATCGCAGGTTCATTCAACTACTCTCCCAAGGCAGGGACGGTGCTGAATGCCGGTGCAGAACAACCGCTGAGCGTCGAATTCACGCCAACCGATATTGCCAATTATGAAGTCGTCAACAAGACCGTCGAGATTGACGTGGTCAAAGCGGTTCCGGTGATCAACTGGGATGATCCAGCAGCGATCACCTTTGGCACCGCACTCGATGGGACTCAGTTGAACGCATCGTCCGTGATCGCGGGAGTCTTCGAGTACACACCTGCCGCAGGGACAGTGTTGAATGCCGGTGCGGACCAATCGCTGAGCGTCGAATTCACGCCCACCGACACTGCCAATTATGAAATCGCCAACAAGACCGTTGAGATTGACGTGGTCAAAGCGGTGCCCGTCATCACCTGGGACGATCCAACCACCATCACCTTTGGCACTGCATTGGGTGGGACCCAATTAAATGCGATGGCAAATGTCGAGGGAGCCTTCGAGTACACGCCAACCGCGGGCACCGTGTTGAACGCAGGCCAGAACCAACCACTGACCGTTGAATTCACGCCGGCAGATCCTGCTAATTACACGACTGCCAGCAAAACAGTGGAAATCGACGTCAACAAGGCAATTCCCGTCATTAACTGGGATGATCCCGCCGCAATTACATTTGGCACACTACTCGGCAACGACCAGTTGAACGCGAGCGCCGCGATTGCAGGAACATTCAAATACGATCCGATCTTTGGCACCTCGCTGAACGCCGGGCAAGATCAACCTTTGATGGTGGAATTCACTCCAGCGGATAACGCAAATTACGACGTCGCAACCAAAACGGTTTTGATCGATGTGAATAAAGCCGATCCAAGCATCGCCTGGACAAACCCCGCCGACATCCTGTCCGGCACACCCTTGGGGCCAGACCAGCTCAACGCAACAGCGGATATCGATGGCACCTTCGCTTACGCCCCCAACTCCGGCACCGTATTACCTGTCGGTGCCAATCAATCACTGATGGTGACGTTCACCCCCACCGAAAATACTAACTACAACGTTGCAACGGCAAATGCCCTGATTAACGTCGTCGCCGCGTTTGACTATGGCGATGCCCCCTCCGCCTATCCCGTATTGAACGTCGATGAGGGGGCACGACACGTCGTCGGCGATCTGACCCTCGGCGCGAGTGTTGATTTGGATGCGGATGGCCAACCATCAGCCAACGCCGATGCGGATAACGATGACGGGGTTGCGTTACTGGCCGATGCGGTTGTCGATCGTTCCAGCAGCACGACCGCCAGTTTTCTTGTAACGGCGTCCGGTGAATCCAAGCTCGACGCCTGGATCGACTTCAATGCCGATGGTGCTTGGGATGACGTCAACGAGAAAATCTACGACGGTGTTTCGCTGACCGCTGGCGAAAATACGCTCGGCTACACGGTTCCTGCTGGCGCGTCGGCCAGTGGCGTAGCCGCTCGATTCCGACTCAGTACAGCGGGCGGTTTATCACCAATCGGCGAAGCGTCAGATGGCGAAGTCGAAGACTACATCGTGACGCTGCTCGACGGATCGAATTCCCCCAATCCACTCATCCGCTTGGTAAGTTCTGATACGGCGATTTCAGGACGGTCGGGCCAGTGGCAGGTGAGTGACGGTTCGAACGTTTTGTTTGCTGCACCACATGAGTCGGTTGGGACTTTACAAGTGCAAGGTGGTCTTCAGGATGACAGGTTTAGCATCGATCTCAGTACTTCCAAAGGTCTCAATCTAGATGGGGGTGGTGGCTTTAACTCGGTAACTGTCGATGGGGCGAACCTGGATGTAACCTCAGACGGAAATCTCGCAGGTGTCAACTTGCACGAATTTGATCTGACCAGTACCGGAGAGACCAGGATCACCATGGACGCGTCCGGAGTGCTGGCACTTTCACCAGATGACTCCACCGTCACGGTGCGTTTGGATGCGAGCGATTCGATCCGCTTGACAGACAATCCCGATTGGCGAATGGCGTCGCCGCGAGTCACCGACGGCGAATTTTTCCTAGTCATCGACAGTCAAACCAGTGCAGCGCAAGTAGAAGTAGCGACAACCCAACCATGGCAGAATCCGCTTGATCCGTCGGACATTGACAATGGGGGTTCCGTCACGGCGGGCGACGCCCTTTTGATCATTAACGAATTGGGGCGTCGCGCATTTTCGGACCGCACGACGCAGGAATTGGTCGATCCTCTGAATGTTGTTTCCTGGCCAGGATCCTATTACGACCAAAACGGCAGCAATACAGTAACGTCGCTCGACGCACTGCGGGTCATCAACCAATTGGCAAGAGATGTCGCTGAAGGGGAAGGTGAGGCGATCGTGTTTGTTGATCGCAACGAGGATTTGAGTCGCACTGATTCGAGTTACCTCATGGCGGATCAACAAGAACTGGTCGGCTTGACGGCACCAAAACCGTCTAAGCTCCAATTTGTGTCTGAACCGACGGGCATAATCGCCAAAGCAGAGACCACTCAAACTTTGATAACCGAGTCAACCGAATCGGGTGATTCCTGGGCAAATCAAGTTGACGATTTGTTTTCGCAAGACGCGTCACTTTAAAAACCAGCTCGGTGATTCACTTCATCGCACGATAGACGTGCGAATCTGACTGGTTGAAGAAGGCTGCACGCTGCTCTTGAGCGATTATCAGAGCGTCTTGGGCAGGAACGGCTATTTGCGGCCGGCGATTTTCATTTGGCAATGATTCGCCTGTTGTATGTTCTTACACTTGCTCAGGGAAGCGATGCCTCGGTCGGGCATCGTTATCTTCGAGATTCCCAATCGATGGGCTATTGAATTCCTTTTTTGGCGGGAAGGAAGACCGTCGTTCGCCGATCTTATTAGCGATCGACACCAACTCCCTTGAACAACGCGCATTGCCTCGTTCAGCACCCAGCGTTTGAGACCCAGCAATCGCCACCCTTCGCTCAAGCCCGCACTCAAGCGCCCGCACCCTTTTGCGCAAGATTTAGCAAGACGGGCCAAACCGCGTTCGCTTATCGTACCGCAGCGGACGATCGGGCGGCGTTTACCAGCGACGCAAACGAACGGCTTTGGATTTCAGACGGGTTCTCATCGAACAAAGCTCCCAAATCCTCCTCCGAGATATAGCCAAGCTCTCGCAGGATACTGGAAAGTGATGGTGAGCCTTGGGTTTGGTATCCCAGCAACTGGGCCAAATCAACCTCGCTCAGAAAGCCGAGCGAGATCGCGAGTTCACCAAACTTCACAGCCGGGTTTCTCGCTTGTTCCGCCAAAGATGTTCATGACCTGCTTGGCCGACAGAAATTCTTTGACCATCGCAAGTTGACCAAGCTTTTTCCGCCGGTTTGCTAAGTGACAGATTGCATCCGCAAATTGCTCAGCCGAGATTCGCCCATCTTGGTAAAGGCGTGATCCATTCCACATAATCGCGTTCTCGTTTTGGGTTGATTGGAATCCCTCTCCGCGGGTCTATCGAGAGCATGCCTTTCGTTTCTGGTTGTGCATTCAGATCGGGGCGAAGGGTTTTCGCAGATCGACTCACACCAAAACATCCCTTGACCAAGGTGGTATTACTTTTTCGGCAGAAACGATCAATCCGAACATGCCGCCGACACTAGCCCGGGATTCGCTCGGGAATGATGACAGGCTCGGAGCTTGCCCTGAGCAATGTCCTTGTGCCTGATCTGATTAGACAGACCCAAACTGGCCGCACGGCAATGCGTTGTCACGACTTATTTCAGCCGCGAGGACGGCAGCGTGAGGCTTCCGTGAGCGGGCAAATCCTCAGGTGCTGGTGTTTGTGTTGCCTGGGCTCACGACCTGACTGATGGAAGCGTTCACCTCTGGGCGGCGGACCACGTTTCGCATGCTCTGTGTAAAACGGAAACGCTCCCTCGATCATTGATGCCTTGGGTAAATCGCGTCGGATTGAGAACGTGGTGGTATCGGTAGCTTCGGTCGATAACACCACCATGTAAACGCGATTCGCGGTGTCTTCGCCATCTCTGACAACGACAACAACGTTTCATCTCACACGCATCGGCTGAATCTTCCAATAGCTCAATGAACGCCACATCCACTCGAAGGGGCCGAAACGGAAATACTTGAGCCAAAGGGGGGACACAAGGAGCTGCAAAGCCCAGATAGCAACCACGACAGACATTTGTCCCATACGCGAGACTGAATCAAACAAACCAAAACCATGCCCGTAGAAAATGAACGTGCAAAGGAACGTCTGCGTCAGGTAGTTGGTCAACGCCATGCGGCCAACTGCGGCGAGCGGATTTAGCTTTGCCAAGATCTGCGGGTTCTTGCAAACAAGCATAACGATGCCGATATAACCGAGACTGACCAGAATGCTGCCCCAGTAATTAAATTGTGTCCCTTGAAACATCGAATAGTCGACGCTCCAGCTTGCTTTAAAGTTCCGGTAGACACCGTAGAGAATCAGGAGGGTACCGGGCAGTCCTGCCATTACCAGCAACCAGTAGAACCGGCGAGAACGTTTCGCTGTCAGTATTTTCCATTTCCAAAAAGCCATGCCGATGAGCATGAGCCCTCCGGCTCGCCAAGCTAACTGAAACCAGAAAAGAAACGTCTGCATCACAAAAGCTGCCTCCGCGCGATGTGGCAGCTGAACAAGCCATGGCCCGCGATAACTTTCCCGTTCGGCCTCGAGTAATTCCAGGCTGGGCGACCAGCTCCCTGAATCAAGCTCCCTGATTGCGTCCTCGGGCCAGTAGGGTAACGACAGCTGGAAAGCAAACATGATGAGGGAGGGAACGGCGAGCGATAAAAATCCAAGCGGCAACAGAAGCCTTGGCGACAACTTGGTAAACTTCACGATGATCATTCCACACAACGCATACGTCACCAAAATATCGCCATACCATAACAGATAAGCGTGAATTAGGCCGATCAGTAACAACCATCCCATCCGACGATAATGGAGCCCCAAGAAAGGCAATCCTTTTTGTCGTTGGCGGCCTGCAATCATCGCGATACCGGCACCAAAGAGGATCGAAAAGATCGTCATGAATTTCTGGTCGGCCAACAAATGCGACGCGAGCCAGATCCAGCAGTCGAGTCCCTCCAGTCGATCGCCTATTGTCGGATTCATATACGCGGCACTGACCATCGAAAACGATTGAATGTTCATCACAAGGATGCCCAGCAGCGCGAATCCCCGCAGCACATCGAGTGAACCAACTCTCTCTGATTCAATCGTTGGTGCGATGGCCTCTGCGTTCGCATTCGTCTGGTCCGTCATCTGACTCAGATCATCATTCAAACTGGATCTCTCAATCACCGTTAGGTCCTTCATGTAGGAAGGTTACAGCCGTCTTCTCGCATCATAGCTGGGCAGTCCGAATAGTAGCGTTGAAAACAACCCGTCGAGCGGCCGGAGCAAACGCTCACCAACAGGAATGCGAAGGCAGCTCGGGGCGGACAACGAAGTCAACCGTGCAAAGCTGCTCGCAAAATGGCGGTGTTCCCCCTTCGGTAAAACCAAGACTTGCTCAACCCGCGGAGGTGGTGCGTCCTGCTGCGATGAAGTGCAGGCAGCTCCTCAAATGCTCCCAGTTTCTGCGTGCTACTGGGAATACCCGCAATGCCATGGGCAGCCTCTTGAATCTCACCGACGCGGCTTGCTAGGATAAATGAAACAGGGGTTCGGAGTACCGGCAAGTGATCAGCACAGGATGGTACCAAGCGGTACAAACGAATTCTCACGGGGCGTGGCTCAGCCTGGTAGAGCGCTACGTTCGGGACGTAGAGGTCGCTAGTTCGAATCTAGTCGCCCCGACTGAATCAAACGTCGTGAATCCCAATTATTCGCGGCGTTTTCTTGTACCTTGAGTGTCGTCGCCACAGTCGCCGGAATGCTCAGGATGTGACTCTATATGACTCTCTTTTCCTAACTGTGGTGCATCCATTGGTGCATCGGTTCGCGGTGCACCAATCGCACCATCAAGCGGCAATGACGGCAACGCTTCGACAGCTTCGGCGGTGTCGAGTAGCCGGGCATCGGTGTAGGTGTTGATTGTCAATGCGATGTCAATATGACGCATGGCGGCTTGTGCGACTCTCGGCGCAACGCCGGCTTTCGATAGGTGGGTGCCAAATGAATGGCGCAACGCATGGAGATGAACGACCGTTCCGTCTAAATCACGTTTTTCGATCCCAGCTCCGGCTCGTTCATGATCACGCCATGACGAATTGGCTGCTCACACTGAATTGCGACTGAACACCGGTCGCAGTTGTGTCTAGTTAGATTTGGCTTGACCCATCGGCGGGCTGAAATAGCCTGGAATGTCTGATGCTCGCCCGCCGTTTTCGCTTCCTTGACATGCTAGATTCTCAGCAGACCGTCCGTATCTTTATCTCCAGCCCCGGGGATGTGGCCGAGGAGCGGGAAGGCGCTCGGCGCGTGGTCGAAGGTTTGAGGCACGTGTATCCCGGTGCTCAACTGCAGACCCTTCTGTGGGAGGAGTTAGCGCTGCCAGCAACCGCATCGTTTCAAGAGACGATCGATATCCTGCTGGACCAAGAGCCGATCGACATCGCGGTGTTCATTCTCTGGTCACGACTCGGCTCACCGCTGGGCGCTGCGGTCACCAAAGCAGATGGTACCCCATACCGCAGTGGGACTGAGCGTGAGTTTGATTTGATGCTGACTGCCTTTGAGCAGAGTGGGCAGAAGCGTCCGGTTATCCTGGCCTACGTGCGTCAGGACAATGCTGGTTTGTTGGAGAGGTTCAATGAGGCAAATACGTCTCAGTGGGAAGAGTTGATCGAGCAGCGCAAACTCGCCGAATCCTTCGTCGTCGAGCACTTCCACGACGCCGAAGGTCGCAACCTGCGGGCTTATCAGACGTACCAAGAACCGATCGGATTCATCCAACGACTGCGGGTCCACCTGCGACGCTCGCTGGATGATCTACTGCAAGTGGAATCGGCGGCGACCTGGGAAGGCGAACCTTATCGTGGCTTGCAAACGTTCGACATCGAACACGCACCGATCTTTCACGGTCGTGATGAAGAGACCTGTGATCTGCTGCAGCGGTTGCGAGATCAAGAACAGTCAGGCTGTGCCTTTGTGGTGATCGTAGCCGCCAGTGGTTCGGGAAAAAGCTCGTTGGCCCGCGCCGGAGTCGCTGCCAATCTGGTGCAAAGCGCCGGCGTCGACGAGGACGTGCGATGGCACGTCGCCAGCTTTATCCCAACGCTCGCCGAACGAGGTTTGTTTGATGCCTTAGTGGGCTCTCTCTGCGAGGCATTGCCGGACCTTGCTGACTCGGCGGAATCTCGCCAGGAGATTGCGGAAGGTTTACAAGAGAACGCTTCTCTCGCGGTCAAACTCTCGATTGTTCCCAGGTTCAAGGCTGCCGACAAGCCGATCCGTTTGCTGTTGATCCTTGACCAGATGGAGGAGCTTTGGACCGATCGCAATACGACGGAGGATGCCCGAGAGAGTTTCCTTAATGCCATCAAAGCGTTGGCGGAAAGCGGCCACGTCACTGTCCTCGCAACAATGCGAAGTGACTTTTATCACCATGCGCAGACTTCGCCAACTTTTTTACGTTTGAAGGGTAAGCTTGGGCAATTTGATCTGACGCCACCCGATACGGCGTCTATCCAACGCTTGATCACGGAGCCGGCGCGTTTAGCGGGTGTCGGTTTTGAACGCAACGAAAAGACAGCGAAGTCACTCGATCAGGTCATTTGGGACGATGCTTCGACTGACACCGACGCGTTGCCGCTGCTGGAATACACCCTCGCAGAGTTGTATCAACAACGAGACGAACAGCGGGGCGTGATGATGTTTGCCTCCTATGTCGAACTGGGTGGCGTGGAAGGCGCGATCGGCAAGCGGGCCGACGAGACGTTTGGGAGTTTGCCTGCTGACGCCCAGGCTGCACTCGATGAGATCCTGCCGCTTCTGGTCAGTGTTGATACGGCGGGGGAACAGTCTGGTGTGCGTCGTCGCGCGACGGTGGCTGATCTCACATCGACGCCCGCACAAAAGACACTGATGGAAACATTGATTGCGGAGCGTTTTCTAACGACTGATCGTGAGGGCGAAACTCCAGTCGCCAGCCTGGCTCACGAGGCACTGCTACGAAGTTGGAAGCGGATTGTCAGTTGGATCAACACCAACCGTGAAAACTTGCGATTGCGAGCCAGAGTCGAGCAACAACAGCAGCGATGGGAACAGCAAGACCGTGATGAAAGTTTGCTGCTAGCCGAGGGGCTGCCACTGGATGAAGGTCGTCAGTTGAGGGATGAAGCGTCCTATTTGTTATCCGATTCGACCATCGATTACATACAGGCGTCTATCTCCCAACATGAGAAGCAAACAAGAAA
>JAYZAR010000245.1:0-4456 GCA_036339635.1 Planctomycetota bacterium | reverse complement strand
TACACCGGGCGTTTGATCAAGCGGGAAAGGATTAATGGCAAACTGCAGAGTTATCAATTCATCGATGTGAAGATGCGTTGCGAACAGACGCTTGATAACGAAGTTGTGCCAATGGCTGTATTCATGCGGTTCCTGGCTCCTCGAAACCTGAAAGATCGCCGAATTCTGTACGTGGATGGCCAGAACAACAACCGAATGCTGGTCAGAAAAGGTGGTGTCAGCCTACAGAATGTAAGGCTCACGATCGATCCAACCGGTGCCAGCGCGCGGCGGGAAAGCAAATACCCAGTCACCGACATCGGCTTCAACATGATGATCAATCAACTCTGTTCGCGGGCCAAGCAAGACATGGCGAACGACCCGACAGGCGAGAACACGCGAGTGACACACTTCCGCGCAGCAAAGGTTGGTGAGCGTGTCTGCACACGGATTCAAGTGGTTCATCCTGAGCGTGGCGAAGGCATGGAATTTCATGAAGCGAACCTGTACGTCGTTGATGAGCTACAACTGCCGATCCGCTTGACTGTTTATGGCTGGCCCGAGAAACCTGCCGATGATAAACCGCTCATGGAAGAGTACACCTACACCAAGCTTCGCGTGAATGTCGGGCTGTCGGATGCCGAATTCAGTGACACACAACTGGACTCACCTGCTGAGCGAGTAACAAAGACCGCCTCGACGAACTGAGCCCTCTGCGGGGGAAGTCATTAAGCTTGTGGGGGACGAACCGCTTTGCTCAAATACGGGCATCGTGCAGAGGCAACAATCTCACTGCCTCGCTCCCCATCCATCTACTAAAACCCTCATCCATCTTGCCCAAACGAAGTCTCGACGCGGAGCAAACTGTCGGTCGATCAACTGAATCGAAGTTGTTCAGCAGTTCGGACAGCAGCCTGCCCGCCAAGGCCGCGACCGTTTCTCGACTCGCTTCACTGCATGCACCGGAGCCTCGCCAACATGGAACACGTTATCAATCCGCGTTTGGTCGCTGAATCCCTCGCCGATCTGTGGACGCCCCGCGTCATCGGCGAAGTTGATGACGCATACGTCAAAGTAGCCAAGGTTCAGGGGACTTTGACCTGGCATGCACATGACGATGAGGATGAATTGTTCTTTGTGCTTCGGGGCAGCTTGAAAATTGAAATGGAGCAGCAAACGGTTTGCTTAAACGAAGGTGAAATGTTCGTTGTCCCGAAAGGTGTCCGACATAATCCGATCGCCAAGGACGAATGCTGGATCATGCTGATCGAACGAAAGAGCACCCTACACACTGGCAACACCGTTTCAGAAAAGACTTGCCCCATCGAACAGCAAATCAAATCAGACTGACAGACTGCTAGACTGGGACTTTTAGAATTCTAGACGGATGACTTTGCGACGTTTTTGCTCGGGTTTTGCTGGGGATGATCAGCGATCAGTCAGGAATCCCCATGACCACTCCGATTCACAGATAGGAAAATCATCGTGACAAGCGTGCGGAGATCAGCATTACTGATAGCCGGATTGGCGATCTGTGGCGTAAGTCTCGCGCAGAGGGACCGGTGGCGTGGCAGGCCGAGTAGTTCACCCGACCGCAGCAGCTTTCCGATGTGGGAGATCGACCCGGACTTCCGGGACGACGTCTTTACATTCGCTCGAGTCCAATACGATTCCCGCGATGGTTATGGACGGGGTCGAGGCGGAAACCGTTGGCAAAACGATTACCCCGACAGTGACTGGAATTTTTCCTTGCGGCTGGAACAGTTGACATCACTGAAAGTCGAGCCCAACGGCAAAGTACTTCGGCTGACCGATCCCGAACTACTGGATTACCCATTCTTGTACATGAATGGTGTTGGCGGAATGTACCTCAGCGAAGAAGAAGCAGTCGCATTGCGGCGTTATCTAACCAATGGTGGTTTTCTAATGCTGGATGATTTCTGGGGCGACCGTGAATGGCAAGTGGTGACGGAGCAGTTATCGCGGGCGGTTCCGCAATGGCAACCGCGCGAACTGCCACTAAGCCACGAAATTTTCCACGCCGTTTACGAACTCAATACACGACCGCAGGTACCCAGTATTCGCCATTGGCGATCGGGCCGAACCTTTGAAGATCATGGACCGGGGAGCGATCGCGGACCCAACTACCAAGGCCTGTTTGATGAAAACGGAAGGCTCGCGGTCCTGCTCTGTCACAATAATGACCTAGGTGACGGCTGGGAACGCGAAGGTGAGGATCCGGAGTACTTTCGCGAATACGCCGTGAAGTGGTCCTACCCGATGGGCATGAACATCATTTTCTACGTGATGACTCACTGAACCCGATTGCTGCCGAAAACAACGTGCAGGCGGCAGGCCGGTTCGCGTTGCAATCAACTTCGCCATTCGCCTCGCCCTTTTTGCAAGAATCGAGCCACGGGCTCCCAGATGCGTCGCAGCCAACCGCTTCTTTGGTCTCTGGCTTCACATTTTCTCACTTAAGCCTGCCAGAGAACGGCCGGATTGTTTTGAATCGTGACGGGCCGCTCAATCCGATCGGTATTTTGTTACCACCGTCTAACTCGGCGCAACTGTTACGACCGGATTGATCGTTGTTTTTTCAAATTGGATCGACATCGAGGGAGCCAGTTACCGAAGGTAGATAGATCAGGAAGAGGGAATTCCTTTCATCGCAAGGATGCTGTCACCAACTATCGGAGACGCGCCCGTGCGTTACGCCTCGTCCATACAAGTGATTTGTCTTCTCGTGCTGCCGATGGCTGGCTGCAATTGCTCAGGCTTACGTTTCTGGCGTGGGACGTCGAACGAATGTCAGCAAACCGCGCCATGCGGATCCTGCGGGCCATGCGATCATCAATTAAGTCGCACCAACACAGTCAACCTTGGACATGCCCCCATCGTCGGGCAACCCACCATCATTGACCAGTCCACGATCGAGTACGCCGATCCTCAAATAATGCCGGACAACTTTCGAGCCGTTGAACCCAAGATGGATTCGGTACCAAGCAACCCAGATCTCGAAAACGTACCGATCCCAGTGCCTGATCCGGCAACCTAAACGGTTGGCTGAAGGATTCGCATATCCTGCGTTCACAACCACGGGTTTTACAGGTCAACACGCAGGCCGTAAGCCCTGCGATCGTTCAAGGGTGGGAACCGCGTCAAAGCGGTTCTCGCGGGTTGATGGTTTGAGTCACCGTAGTCGGGGCTTCAATCGACGTCTGATCAATCCGGGCTACACCGCAAGTGCACGAGCTCTGAGTGCAGAATTCTCTGGTGACATGAGGCTACCCTAAGTGCGGAATCGCACCAATATCTGATCCGAACGCATAACGGGGATACGGCGTCGTATCTCTTTGCAAAACGTCTTCGATTTTTCTTAAGATTTGGTGCCGCCGCATCGTTTACAAGCGCGTTAACGACACCCTCCGATCGCTACTCATTTGGAGCTTCGGAGCTTCAAACGAGGTTGGAGCCGTTAGGTTCTTGGTGCTACCTTTTCCAAGAGAAGAACTTCTCCGATGCGACTTATCTTTACCGCCATTTGCGCTTTATTTTGTACCGCCGCCATCGCCTGCTCGGAAGAAGTAATCGAGAAAAAGGAGGCTGACGGTATTACCTGGGGTGCAGTAACCAATGGTCTGCAGCTCGGAATCTCACCGCCGGTAAAACTGAGCAAGACTCACAAAATCGAAGGATTTTATAACGTGATCTCGAAGAGCGGCAATTTGAAGCTGACGGTGCACCTGCGGAATACAGGCAGCAAGGATATGCAGCTCTTACCTTCTACATGGGATTGTCTCGCCGTTGGTAATGACGGCGCAGTGCTCGCATCTAAAATCATTCTCACACCCGAGAAAAGTGGCCAGCCGGTGGTGGTGACGTATCAGAGCACGAATCATTTAGAGAAGATATTGGACGTGGCTCGCCCTGAGTCCGACTTGTCGCGGGACACTCTTCGTGACAGTGGCCGCGAATTGATCAATTTCCAAGTTGATGCAGAGGAAGGGAAACGTCGGCAAATCGAGCTTGGTGCTGGGGAAGCTGCATGGCCAGAGGCAGTGAATGTCGGCCTAAACAATAGAAGTAACGCACCCTGGCGATTACAAGAGAAATCGGATCGCCAAGTCCCGGCAAATACTGCATCGCGGCAGTGTTAGTCGTGGATCAACAGGCCTCTGATTGGAAAGGGACGCTAACCTCGGGCCCGCTCAACATCGAAATTCCCGCACAAGCGACCAAAGCGACATCGGACAAATAGAACGTTGAAATCTGAGTCGCGGAAGCCGGATATGAACAAACCGAGCCAGCGTCCGCTAACCAGCTGTTTTGAGAACAGTCTCTCCCCCCGGTCCTCCTAGCCCCGGTATTCCTATCCTGAGTGAATCTGCACCGGCGGTCAGCAAGCTGCCCATAACCTACGCCGTCATCCAACCCGTCACCGTCTCAAACCGTGCTGTTCGATCGCCTGGCGTCA
>JAYZAR010000244.1:0-30945 GCA_036339635.1 Planctomycetota bacterium | reverse complement strand
TATCCTTATCCGATTGAAGTCTGGAAGTTGGGGGCGGATCTTCGCTGGGTGATGCTTGGTGGGGAAGTGGTTGTCGACTATGCCTTGCGTCTCAAGTCAGAGCTCGAGGGTCACGTTTGGGTCGCCGGCTATTCCAACGATGTCATGGCATACATCCCATCGCGTCGCGTCTTGCGTGAAGGTGGTTACGAAGGTGCGTCATCAATGGTGTACTATGGATTGCCCACCCTGTGGGCACCGACCATCGAGAATGCCATCGTAGAAGAAGTTAAGCGTCAGTTAGAATAGCCTCTCCCAGAACAGAGTTCATGGAGGGTCGAAAATGGGTGGAACCGGAGTCTGTTTCCTACTACTAAAACGCCCGTATGTTGTGGTCCGATACCTCACGATGGGCGCATGAAAAAGACCGCGTGAAAGTGCACTATCACGCGGTCTTGTGTCCGTGAGTGGGGCTCAGACGCTGGCCAAGGTTTGCCTCTGGCCTCGTCACCGTCTTAGAGATCGGCGACGCGGGCTCGGGGTCATTCCAAAAACACGGGACTGGCATCGTGGTGAAGTAGTCACGGGCTGCGTTTGCCACCACGACGAGCTTGAATTTATCCGGATCCGTTTCAGCGTCAATCGGAAACACCGCTTTGATTTGGTGGATGCCCTGAATTAAATGCCAATTATGCGGGCTGGGTAAATCGTCTTAGAAAAATCGCCGGTCGCTCCTTGCTCTTGGCACCTCGCGGCCTTTTCAATGCGAGAACTAGCTTGGAGATTCAGGCTTATGTCCACTATCTAAGAGGTTCGCTCGTCCTTCCATCGTGCGATGTTCTGCTTGTCTTCGAGTGAGCACTTTCTGAATTGCATTCGTTCACTGATGGATGGCCGATTGCCTATCTGCGATGATGTGAGAGCGTTTTGTTTTTATTCCTCTGCCTGGGGTTGGTCCAATGCACTTCATCAAGATTTTTGATCGATTGTTTATCGTTCTGTTTGCGTTGACCTACATGGCATTGCCGTCCGCTGACGGCGCGGATCCGGTAGATTTGCCAGAGCGTGAGAGGTTGCATCTATTCCTGCTCGTCGGTCAATCCAACATGGCGGGACGTGGGGAAATGGCGGAGGAAGATGCATTGGCGAATCCGCGCGTACTGATGTTGACTAAGCAGAATCAGTGGAAGCCTGCCGTTGATCCGATTCACTTTGATAAGAAGGTTGCCGGTGTTGGCCTGGGCCGCACATTCGGTTTGTTGGTAGCTGATTCATCGCCGGGAATCTCCATTGGATTGATCCCCTGTGCGATCGGAGGTTCGCCCATCTCTGCTTGGCAGCCCGGTGGGTACCACCGTCAAACCAACAGTCATCCATATGACGATGCGATCAAGCGTGCCAAAATCGCAATGGAATCGGGAACGCTTAAGGGTATCCTCTGGCATCAGGGCGAATCTGATTCCAAGGAACAACTCGCGGAAGTCTATGAGCAGAAATTGCACGAGCTAATCGCACGGTTTCGTGCCGAATTGAAATCACCCGGGGTGCCGTTTATCGCTGGCCAGATGGGACAGTTTTCTGAACGGCCATGGAGTGAGGACAAACGCAAGGTAGATCTGGCGCACCGATCACTTCCGGAGAAGGTTGGAAAAACAGCGTTCGTCCGATCCGACGGGCTTGGCCACAAGGGTGACAAAGTACATTTTGATTCCGCCGCTTATCGGGAACTTGGCCGCCGCTACGCGGAAGTTTATCGAACTCTTTCAGGAGAAAAATAGATTCGACCGTGGCAGGCAATTCCGACGTTCATAATTCTGTTTGGCCGGCCGAAATCTGAAGGTGCATGGAGTGAACCCGCTGGCTGTGAAATCTTTGTCGCTGTATCACCTTACGAAGGATTTAACCGAGACCAGCGGTGAATTGTTCCTTCATAGACTCCAGTAGTGATCCTCTGGCGATCTGGGGAAACCGCACTCAGAAAGATGGTTTCTGCCGGGACGTAGAGTTCTGTTTGAAGTTTCAGGTTCGCATGCTCCAGATTCACACGACCCGTTCGCGAACTTCGGTAATCAGAAATTCACCGTTGGCAGGAAAGGTCGCCGCAAACAAAACGCTGGCGTCTGCCTCGATCGCCATGCGCATCTTGTGGTGAACGAGATCCCAGATCGCGACTTGGTCGCCCAATGTGATGGCGAGCCATTTTCTATCGGGTGCGTAATTGACTTGGTACACCATTCCGGTGAATTGGGATCTCTTGGGGTAATGTTGTGCCACTTTCGGTGTCAAAGAAGCGAACATGATTTTCCGTTCCGAACGCAAGCATTTTCGGTCGGGAGAGGAGGCGACGGTGTCAGATGTTTGAGAGTCTGGGGGCGACTATCGCGTTTGCCCTTGATCCAACGCTTGAATGTGAAAAATGGCGGTCGCGCTGAGACTGCCATCTGCGGTTTCACTCGCGGACATCATTGGGTCACTATGACGGGCCAGCTTAAAATCTGCTTTTCCTTGGGGGACGTTCCACTGATTGGCTGACCCATCACCGCTGCATAACAGCACAATTTGCCATCGGGTGACCATGCAATCCGAAACACTTGGTTCTGTGTCCTCGCAAAGTTGCAATGACTTGGCCGCGCGATAAATTCCAACGCTTGATCAATTTGTCGTAAAAGCCCGATGCCAATCCTGTCCCATCAGGAGCGAATGCCGATCCGCCAACCGCCTCGTCGTCCTGGTTCCAGACAGCATGATGGGTCATAGATCATGGATTCGTTCCTTGGGTAGTCAATACGATCGAGGCCATCGCGGAGGCCACGAAACCTGTTGCGAAAACGAATCGACCAATCTGCTACAGCAGCACTTTGACACCTCCAATCTCACGATTGGTGCAACTGCTGTGCCGTCTGTGGCTCGTTTTTCGCTTGGGGTGGAGGTCGCGTGTGCCTCGCTAATCTATCGACTACGTCGCAAGACTTTCGATTTGCTAGGTTTGCCATCTGCGTTCAAAACGCACTGTGCACGGCCGGTGAGCACAAAATGGTGCGTAAATCCCACATGGTTCATCCTGGCGTTATCTCTCCGGGTATGACGCTACCAAGACGCTATAAGCTGAATCGCTCTGTTTTGAAAACACACTTCGTTTTTGACGATGCGACTGATATCGGAGTTCAGAATCGGATACAACAAAAGCGATCGTGTCTGCCATTCGGCCTAAGACTAGGTCTACGCTGTACATGATTGGATTGCACGATTTACCCGAGCATCACCAGGCAGCGTTGCGTTACTTTTCGGATCGTGGAACGAGCCATTACGTAGGAAATGTGGCATTGCAAAATGGCTGGGCGCTACGAAAGATTGTGTTGCACACGTACCGGCCTGTGGAAGCAGTGACGAAGCAGTTGATAAATCCTGTGTGCCACTTGGAGAATTTGACGACGTCTACGATCTTCACGTCACCAGTACCGGCGAGATCTAGGAGGCTTTGTTAACGTCGCCGGGAAAGCGGCTTGGTGGGTTGGCAGCTGTGTTACGTTTCTCTAATCGGTCGCTTTTACGTCGTGTGATTATCTGTTGGACAGCATGATGAAGTTTTCAATTCGGACGTTGTTGGCATTGGTGACTGTTTCTGCCCTTGCGATGGTGGCTTACCGTTCACATCAACGAGCGGTCATCGAGCAGAAGCATAGCCTTGAACTTGCAATGCGAATTGATTCCCTGAAACAACAACAGACTGTTCAAGTCGATTACCGCACGACGAAACTTGCTCAGGATGATCTTAACGCGTCGTTTCAAGCTAACCGTGACCGTTGTGAGCAGACGATTCCGGCATTGGTTCAGCGTTACTCGTCGATTGAGCCTGTTGACGCCGAAACACTTTCAATCCGACGTTCACCAGCAATTCGCACAGATGCATCGCAAGCATCTTTGTTATTTAGGCTGTTTGTTCCGGCAAATCGTCCAACTTGGTTAAAGCTTGGAATTCATCCGCAGTCGACCAATGCTCCGTCGGATCGCAAAGAGGGATCCGAAGATGTATTGCTGGTCGAATCAGCCTTCGATCATTCTGGACCTTTCGAGTTGAGGTTGCCACCGGGTGAACACGCGATCGCGTTGGTCGTTGAGCAACAGGAGAATTCCGTTGGGCGATTTCGGCTTCGGTTGAACGGTGAGATGCTAAGTCAGTCAATGTTCATCACAGGCGAAGGTGTTCGTGCCAATGGATACATGTCCGTCTCCGCTCAAGAGCAAATTGATTTTGCCCCCAGACGCACGTTGCCCCGTTTGGTGACCTTTCGCTTCCAGCAGCAATCTTCCGTGGATTCCGAATCAGCAAACCAAGTCAATCTATCGGTTTGGCTGAGCGAGCAATCGAGTTCATTCAGTTCTTTTTAGCTCATCATTAAACGAGGACTTCATCGAAATCACTCTGTGCCATGATTGAAATTGAAAAAGACTCGAAGCAGGGTGTTCGCAAGCGACAGCGACGATTGCAAGAAATCGTTACGCTGACCGTCTTGGGATTTTTCGGTGTGATTTTCGTTTACGTCATTGTGGAATCCATTGCCGATATTCGGCGTGTTGGTTTGTTGATGCAAGATCAGCAGTTAAAGCTTGCAGAATTGCAAGCGGTTGAAGACGAACGAACGCAAGTGATCAAGCAAGCAGAGAATAATCAACGCGCAGTGTTTGACTTACTTGCGAATTGTCGTGTGGCAACCGACGTACCCACGCTGACCGGTGGTCAGTTGTATTGTCAGCATCGTGGTGATCGTGGATTTGTATTGTGGGTCCCCGAAGGCAAGCATCGGTTGCAGATTTCGGCAAAGGTTTCTTTCAACGCGATTCAGGATCAAGCAGATCAATCTTTGGACAGTGTCAGTGTCAGTGTCAGTGGCAGTGGCAGTGGCAGTGGCAGTGGCAGTGGCAGTGGCGAGGCAGAGCCCGTTAAAACCGAATATGATTGGAACGTTCCACTGCTTGGCGGAACAGGTTACCTGTTCGAGCTCGAGTCGACTGGAAAGGTCAGTCCGGTCGCATGGCGATTGACTGGCAATCACGCTGATTTCATTTCGCAGCGAGAAGTCGTTCCTGTGGAGGATGTCCGCGCCGATGGTTGGTCATATTCCGGCGGGAACCGGGTCGCGTTTCCCAACCAATGCGAGCCATATCAGTCAATCACGGGTATCCGGGCGGCAGCAGTTCAGCCAACGCCGGTCAATGTTTACAATCTGCAGATTCATGGGGGGCAACGGGTTCGAAAAATCACCATTGAGTTGACCGCAGGGGTTATCAGTGATGGCCCGGCGACGATTCGTCCGAGCGGTGCCGCTTGGCTTATTTCACTTGGGCATCCTGAGCTTTTGGCACCGTACACGGGCGATGGGAAATTCGAACTGGTGCCGAAATAGGACGCAGCGATACCGTTCAGCGTGATGATGGATTCGGACCGTCTTGCCGTCTGGCAACCACTGCTTGGTGGTCGAAGGGTTTTGTGTTCTGGTGTTCGGGTTTTTGGGTGTTTTGGGCGATGAACTGGAGCGGGTGCCCTAATCCAACCTTTAGAATAACATTAGAAATGTTCGTGTCACGTCGATGAGTTCAATGAGCGAATTAAAGAACCGATTTGAATCCCAGACATTCTCCAATGATTATCAATTGATCAATGGCGTTGTGATGCACCGTGAGAACCCCGCAAATTTTCAAGTTCCGCCTGAAGTGATCAAACGGCACATTCAGCCCGGTCAGTTTGTCGAGCTGCGGATCGATTCACCTCGTTTCTCGGTCCATCAAGAGGATGCCCAGGGATGTTCGTGTCCTTCATGTAATGGCGAGATGACGAAGCCAATTTTACGGCATGAACACCCTGCTTCGCTCCTGCGACTGCCTGAGCAACGAACTCCGTCACGCGGTTGGGGTGAAGATTTTTGGGTGCGTGTCACAGAGCGATCGGGAACTTACCTTGGCGGCATCACGGATAATCCGCTGGTGGAATCACGCCTGCACGGACTGGTTGAAGGTGGCGACGTTTATTTCCAGGAAGATCACATTTTAGCGGTGCACGATATCCACCGGGGAGATCTAGTGGCGGGAATGGACGTAGCTGACCTGAAGGAGCTTGCCGAATGGGTTGGCCAGATGCGGCGGGAATTCGAGGGTTGACGGTGCATTGACCACAGGCTCAAGCGGCGTGGCGAGCGGTCTCTGTCGTGATTGATTGACCGAGCATTAAACCGTCACCATTTTAATCCTTTGATGCGTTGCTTTTCATGATCCGTTGTCGATGGTTTCTTGGGCAAGTAACGCCTGTTCACCATTCATCCAATCAGGATCTTGGCCGTTGCCTTTGATTGTTTTTAAGTTTGTTGCTCTTTAATTCACCTGGTAAGAACTCGTCTTTTTTTTGCTTGGTCTTCTGCCAGGAATGCAATTTCCCTGCTCGGATGATTCGAGCCTTGGGCGTGGCGATACCGGCGAAATACTGTTAAGTGGATTGCTCGACAATCTTCGGTTTCGTTCTCGAAGTCACGCTGCCTTATTACCTCTGTTGTGATTTGGGTGTCGTGAAAAAACCTGTTTTTTTTCAGGGCATCGAAAAGCGATTCAACGCACTGCTGCATGCGTGGAATCTCGACCAATCGCATTGGTCCTGATCACCCGGAAGGTTGTGTTTGTGGTTTACCGCAAAGCGGTGTGGTCGCCGCGCACGTGATGAAAGTTTTTGCGACTCCGTGAGGGTTCGCAGTTGTTCGAGCCTGTAAACGCATGACGCCGGCAGCGATGGTTCTGCTGCATGTTTTTGTTAACCTATCTTGCGGGCGATCCTTTGACTGACGAAACGATCGCTCACGATTGTTTTCAACATCTCAATCCTTCCGGAGATCGACGTACGATGAAGTTGTTTTTTTTTCGCCAAGGAATTGGCAAAATGGCATTCTGGGTTTTTGGCGTTGGCCTTGCATCCTGGATCATGCTTTCAGCCTCTGCTTCCACGTTTGCCCAGGACAGCAAGCCCGAAGTTCCGTCAAATCCGATTTATGTAATTCGAGTCATTGAGGTGATGCCTGAGGATCTCGCATCGTGGCGAGAGAACGTTCGTGCGAAGCAAGAGAAGTTCAATTCCGCACCGGATTCTTCGCAGTGGGGAACATGGCGGATTGCCACCGGGCCGCGAACGGGTCAGTTTGCGCGAGGATTTGCAACTACTCCAGAGCTCTATTCAAACCCAGTCCATCCATCTCAGGGAATGGCGGCCTCATGGGAAACCGAAGAGGCGGCTTATTGGCTGGAACACGTTCAGCCGTTGCAAGAATCGAGTGGGAATCGCCAGATCTGGCGGCCCATTAAAGGCTTGCGTTCTGAGGGGCTTCCACAGGATAAGACTCCCAAGTATCTACGGCATCGGCGTTGGCGCATGAAGCCAGGGATGTATCAGCGTCTTGAGGCCAACTATAAAAAAAGGATCGCCGTGATGGATCATTGCGGTCACCCCATTGATTTTTCGATAGCAAGACTTTCAGATGGCGGCGATTTTATGATTTACGCCGAAACCACTGCATTCAATGATATGGCTGACATTCCAGGACCGGAGCAAATTCGCGACGCTTTCATCGCGGTTCACGGTGAAGGTAGTTGGGAGAAGTACCTCGAAGAACACAACGCGGTAATGCAAGAAAACGCCATCGTTGAAACTGAAACTTGGGTGTACGAGGAATCGCTTAGCAATCTGGTAATGGGACCTGCACCGAAGTCGGATTGAGCGAATTAACGCTTTGGTCGATCATCAGTGAGTCTATTCTTATCATCGCCTGAGCTTCAGCGGTCCATGTTTTTCAAGGGGCGATGTGATTGGTGGCGATTGATCGATGATGATCGGGGCGGCTCTTCCTATCGTGATTTTCGTCATGTGCACGATTCGCGGAGCGATCGCGAATCGTGCACTCGCAAGGCTTTGGGTTCGCCCAGGACGGTCTTCGGATTCATGGAACCAAGCAACTCGCGTGATAAATCATCCCGGCTGTAACTTGTTTCAGCTGTCGTCTGGGTGGCCGAGGTAGCTGAAGCGATCGACGAGGTATCAACTGATATTTGATCGTTCACGCACGCTTACGGTGACCTTTGTTTCGGTAAGTCGTTTCGTTCACGGCGCTCACCGAATTCAGGTGTCGATTGGAAAATGCTTCGCTACGGTTGGTAGCTGCCTGCTGATTCGAAGATCAACGTGACTTATCCATCTTTGTCTAAGAACCACCAAGTGCCATTCGCGAGAATATCGAGAATATGTTGATCAGTTAGAAATCTTGTGGCGAGTCCTTTGGCGTGGATCTCTGTTCCCCCTCGCTTGGGTTTTCGGTTGCGAATCCTGGTTTCAGTGACGCCCGGATTCCATCGCTGCCTTGGATCGGCAGCAAGCTGATGTTGGTCGCCCGGATGCCATCCTCGCTGAACTTGCTAATTAGGCCTCAGAAATTATTCTGCCTCCAATGATTTTCGATCGCTCGTATCTCCGCTTCGATCAATCGTTGAGCGATAGGGTCCGAGCCGGTTTTTTGTGTTTTTCGGAACACGCAACAGAGGTCCTCCTGGGGTTGTCCGTTGATCGTGCGACTTGTTTGAGTGATGGACCATTGATTGGCGGTTTGCCACTCGAATGTACGGAGGCTCTTTGCAATGACTTTCTTGCCGTCGGAAACAATCGATGGGATGATTCGACCGAACCGATCCAAGTTTCCTCCTCAATGTTATGGCTCGCGGTCATGGTTCCTCCTTTTGAGTCAAAACCATGCTCCGCTATTCTCTTCTCGACGTTGGACCAGCCTAGAACACCCGAAAAGTTTAGCGCTCGCCCGGTTGAAAAGCTTTCTCCCAGGCCTTGATGGGCGACGGCATTTTTGTTCGTTCCCCATTTGAGGGTCACGGTTTCGGTGACGACTTCATTCCTAATTTTGGTATCAACTTTCCAAGTTCCCACCAGTTGATCAAGTTTGGTGCGCAGTCGGTGCGGCATCAGTTCTGCGAAGCACGAAACGGCTAAAGATGCAGTAAGCAGGGTGGTCATGAATAAGCGGGTTGGATTCACGATTCTTATCCGGCGGATAGTGAGGGGTTGATTCCGATATTCATCGTGGATGGCGAAGTGGAATTTTAGGTCTGCGTTTAGTGCAATCGCAAATGTTGTTTGACGTGGCGAAATTTGATCTGTTCGCGGTAAGTCGTATTGCTCGCGGATGCGGGCTAGTCGCTTTGATGCTGTCGGGTTACTGCTGGCGTTGTTTTATGCAGTTACCGATTTCGTTTCGGTGGGCTTGCTCACGCCGTTGACCGTCTTGCCTCCAGCTAGACTGACCTCACGGCTAGTTAGCTCGCAGCGATTCAGGCCCCGTTTGAGCGGATTCGGTGCATTTCCAAAACGGGGGCTGGTGCCGAATCGCGAAAGGAAACGCAGATGCTGGCCCGGGGAGACAAGCCATGTCGATTGCTGGCTGCAATGGCCGCGTCGACATGCAAGGTTCGGTCAAGAAAAAACCCCGCGATTCAGTCGGAATCACGGGATTTTTTAAGTGGGCGATACAGAATTCGAATCTGTGACCTCCACGATGTCAACGTGGCGCTCTAACCAACTGAGCTAATCGCCCGATTTGAATCGGATCAGAGTGCTTGGGCCGGGACGATGTGCACATCGACCTGCGAACGGTGGACCATGCATCACACCTAATGTAGTTCGACTCGATAGTTTGGGAGTTGTCGAACGAATCGTCAATACCGCGGCGAATCGATCGGTGATTGGTCAAATCAGCTCTTTGAAGTCGGTAAATCTTGCCTTTTCGGCGAATTCGCTGTTGACGCTTCCCATCCCATAATCAGATACTTTTAAAAATTGGTCTTGACGCCGCCCGGCAAACCATGCGCGGCATTTTCGGATCAGCTAAACTATTTAATTCTGTAGACCCTTACGCTCAAGGCGAAGGATTGATTTTTGAACACGTTGTACCGGAAAGCCCTCCGGTCGGAGAAGACGCTATTTAGTGGCATTGGCACGCAGACAAAACCAGCAAGAGACTCGCGATACTGTACGCATTAACAACAATATCCGCATCACACCCATTCGGGTTGTTAGCGAAGACGGCGAGCAGTTGGGTATCATCCCAACCGAACAAGCCTTAGAACGCGCTCGAGATGCAGGTCTTGATCTTGTCGAAGTGGCACCGGGTGAGCGGCCACCCGTCTGCCGAATCATGGATTACGGCAAGTACAAGTACGATAAGAACAAAAAGAAGAACACCGGACAGTCTCATACCAAGACAAAAGAAATTCGGCTCCGGCCAAAGACGGGCGATGAAGATATTCGCACCAAAATCCGTCGCGCTGAGAAATTTCTTCAGAATAAAGATAAGGTCCAGGTTAGTGTGTTGTTTCGCGGTCGCGAAATGGCCCACATCGAGGAGGGCCACAAAGTAATGAAGATGGTGATCGAAACGCTCGGCGAATTCGGCAAAGTCGAAACGGCTCCGCAGCAGCACGGTCGCCGAATCATTTGCATGCTCGCTCCCAAGTAGGTCGCCGCAGGGAAGTCGCGGCAGAGATGTCGCACGAGTGCGGATCTCATTTCCATCGCCTGTCTCGCTGTGGTGATTACATGATTCACTTGCAACAGGCTTGCCAGGTACTCGCTCGGCTGGCCCCGCTGCGGTTGGCGGAGAGTTGGGACAACGTTGGCTTGTTGGTCGGCGACCGATCTAGATCGATTTCACGAGTCATGACCTGTCTGACGATCACGCCTAGTGTCGTCGCCGAGGCGGTAAGCACGCAGGTCGATTTAGTCGTCACCCACCACCCACTGCCTTTCAAGCCGCTACAGCGGATCACCAGCGACACAATTAGCGGCAAGATGTTGCTAGACCTCATCGCTGGCAACGTCGCAATCTATAGCGCGCATACAGCATTCGAGTCCGCTCGGGAGGGAATCAATCAGCAGTGGGCCGAGCAGTTGCAGATGACCGAGATTGAGACGTTATTGCCGGTGGACGAAGACGAGGAGGGTTTGGGCGCTGGCCGTATGGGGAGACTTGACGGTCCGGTCACACTCGAGCAATTAGCCCAGCGGTCAGCCAGTTTGGTCAATGCCAGTGCTCCTAGACTGGTCGGCCAAGCCGATGCGGCCGCCAGTCGGGTCGCTCTGGCTTGTGGGAGCGGCGGTAGTTTTTTGTCAGCGGCCCGCCGGCGGGGGTGTGATGCGATGATTACCGGGGAGGCGACGTTTCACACCTGCTTGGAGGCTGAGTCGGCTGGGATCGGACTGATCCTGCTCGGGCACTACTACAGCGAGCGATTTGCCATGGAGAGGATGGCGGACCGATTGGCCGATGAGTTTTCCGATCTTACGGTTTGGGCCAGTCGCCAAGAGCGAGATCCGGTGGTCGCGGTCACTTTGAAACATTGACCACCATCTAAATGCTTCTAGAATCTGGAGGTGGTTTCCTTCAGTGTTTCTCACTCGGGCAAGCTACCATTCGTCTTTGCGGCTCGTTTCCTGCCATCCGTTGGGAGACCGCCGAAGCTGCTGGGGATTCGTTGAACAGGCGCGGACTTTTCTTTCCGCTACCCTACATCGAAACGTTTTTGTGGCCGAACGACCAAGTGCCAACGGAAAGGCTATTGAAAAGTTTGCTGATGAATAGTTCGGAGCAGAACAAGCCACCGCAACGCTGGCTCGCCGCCCTGCCTGTTTTTAACGAGGTGCGGTATGTCGCCAACATTTTGGATCAGGTTGTTAGCTACGCCACTGAAGTGCTGGTGGTCGATGATGGTTCAAGCGATGGGACGGCCGAGATTTTGGCGGCCCGCGATGATATCCGAGTGATCCGCCATGACCAGAATCAGGGCTACGGGGCGGCATTGACCAGTGCCTTTCGGTACACCATCAAACATGGTTTTGACGGGCTTGTGACGCTTGATTGTGATGGTCAGCATCAGCCGCAAAGAATCCCCGAGTTTATTGAGGCGGCGGGTGATGCCGATATGATTTCCGGCAGTCGTTATTTGAAGAACTATGAGGGTGACGATGCGCCGCCGGAAGAACGTTATGCGATTAATCGTCGGATCACAAATGAATTGAATCAACGACTGGGTTTTCGGTTAACCGACGCATTCTGTGGATTCAAGGCCTATCGGGCCTCGGCACTGCAGCAGCTTGACATTACCAACGCCGGTTATGCGATGCCGCTGCAGCTTTGGGTGCAGGCGGCCGCGGCGGGGTGGAGCGTGGTCGAGATTCCCGTTCCACTGATTTACCTGGATCTGGAACGTTCGTTCGGGGGTGCTTTAGATCAAGCGGAAGCTCGCCTGCAACACTATCATCAAGTACTCGATGACGCTGTGGCTGAAGCTTCGCGGCACGGTCACGCTTTCCCGTCACGAGCTGCTGCGCTCTCGATTCGATAATTCTCGGCTGAGTGAATTTGAACGACCAAACAAGCAAATTGAAAACAGGCGAGGACGACGCAAGATCAGGGGATTCGTTGAGCACCGAATTCCAGGGGTTTCGCGCGTACCGAGCGCCGCGGCGGCATGGTGAATCGCTGATTGAGCCAGGCTTTGCTTCGGCTGCAAAACTCATTCGCAGTAACCGGTCGCTGCTGCAGCAACAACCCTTTCCAGATGCTGGTTTGCGTGCTAGAGCCCGGCGAAAATTGATTGGTGACGCGTTGCAATACACTTCCACCTATCGGTCGGTTGATTGGTGCGATGTAGAGAGATTGGCGGAGGGCTCATTGCCGATTTTGATGGCGGGGCATCAGCCAGCTTTGTTTCACCCCGGCGTCTGGTACAAGAATTTCACGCTCAGCCGGCTGGCAAAGCAAAACGACGCGTTGGCGATCAATTTGGTGATCGACAACGATGTTGCCTCGGGGTGTTCTGTTCGCGTTCCAACGGTTGATCGTTCGAATGGATCGGCTGGTTATCGGTCGGTACCTTACGACGAAGGGGGCGGGGGTGTCCCGTATGAGCAGACGACGATTCATGATCGCGAGCTATTCGATCATTTCGACCGTCGGGTCAAGGACGCTGTTTCACCGCTCGTGAAGGATCCGTGCATTACGGAGATGTGGCAGCACGCACGTTATGCTGTGGCCCGCTGTGGCATCGCCGGTTGCGCCCTGGCTCAGGCGCGGCATGGTTTGGAGGGGGAGCTCGGGCTGCAAACACTCGAGTTGCCAATGGGCCCGATTTGTCGAACGCCAGAGTTCGCTGCCTTTGCCTTGTCGATACTGACGGAGTTGCCTCGGTTTCATCGTTGTTACAACGATGCAGCAAACGATTATCGGCAGTCCCACGGGCTTCGGAGTTCGGCACACCCGGTACCAAACCTAGCGGAAGATGGAGAATGGTTTGAGGCGCCGCTGTGGTTGTACGGTGACAATGCTCCGCAACGAAACCCGGTGTGGGCGAGATTGTCGGATGATCATCTGGTGTTGAGTGACCGTGATCAAAGAGAGCAACGAATTGACATTCGCTTCCCGCAGCTGGCGGCAGAGCAGTTGGCATCCTTGGCCGCTCCAAATTTTAAACTGCGGCCGCGCGCTCTGCTAACCACAATGTACGCGAGACTTGTTCTAAGTGACCTGTTCTTGCACGGGATCGGCGGCGGAAAGTACGACCAGTTAAATGATTTGATCATTCAGTCGTTTTTTATGGTTCAACCGCCTCAGTTCATGGTGGTGTCAGCGACCCTCCAGCTTCCCGGTATCCAGGCGGTAGCAGGTGAATCTGTATCGGGGGAAATAGCGATTCGTGCGTTGAAGCGAGCGATTCGAGAAACGATCTTCCAAGCCGAACGCTTTGAAGATCAAGTCGAACTCAATCCAGATCAAGTGCGTCGAAAACGGGAGTTGTTGGCGGAGATTCCACCGCCCGGTCGTCGCCAAGCCTGGCACAATGAGATGACTTACTTGAACGAGTCGCTAAGTCGCCAGACTCGCGCGCTTCGTGAGCAACTTCGATGTGAGTTGGCGGAGGCCGAGAAGCGGTTGACCAGCGCGAGTTTGCTCGCGAGCCGCGAGCATCCATTTTGTTTGTATCCGCTCGAATATTTACAGCAGACCTACGACTCGATGCTGGAGGCCGAGTCGAAGACTCCTTGATCTGACCAGAGCGGACTTGCTGGTCGCAAAGTGAAGCGTCCGCTCGTGCCGGGTGATTTCCTGAGCGAATTGGCATCTTGGATGAGAGGACCTCGCGACAAAGTCGGTGGTGCTCGACCGTTTCTGCGAATCTTGGCTCAAGCGCGGCTACCGACTACGATTTGCCCGACCAGCAGCCAGACAGCGGTGAAAACGAGACCGAGTGCGGTGTGAATGGCATCAGCGTTCATGGATGGGCCTTGGTGCAAGAGTGGAACAGTCGCTTTGGCCTGTTCCCTGGCCCAAACTCATCACCAATCTGGCGATGTTCAATGCATCGATCCCGACGCAAACTATAACTTCGGTATTCCGTAGTACCTGGACTTGGAATAAATCCTGGCGGACGGATAATTTGCCCAGCCGTCACAGACTGACTTCATGTTTAAGTCCACGGCGGCTTGCTGTAGTTGCCGTCATCACGGGGTTGGGCTCAGATTTGGGCGTGGTTCACGGTCGCTTGAAAAACAATTCGCTGCTCTATCGCAAGGTTGGCTTAATGGCTGTTCAGTACTGGTTGATGAAGACAGAACCCGGCACCTATTCCATCGATGATCTGGCGCGGGAAAGCGACTTAACAACCTGTTGGGAAGGGGTTCGGAATTATCAGGCGCGAAACATCTTGCGTGACGACATTCAGGAAGGCGATTACGTGCTGTTCTACCATTCGGCCTGCAAGGAGCCTGCGGTGGTGGGCACCGCGATCGTTACCCGAGGTGGCTATCCCGATAAGTTCGCCTTTGACCAACGGAGTAAGTACTACGACAAAAAAAGTGATCCTGACGACCCCACCTGGTACATGGTCGATGTCAAGCTGGAGCAGAAGTTTGATCAGCCTGTGACACTGAAGGAAATGCGAGCACAAGCATCCCTTGAGGGGATGGTCTTGTTACAGAAAGGGAGTCGTTTGAGCGTCCAGCCCGTGAAGAAGAAGGAATTCAATGCGGTGCTGAAGATGGCCAAGGCGAAGAAATAGTCAATGACTCGATTGCCCCCGCCGGCAACCGTCATTTCTCGCAGCTCGCATGCCTCGCACCGCTATTGATCGCAATGCGGCATCACCTCTGCTAAGCTTTTTGCGTTCCTTTCATCGGTCGGTGGAGAAAAGCGATGGTCAATCGTTGGTTGTGTGTGCTGGCGTTGTGGGGTGTCACGTCGGTGGTTCAAGGTGATGAATTAACCACCGTGTTTGGTGTGCCCCGCCAACCGTTGGTCGCCGCGACCGAACGGTTGATCGAGGCGCTCGAGTTCGCAGGTTCGCCTTTGGATGCAGCGCTGATCGAGCGACTTCGCGAGGCGGGTAAATTGGAAAAGCCCGCGGACGCAACGAGGCAGATCCAGGCAATCTTGGATCCGCTTTGTCTTGCCGAGGTGCACATCAACGCTGAAAGTCGCGTGAAGGTCAGCGAGGGGCCAGTCAGCAAGGTGTTGATGCAGCAGGGTTGGCGGGCCTATCTCGTCAAGGTGCGGAATGAAGCTGGCATCAATCCCGAATTAGTGGTGCAAAGTCCAAACGCCTTACCGCTTTATCAAAAAGGGCGTGGTGCTCGACAGAAACCGATGAGCCAAGAAACACTTGTCCAGCCAAGTGACGTTCCCGATCGCTGGCTCGATTTGTCGATGCTGCAGCGAGAACCCTTAAAACGCCGGTTGTCGGGGTTGGGTGTCGAGTATCGCGTCGTGCTTTTGTTCAGTCGCGATGCGGGAAAACGAGAGGCCAAGTTGGCGTTCAACATTGGGCAAGGCACCCAAGACATTGGGTTTCGCAATGAGTTGCCGATTCTATTTGATTGCCAACCGGCGGTTGAGGTGCGGTTTAGGATCAAGGATTTCGATGATCGCCCGACCATGGCGGCTTTGGTGATCCGCGATTCGCGAGGGCGTGTTTATCCGAATCCGGCGCGACGTCTGGCACCCGATTTCTTCTTCCACCAACAGGTTTATCGCGCCGATGGCGAAGCGGTGATGTTGCCGCCAGGGCGATATGACATCGTTGCCACGCGTGGTCCCGAATATCTGCCGATCGCGTTGACTGCCGAGATTCCCACGCAACCAACGCATAATCTTGCGATCCAATTGAAACGTTGGATTCATCTCGCCAAATCAAACTGGTTCTCGGGTGATCATCATGTGCATGCGGCCGGGTGCGCGCACTATGACAGTCCCACCGAGGGTGTCGGTCCCGAGGATATGATGCGACATATTCTTGGTGAGGATTTGAATGTTGGATGTGTGTTGAGTTGGGGGCCTTGCTGGTACACACAAAAGCAATTCTTCGAAGGTCGCGCCTCGGCGATTTCCACCGCTGACAATTTGATGCGGTACGATGTCGAGGTGAGCGGTTTTCCTTCTTCTCACGCTGGCCACTTATGTCTGTTGAAGCTTGCCGAGGATGATTACCCGGGAACAGAGGTGTTGGAGGATTGGCCGAGTTGGACAATGCCCGTGCTTGCTTGGGGCAAACAACAGGGGGGCGTTGTCGGATACAGCCACAGCGGATGGGGATTGGCACTGCCCGATCAAATGCCTGATGGCAGTCGACAGTTCGTGAAAGCGAGGTGGGGTGGAGCTCCGCCCGGTTGGGTCGGCCAAAATGCGAGCCAGCTTCCGGATTATTCCATGCCACCCTTTGATGGGATCGGAGCTAACGAGTTCATCGTGACGGTGGCCCACGGAGTGTGCGACTTTATTTCCGCAGTGGATACGCCGTCGATTTGGGAGCTCAATATTTGGTACCACACTTTAAACTGCGGGATGACATCGCGGATTAGTGGTGAGACTGATTTTCCCTGCATTTATGGTGAACGCGTTGGCCTGGGACGTAGTTACGTCAAGCTCGATCGTGATCAGCCGTTGAATTATGAGCATTGGGTGCAGGGCTTGAAAGATGGACGAAGTTATTGTGGGGATGGGATGAGCCACATCATTGATTTGAAAGTCAATGACCTTGAGCTTGGCACTCGACAAAGCGCTGATGCTGAACCAAGTCGGCTGGAACTGGAAAGTGCTCAAGAAGTGGCGGTCTCCTTTGATGCTGCGGCGTTCTTGGAGCCGGAGTCAACTCCGGCGAGCGAACGCATTCGCAGTCTTCGCTTGGACCAAAAACCGTATTGGCATCTCGAACGGTGCCGCCTTGGACAGAGTCGCAATGTGCCGATCGAAGTTGTCGTTAATGGTGAGGTGCATTCGACCCTTCGATTGCACGCTGATGGACAGCGGCAATCGTTCAAGGTCCCTGTCAAGATTGATCGGTCGTCGTGGATCGCAGTTCGGATTCTGCCCTCGGTGCACACGAATCCAATCTTTGTTCATGTGGCCGGTGAACCAATTCATTGCAATGCGCGGAGTGCCCAGTGGTGCATCGATGCGGTAAAAACTTGTTGGGAATCCAAGCGGTCAATGATTCGTGAAGAGGAACGGCAAGCTGCTAAGGTGGCTTATGATCAGGCGGAAGCCATCTATCGAAAAATCTTGGCTCAGAGCAACTAGAATGTAGCGGCGCCCACTTTCGTTTTTCCGATTTGATTTTTATGGTGACTACGTGAACGTGTTGTGGTCACGGTTACTTTCTTTTCTCATTCGTTGCGATATATCTGGCGATGGGTGTTCGATTCGCATGTCACGTTTGCAATAAGAGACTCAACATCAAGCGTGAGCTGGCAGGCAAGCGTGGTGTTTGTCCTGCCTGTTCGGCGAAGTTCCGTATTCCGATGGAGGACACGGAGCACTCGACACCCGTGGAGGCTGTTCGACGGCAATCCGTTGAGTCGTCCGCGATTACCGACCGATCGGCAGACAATCTCGCACCGAGAGAATGGATCGACGAGCAAGCGAATACGTCTTCACCCGGTGAGGAATGTAGCGAAGATACCTGGTACGTGCGGCCACCAAGTGGTGGCCAATACGGTCCGGCTTCAAGTGAGATGTTAAAGCAGTGGGTCGCGGAGGGGCGGGTAGCCGCGACCGCTCTGTTGTGGCGTGATGGGTGGCCGCAATGGCGCGATGCCAGCCAAGTTCTGCCTGAATTGGCAGGGCAGTTGCCAGAAAGCAAGGCTCCATGGGCGGCGCGGTCTGATTCTGAAACGGGTTCACGAGGACGTTCGAGTTCCCAGTTCGGTGCCGCGCCCAAATCAGAGTTGGTCTTTGGTGGCAATGCAGTTGTCGAATCAAAGGCCGATGCAGGCGTTCTGCAACGTCCCAAGGTGAAGCAACGGGTTCGACTGATCGGTGTTCTCGGCGCGCTCTCGTTACTGCTGGTAGCTGTGCTGCTTTTTGTGATGTTCCGAGGTTGATCTTCCTGAGTCAGTTGTCGACGAGTTAGCTGCCTTCGGCTCTAGCAGCGTTCTGCTGCCCTGTAAGTTCCGTCGATTGCGGTGATGGGCCTGTAGCGGCTTCCACCCTTGCCGAGCGAACTCCGAGCAATCGCGGGTACCTCGAAGACTCGGGATTACCAAATCATTGCTTGGGGGAACGCTGTTTCTTTACCGGTGAGCTAAGAGCGATTCCATTTCTGGCGGAGCGTTTTCGATATCTTATACTCTTAGCGATCTGGTCCGAGATTGGGTTCGCATGCATCAGGTGTTCGCCGTGGTTCTTGGCGAGAAAGTCAGCCAGTGGGTCTCGCTGGTATGGAACACTCTTTTGAATCCTGTGCTGAAGTGAAAATAAGGTGTCTGGTTATGCTTGATGTGCAGTTGTTGGAGGACGAAAGCATTGTGATTCTGCAGCCCGATGGTGAGCTGTCGGAGAGCGACTTCGTGTTAGCGGCTGAACGGATTGACCCATTCATCGAGAAAACGGGTGGGTTGCGGGGAATACTGATTCATGTCGAGTCATTTCCCGGTTGGGATTCCTTCGCTGCGATGACTACCCATCTAAAATTCGTCAAAGAGCACCATCAGCACGTTGCGAAGATTGCGTTCGTTACCGATTCATCAATCGGGGCATTCGCTGAAACGGTGGTCAGTCATTTTGTTGGTGCAGAGGTCAAGCATTTTCCGTTTGCGGAGGTTGCAGATGCGAAGGGTTGGATTCGACAAGCGAAACAGGAGAGGTAGAAGTCATGGGGTGGCGGGGTAGCCTGAACAGAGATTCATGCGAAATGTCCTCTCGTGACTCGGGCCTCTCGGAAGTCTATCCCCCAGAAGTCGGGTTGAGCTTGTCTGGCGCCTTGGCTTGTGAGGAGGGCGGCCAGGTGGGGCGCTTCGCTGAAACTGGCGATGTAACCTGACAACCCATGGTCCGCTGCGTAGAATATGCGACTGGCGAATTGATTCCTCCCACTTGGAGTTAACTGTATGCGTTTTTTGAGTTTTTGTACTTGTGCTTTGGCTCTGTTCAACTCATTTGCCTCGGTGCAGGCAGAGGAGGCCAAAGTCGAGAAGGTCAGCGTCTTCAACGCCGGTGAGTTGGTTGTTCCTGCTGATTTCAAACGTGTTCAGCCTCAGTCTCGGATCCTTGAGCATGAGTTTCAGGCCAAGGCGGGGGATGGTGACGACGCGGCGACTGCCCGCTTGACGATGATGGGAGCCGGCGGCGACGTTGCGGCCAATATTCAACGCTGGAAGGGCCAATTCGTTGGTGGCGATCCAGCTAAGCAGAAAGTCGAAGAGATGAAACTTGGCGATTGGAAGGTCCATCTAGTCGACGTCTCGGGCAGCTACGCGGAGCGAACCGGAGGCGGCCCGTTTGCGGGTGGGAAGGTGGTCAATCGAAAAGACTATGCAATGGCGGGGGCCATCCTGGTGCATCCAGAGGGGCGTAAGTATTTTTTGAAACTGATCGGACCCGGAAAAGTCGTCAAGGCGAACCGTGAGGCGTTCGTGAAAATGATCAAATCGCTTGACGATTAATCTTCCGTTGGTCACGAGCGGCGGGACCTAGTCTTCAGGTGCCCGCCTAGCATCTCCTGTTAAGTTGAGAAGCAGCCCGCCGCGAGGTCAGCCGCTCGCGGACCGGCGTGACGAAGACACTGGTTCCCATTGGACGGCGACCAGCTTTCCGTTTTGAGGATGGGGTCGGCAGGCCAATCGCGATGGTACTTGGCGATCTGGCCTTTGTTGTTGGCTGCTAGTGACCAGTTCTTCCGCTTGCCGTTCCGCGATTTCGCATCGGACGTGATTATGAACATCCAGAGTCTCCTTGAATGCTACGGAATCGTCCGCAATCCTTTTGCTGAAGAGGACGCACAAACCGATCCCGTTTTTAAAGAGTACTGCATCAGCAGCGCTTACCATCCGATTTGGGACAAGGTTTACGGCGATCCTGCAGAGCCATCGACTTCGATCATTTTTGGTTTGAAGGGGTCGGGAAAAACGGCAATGCGGTTGCAGGTCGATCGGCATTTGCAGCGTTACAACGAGCAGCACCCGCAGCGACGGGTCTTTGTTATCCGCTACGATGATTTCAATCCATTCCTGGATCATTTCAGCGAACGTATGAATCGCCGGGTTGCCAAAAAACCCGAGAAAACCCTAGATGCGTGGCGATTGTGGGATCACATGGATGCGATCCTTTGTCTTGGGGTGACTGAGCTGGTCAACCGAATCATTCATCCTGATCGTGTAGGTCCGGATGAAGCGTTGGATCTGGCGAAGGTGCAGTCGCTTGATCGCACGTCGGCGCGGGATTTGTTGTTGCTGGCAGCTTGCTACGATCAGTCAACGGAATCTTCATTCACGTCGCGATGGAATGTTCTACGCAAGACCTTGCGGTACAACAATTTGTCGACCCGGTGGCCCGCCGCGTTGGCAGTTACATCGCTGGCTGCGTCGTGTTTGCTGGTGGCATGGATGATCTCTCGCGACTGGGGCGTCGATGAGGCTGGGCAACCGGTCAAGTTGGGTGCGACCGTGATGTGGCTGGTACCTATTTTGACGTACGCTGGTGCGTTTCCGTGGCTGGTCAGAACCATCAAGTGCCAACTTGCGGCCTGGGGAATGCACCGCCACATGCGAGTCGGCAAACGGGAAACGAGTGTTCTGCGGAAGACGCTTCAGGCTCTACCGAGCAAGGAATTGGCCAGTCAGCCCATGCCAAGATACGATCGGACCGATGATCGGTACGAGTTGTTAAATAAGTTCCAGTCGTTGCTGGAACCTCTCGGATTTCATGGCGTGATCGTTTTGATGGACCGGGTTGATGAGCCGCACCTGACCGGTGGGAAGGCTGAATTGATGCAGCGTTTTGTCTGGCCGATCTTAGACAATAAGCTGCTGAAGCATCCTGGTCTCGGGTTCAAAATCATGTTGCCGCAAGAATTGCATGCTGATATTCAGCGCGAAACCCGTGAATTTCACGAGCGGGCTCGTCTGGACAAACAGAATGTCATTCCGGCTTTTCAGTGGACGGGTGAATCGTTGTATGATCTGGTCAGGGCTCGGATGCTGGCTTGTGCTGCTGAAGGGCGGACCCCCGAACCGACTGACTTGTTCGCCGATGATGTCAGTTACGAGCGTCTGTTGGCTGCGTTTCAGTCGCTTCGCGTGCCCCGACACCTCTTTCGGTTGCTCTATCGCGTTTTGGTCAGCCACTGCAATCGACACACCGACGCACAGCCGGTTTACAAAATATCGGGGGAAACGCTCGAGACAGCTCTGGCGGTTTACAGCCAGGAACGCGGATGCGAGGTTTGAGCGGGTTCCGAAGCGAGTCGGACCCACCGCGATTTGATTTGGCTCCAGGGTGAATAGGAAGGGTTGACGGGAAGCTTGTGGGCGGCTGTGGCCGGGTATTGGCGGCCGAATGCCGAAAAGTCTGGCAATGTCGAATTCGATTCGCAAACTTCCCACTTCAAACTTGGCGATTCCTTTGGTACGCTAGTTGCCCGCTGGGAAAGATTTAATACTTGATTGACCGGGAGAGCCGACTTAGTGGGTACCAAAAGAACGGGGAAAGGGAGACGCAAAGTGGGGCGAAAGAAGCGACGAATGCGAGCGAAGATTCGCCATCGCAAGAAATAATTTGGGTCGTTGAAGCCTTAGCAGCGGTTTTTAAAAGGCATTGGCAGCCGAAGGGGCTACCATCAATGGCTAGGAGTGAGGTCCGGATTGACCCACTCGGCAGTTATCTGGTTCGCGTATGTCTACTGTCGATTCGAACGCATCTGATTCCATGAGTGATGGCTCGTCCGTTCCACCCAAGAAACGTGGCGTGCCTGAAGGCTTATGGCTGAAATGTCCCGGCTGCGGGGCATCCGTTTATAAAAAAGAGGTGGAGCAGCGTCTGAACGTCTGCGCGAAGTGTGAGCACCACTTTTATGTGTCCGCGAAGGACCGGATTGGTCAAGTCCTCGATGACGGCACTTTTGAATCACTATTCGAAAATCTGCAGCCGACCGACCCGCTCAGTTTTTCGGACCGTCGAAAGTACGCGGATCGTTTGGTTGGCGAGCAAAAGCGGACTGGTTTGAGCGATGCGGTCGTCACTGGAACAGGTATGATTCGGGCTCGTCGAGTCGCATTTGCCGTGACTGACAGTGCTTTTATCCTGGGTAGCATGGGATCGGTCGTCGGAGAACGCCTCACACGTCTGATCGAGCGAGCGACCGAACAGAACCTTCCTCTGATCATTATTAGTGGTAGCGGTGGGGGGGCCCGGATGCATGAGGGGATCTTGTCGCTGATGCAAATGGCCAAGGTTTCGGCTGCTCTCGCCCGGTATGCCGAGGCAAGCGGATTGTTTATCAGTGTTCTCACCAATCCCACAATGGGTGGTGTGGCAGCCAGTTTTGCATCCCTGGGCGATCTGGTATTCGCTGAGCCGAAGGCATTGATCGGATTCGCTGGGCCGCGAACAATTAAAGCGACGATTGGGATTGAACTGCCTGAGGGGTTTCAAACCAGCGAATTTCTGCTGGAGCACGGCTACATCGACCGGATCGTGCCAAGAAAGAATCTTAAAACAGAGATAGCGCGTGCGATCGACTATTGTGGTAAGTGACGCGATGCGTCTTCGCTGCTTTTCTTCGACATCTGCTGCATGAGCTTCTTCGATTCCATCAAATCGGCCTTCAAGTCTTCCTCCACCGGTGGAAAGATTGACGTTGAGAAACGTTTCAGCCGTCAGCGGACTGCTGTGACCGGCACGATGGCAAACTTCTTTGTTGCCAAGGATCACAATCACGATGACCGGCTGGTTGGAGTAAAAATTCTCGATATCGAGAAGATGGAGTTATTTGAAAATCGCTTCAAAGGCCTGGGAAAGCCGTCGGAGGGCGAAATCGCACTCCAAATGAAGCACCCCAAGGTGGTCGAGACCTATGAAGTTGGCGTTTCCCTGCGGGGAGAGCCAGTGATCGTGATGGAATACATCGCGGGTCCCAGCATGCAGAACATCGTGGTTCAAAAGCAGGAAGAGCATGTGAATGGAAAGCGGATTGATTTGATCCGCGATATGGCGGAAGCGCTCAAATACGTTCATTCTCAGGAATTTATCCACCGCGATATTTGCCCGCGAAACTTCATTTGCACCACCGGCTCAACGGCTGTGAAGCTAATCGATTTCGGACTGACGGTTCCGGCAACCGCGCCCTTCATGACGCCCGGCAACCGGACGGGAACTCCGCTTTATATGTGTCCAGAGATCATCCGCCGCCGTCATACGGATAAACGGGTCGACATCTTCTCCTTTGGCGTCACCTGCTACTGTTTGTGCTCGTTTCAGCATCCCTGGCAGGGTGAGATTCTGAATGGCAGGGCCGCGTTACATCACGATTCAGCACCTCCCAAGGAACTGGTTGACCGATGCCCCAACATCGATCGGCGACTGGCCAAGGCGATCATGAACGCGCTCAACCCGAAGGTGGACGAGCGAACCGTCGATATGGACCAATTTCTTTCGGCGATCAGTTCGGTTGACTCTGCTTTCGTCGACTGATTCTCTGTCACCGGGCATTTGGCTGTCCGTTTTCTCGCAGAACGCATCGGTTTTCTTGCTGGAAGCGGTCTCCTTGCAGGAAGATGGGTGATTCGGAGCGAAGAAGGCAATCGAGCTGCGATGCTTGGAAATTGCCGCCAGCGGCGAGTCGCCTACCCGGGTTCTTCAAGATTAACGCTGCTGGAGCCGGGAATTTAGTTCTGGAGGCAGAAACATGGTGCTGCAGGCAGGAATATGGTGCTCCAGGCGGGAAATTGGTACTTCAGGCAGGAATTTGGTGCTGCCGCTGGATTGGGGCAGGGGCCAGATCGCTCTCCTATCCCGAATCTCCGCTAAAATCGGAGGGCCGCAGGGGGGTGAGCAGTGATTGCCTGTTTTCGGGGTGATTTCGTTGACACTCTTTTTCCACCCTAATTATACTTCGGAGGACGTGGTGAACTTAGGCAAACTATTCATCATGACGTGGTCGCCTACCACGACCTTGCGTTGGCCCCGCCAAGCTTGGTGGGAGCGGAGTAATTGATGGCTCTGCTTTCGATCGTCGGTCTCATCGTATACGGAATCCAAAATGACCTTACTCGGTAAGTCTTTCACCGCTGTCATCTTGATCCTGAGCACAGTGTTCATGGCGTTAGCCTTAGCTGTGAATGCAACGCATCGCAATTGGCGCGATGTCGCGGTCTCAGGCATCAACGGTCAACCCGGTCTGAAGCAACAGATCGAAGAAATATCGCGGGTGAATGAGCAGTTGCGGGAGTCCCGGCAGCGAACGCTCGCTGACCTCGACCGCGAACAAGCGGCTCGCCAAACAGCGCTCGCTGCATTGCAAACCCAGCTAGACCTGCTTGAAGGTACCCTTCAAGCGAGCGAGCAGTCGGTGCAGAAGCTTACCGCAGAGAACACGGAGCTGAGCCAAACTGCGCTCAGTAGTGCTCGCGAGTTGGAGCGGTTAACTGCAGAGAACGCTGGTTTGAGAACGCAGGTAAGGACAGAACAGCAGGATCGCGATGAGCTGTTTGCTCAGGCTTTGCAGCTGACTAACGAGATGAACACTCTACGTGGTTTCAAACAGCAGCTTGAGGAACGCAACAAGCAGCTGATGACCCAGGTGACTCGCTTTGAAGAAGTCGTTACCGCGAAAGGGATCGATATCAACGAACCGCTTGATGGTGCACCACCTGAACGCAACGGTAACATCCTGCAGATCGATCGCCCGACTTCGTTGGTCTTAGTGTCGATTGGTTATGACGAGGGTCTCCGCAAAGGACACTTCTTGGAAGTGACCCGCGAGGGCCGTTACGTCGGCAAGTTGAAGGTTCGGGACATCCAACCGGATCGTGCAGTAGCAGAGATTATGAAAGACTATAGCGAAGGCATCCTTAAGGAGGGCGATCGTGTCGACACTACCCTCGACTGAAAATCGTAAACAACCACCGAGCGTTTACACTGTGATGTTGTTGATCAGCATGCTGTTCATGTTGATTGCAGTGATCGCAATGTGGATCGAGTTGAATCGCTGGGCACCGGAGTACTACCGGACCAATACCGCACAGCCCAACGTAATGGTCGTTACGACCGGCGATTTGTTCGCCTAGTGACGACCTGGGTCACGTCGCAGTGAGCAATCTCGCAAATGAGTATGCCCATTGTGAAGCGGATCCCTTATCCCGTCTTTTCTAGCTAGCCGTGTTGTGATTCGTCCAGCGCGGAGTCGGGGTTCGAGGGCTCTTGCTGCCCGTACCTTTGCTGAGAGGACTTCGGGGGCGGCACCCAAAGATTTCTTCAGGCCGAAGCCATCGGCGGTCCGTTAGCGATGTTCCCAGCTGGCGGGCGATCGGCAAGTTGGCCACAGCTTGACGTTTTCCGTCTGCTTGCTCCGTATCGTTTTGATGACGTTTTGAACGCCATTTTTTTTTGCGGCGGCCCACCTCGAGGTTTAACGCCTGGTCTTCCAGCGCAGCAGCATTTAAGCGGGGGCATTTAAGCGGGGGTTTAAAACCTCCATCGTGCCGGCGCGGCAAGATGGCACTCACGCGAAACTCGGTTTCTCCCACTGGTGTGCATCTGTTCGCATGCTCTGTACGCGGGTTGATTTTACAAACCGCGAGATACGCTCAGTTTTTCGAGTGGCACGTCTTGCCTAGGCAGCCTTACGGTTCGTCCGTGAGGCGTTACGCGTGGGCATCTTCACTATCATGCCTTCGTTTTCATAATCATCGAGATAGCTCAAATCGATGGACGTTTGCAAGTCTGTTGAGGTCATGGCGGCTGCGAGTCCGCCGAGTGCTTCGGCAAGCTGATGCGGACGCAGCAGATTGGCAGCGACCGAGAGCGCGGCGTTGATGACACTTCCATTGCCAAAGTGATTGGAGACAGCTCCGAGTCGCATGCCGCGGGCGAACGTGCTGTGGTTCCACGGCAGCGATTCACTGCTGCACAGGACGGTTGAATCCCGTGCGACTTCACACTTCCAGCCCGCCTGGCGATTCAGACGCTGGAAGACGTCGCTGACTTGGTCGACGTTGGAACCGTGAAAGCATTTACTCAAGCGACGCAACAGGTCACGCCGCCAATAAGAAGCCTGCAAATAGCATCCAGTTCGGCCCCGCTGTTCCAGGTCGGTCCTAGGTTGGCCGGCCCGTCCGCCGAAATCGCTCCATCCCCCTGCGAGGATCTTTTGCGTCGACGCATTGCGGATCACAGGTGCGACGGATCCACAGTCGAAATGCTCAAAACATTCGGAGGCATCAACTGTCCAGCCGGAGGTTGCTTCCAAGCCCTCTGCGAGGACATGGACGAGTCGACCGCGGGCAGCGTCTGCCCCGGCCACAACCAGGCCGCTCAATCCGGCATGCTCACTTGTCACAAACCGGACCTCGTCGCCCAGGGCGTAAGGGTCGTGATAACTACCGTCGTGTGCGACCAGAACTTCACTGTGCTGTGGGCGGTGTTCCAAAACACTGATGAGAGTGCGTTCGAACGCGACCGTGTCGGCGGTCAAAGGGACCAAAATCGACAGTTGTGGGATCGTCGGAAACTTGGGCACCGTTGCCATTCCTGTTCGAGGCAAACAATCGCGAGCGAGGTGATTCACTCGGAACTCACGTCTACTCATGGGACGCATAACCGTTATGAGTAGTTCTTCGGAGTCGGTAACGAAACGATTTAGCTCTTCGGAGAGTCCCCATTGGAAACCCAGGAAGTTTAGGGAGCCCCCTACGAATCGGTTCACTAATCCGCACAATTTCACATCTGGGCTACCTGTTTCCTCCTAATGCTGTCATTTCAATGCATTGCCGCCATCTCTCTTCCGCTGGTTTTTCCGTTTCCGAAATTGGTTTTGGAGGCTGGGCGATTGGCGGTGGCTGGGGGGATCAGCACGATCCTGAATCGATTGCCGCGCTGCATGCTGCGATCGACAAGGGGATCAACTTTATCGATACCGCACAGGGGTATGGTGATGGGCACAGCGAGACGCTGATTGGGCAAGTCCTAAAGGAACGCTCGGAACAGGTGCACGTTGCGACCAAGACTCCTCCGGCCGATGGGCCTTGGCCACCAAGTCCTTATTGCCGCTGGCAAGATCGCTATTCGGCGGCTTACCTCCGTGACAATGTGGAGCAACGTCTGCGGTGTTTAGGTACCGAGCGGATCGATGTCATGCAATTGCACACGTGGACGAGTGCTTGGAACGACGATCCACAGCCGCTGTTGGTGCTGCGTCAGCTCAAGGATGAGGGCAAGATTGGATTGATTGGAGTCAGCACTCCAGAGCAGGATCAATCGTGCGTCGTGCAGTTAATGCGAGATGGGTTGGTCGATGTTGTTCAGGTAATTTTCAACCTGTTCGATCAAGAGGTGGCGGCTCAGGTGCTGCCGGTGGCGGCCGAGACCGGTACCGGAGTGATCGTTCGGGTGGGGTTAGATGAAGGAGCGTTGACTGGGAAGTATGGTCCGGAGCATGAGTTCGATTCATCCGATTTCAGGCAGCGCTACTTTGCGGGCGATCGGATGCGTCGGACAGCCGAGCGAGTGGAAGAAATTCGTGCCGATATGGAGGAGTTTAAGCTGACCGATCGATACAGCTTGGCCGATCTCGCACTCAAGTTCGTGCTGTCGCGTCCCGAGGTGAGCACGGTGATCGTTGGAATGAGGAACGTCCAGCAAGTCGACATGAATGCACACACAAGTCAACTCAAGGATCTTCCTGATGATCTGCTGGATAGATTGCAGCGGCATCGTTGGTTGAGGGGCGTATGGTATGGTGGCAAATAAAAACCTCAGGCACATAAAACCCCTAAAAAGGGATTTATAGAGGGTTGTCTGGACCAAGTTGCCGGTCGAGTTCCGGCGAGTTAAGCAACACAGATTCACGTTTTAAACGACAACCGATTGGCTTTGATGATGAACGACGTTTTGGAGGCTGCGGTAATGGCGGCCCGGGCTGGCGGTGATGTGCTGATGCGATACTTTCGCGACGGCGTTCAGATGCGTAACAAGTCAGAACAAGGTGGCAAAACTTATGATTTGGTCAGTGATGCCGATGTCGAAAGTGAACGTATCATTGGCGAATACTTAGCGGAGCAGTTTCCCAATCACGAACTGCTTGGTGAAGAAAACTTGGTCGGCCAGGTCGACGCCGAACATGTATGGGTGATCGATCCCTTGGATGGGACTAACAATTTCGCTCACCAGATTCCACACTTTGCTGTTTCGATTGGATATTATCGATCAGGGGTCGCCGAGGTTGCCGCGATTTACAATCCCGCTCGCGACGAAATGTACACAGCCGTTCGAGGCGGTGGCGCGTTTCGGAACGGACAGCCAGCCCAGGTTTGCGAATCGAGTTCGTTAGCACAAACGCTGATTGGCTGCGGTTTTTACTACGATCGTGGAGCGATGATGAAAGATACGCTCGCGACGTTGGAAGAATTTTTTAGCCATGACATTCACGGGATTCGGCGATTTGGAACAGCGTCGCTTGACCTCTGCCAAGTTGGTTGCGGTTACTTTGGCGGATTTTTCGAGTACAAGCTGTCACCGTGGGATTTCGCGGCGGGGCGACTGTTCGTCGAGGAAGCTGGAGGGAAAATTTCCGATGCCCGTGGAGCATCTCTCCAGCTGGAAGTTGGCAGTGTCGTCGCCAGCAACGGTCGCTTGCACGACGAAATGATTGAAATCACCTCCAAACGGGCGCCAACACTTTAGCTTCAGTTTTTTTCGGCAGCCGTTTGATCAGTTTGTTTCGCCTGCCAATTGATACGCCAAAACGTTTCACACGGAAATTCTCAAATCGATCTCGTCTCGTTTGAGACGATCTACCTGTTGGCATCGGATAAACAACAACTTGGCTAGGTTCATTCGCGTTCGGTTCGGGCCTTTCGCGGTACGCTACAGCATTTTCGTTTCAGGGACGCCTGGGCGTGTACAAGCAGCAGTCGGTCGGGCAAACGTCATGCCAAGGCCCCAATTGTCCGACAGCTGATTTGGTATCGCGCCGCCCCATGCGTTCCTCGATGAGTTCGCGGATCATGCCGATAAAGGAGGTGGATGTGCCGGCGGTCGCGGCGCGAGCGAAGGAGATGCCTCGCTCCTGGCAGGCTTGTGCCGCTTCTTCATCGAGGTCGAACATGACTTCCATGTGATCGCTGATGAAACCGATTGGGCACACGACGAGTGCAGACAGACCTTCTTCCTCGTGCATCTTGGCGATCGTGTCACAGATGTCTGGCTCCAGCCATGGTTGTTGTGGTGGGCCGCTACGACTTTGGTAGACCAGTTGCCATTGCTTTACGCCGCACGCTTCCGCCACCAGTCGGCAAGATTCATTCAATTGCTTTACGTAGTCGCAGTTCTCTGACATCGACAGTGGGATGCTGTGGGCTGTGAAAAGTACCGTTGCATCGGAATTCCGCTCGCTTTCCGAGTCTCGTTCAGACGGTTGCTGGTCATCGGTGGGTTGTTGGTTCCCGGCTGGTTTTGTCAGGGAGTGAATCGCATGGCGGACAGCATCAGAAACTGAGTCGATGAAACCGGGATGATTGAATCCCATCCGGACCTTCTCGACGATCGGTGCCCCTTCTCCCACTTCGGCCTGAGCCTTGGCGATGTCCTCGCGGTATTGGCGGCACCCGCTATAACAACTGAACATACTAGTGAAGAACGCGAGTGTGCGTTGGCGTCCGTCGTCGCGCATCTGTCGCAATGTATCGGGCAACATCGGGTCCCAGTTTCGATTGCCCCAATAGAGTGGCAGATCGATTCCTGCACTTTTGAATTCCTGTTCTATCGCCGTCAGCAATTCGCGATTTTGCTCATTGATGGGACTGACACCGCCGAAGTGTTTGTAATGCTCGGCAACTTCCAGCATGCGTTCGTGCGGAACTCGTTTGCCACGCAACACATTTTCCAAAAAAGGCATGACGTCGTCGGGGCCTTCTGGGCCACCAAAAGAGACTAGCAGGAACGAGTCGTACGGCGGAAGTTCATCAGACATTGGTGCGGGTGCCTCTCTGGGACTTGATCGAAAAACGTAGGATATTATCTATCGCATTCAAGTCCGAGAGGGCCAACGTGGACCGCGCCTCGATACCGCCGCCAATCCAGTCGTTGCTCGCCGATCGTGGCGTGGTTCAGATCGATTGCGTGCCGCCCGGATTGAGTGGGGCTGCGGTGTATCGCTGCCGCTGTGCAGATGAGTCGGTTTGGGCCCTCAAGCAATGGCCTCGCGATACGGCTGCCGACAGGGTCGACCAAGTTCATCGGGTCATCTGCCATGCCAACCGCTCAGGCTGTGAGTTTGTGCCCTGTCCGGCTCCCTGGTCGCCCTCTCTGCCGGATCAGCGTTCCCTTTTGACGGCTCATCAGGTAGCTCCGGAGAGATTGTCAGTGACTCGCGTTACCGTGGCTGAGCGGCATT
>JAYZAR010000243.1:0-4319 GCA_036339635.1 Planctomycetota bacterium | reverse complement strand
CGGACCGCCGCTTGCAAATTGCCCGCTTCCAACAGCGCACGCATGATATCGGGACGCTCAAGTTGTTTCCGAAACTGCGCTGCAAGGAAATATTGAACGGGCCTGTCTAAATTGACAGGATTGATCTGCCAACCAAAATTCTGATGACCATTGAATGAGGCGTCGTAGTAACCGGCTGGCGTCCAAAACGCCCACTCACGATTTTGATCCACAAACAAAGTTGCCAGCGGTCGCCAGGATGGGAAACTTTGAAACCTGGGTCCCGGTCGACTCAATCGCCTGAACTCAAAGTACACCTGAGTGTCGAATGGCAATTCCAATAGCTGTTGTTGAATCTGCTTCGGATCGGTCTCATCGCCACGAGACTCATCATTGAGAACCCATTTGATGAACGCCAACTGATCGCCCTGACGAACGCCGCGAAAATATAAGGGTCCAGCTTCGTCAACTTTTACGGCAACCAAGCGATTGCCTTCGAGTTCGAATTCAACACCCCAACGATTGGTCATCTCGGACGCCTCAAATACGTCCCCCAGGTTCCAAACCGCAATGGTCGAATCAGCCGAACCGCTGACCATGTATTTTCCGTCGCTACTGCAAGAAACTGAAAAAACTTGATCTGCATGCCCACGGAATTGTCGCAGCAATTTTGGTGGATCTGATGCATCAGCGCGATAGAGATAAATATTCCCTTGGCCCGACGTCCCAATGAAGACAGCTCCGGTCGCGGGAACCGATCCAGGATCCTCATTGCCCTGGGAAGGGATTGGCAGGGTGCCCGCACTGGTCGGCACGCCATGCAAAACAGGATCAAGCGGCAAGGTACCACGAGCCTGATTTCCCTCGAACAAAATAAAACGATTGTCTTCGGAGCGACGAGGTGCCCAGCGTGTCGCGGAACGTTGGGTGGGCCAGAAGTCATTGGCGTCGATTGGGCCTCGCGCCATCAATTTACTTTCCGCCAAATCGAATACGCCCTGCAACCGCTTATTCCCCTTCGCATCGCGACTCCAGCCAAACCCAACCTTGTAACCGTCACCTTTTTCGAAAGCCACTTTCAGCACATCCGCAATCGGTGCTTGCATGACTTGCGGTGGATTGTCTGTCAATTTGTCGCTCTCATCTAAGGCATGCACTTCAAGGGATGAGCCCTGCGTTGCGATGACCTGCTTGTGCCTAGCGTCAAACGCGACCGAGTAGACGTCTTCCAATAAGTCTTGCTGCCCAAGCTTCTGCGGTGGAGTCACCGAAACGTCCCACACTTCAATCACGGATCCGCGCTCAGCTCCGATTTCGGTCCCCACGACGACCCTCGCACCACTCTCGTCGACATCCAGCCACATCGGGGGCATGGACGATGTGAACTTTTGAAACGCGTCAACGGTGCCGTCCGCCTTAAAAGTCCATACCCCAACGTCGCAACCGGATTCTCCACCCCGCTCAGCGGCTGATGCCATCACCCGTCCATCTTTCGTCCCCGAAAGACAACGAACTTGGTAGCTGTGATCCAGATGATCGAGTATCTGCCGTTCCTCACTACGCAAATCGATTTTTTCCAAATGCCAGACGCGCTCCCCCGGTTCGGAATCCAGGTCCAATTTTGGGTAAACCAAATGGTGCGTTCCAACGAAGGTGACAGCCGCAAATGTACGACATTGCGTTGCTTGTAGCTCAGCAGCAACCTCGTCGCCGTAGGTAACCCGATCGGCATCGACCCACATCCTCCCTCGCCAAATCTGCGTCACTGGATCTGGCTGCCAATCCATCACTCGACCCTGCATGTTAATCGATGCCATTCGGGGAATATCCGATGGCGACCAGGCGAGTGACAACAAATTGACCCCGATTTCATCCTCGGTCACTAAGGTTTGCAACAACTCGCCGCTGGCAATCTCAACAACGCGAATTTCTCCACTTGAACCAAAAGCCCCGTAACCTGCGAACGCTACCCACCCATCTCGAAGTTTGGCCGAGTACACCGTCCCCCGCGGCCCCCGCGAAACGGGCCAACGAATGGTGCGGCGATGTAACCAGCCCGTGTCGTTCAGGTCGGTTCGTTCCCAGATATGAACATCTTTATCACTACCCGCCGAAACGAGAGTACGACCGTCTTCACTTAGATCGAGCGTGCGAATCAGCGCGGTATGGCCATCGAAGGACAAACGCAAAATCGGTTGTGTTGGATTGACTTTGTCGGGTGCAACTGCCATCCCGGGGATTTGGTCCTCACCAGGCATCTCGGCCCCAACCACTCGAGCACGGCCACCGCGGTCAGTACCAGGCAGAACGGCCTCGTCTGGCAACTCCGTCGATGAGTTCTGGGAGCCCGGCAGAACACCCTCATCCGGTAATCGATCTTGCCCCCAGCCGTTCGAGGCAAAAGCGAGTGATACGCAAATCGCAAGCGAACACAACAATTGAAGGAATGGGACTCGCAACCACACATTATCTGGACCGAACATGCCTACAACCCTTTGCGAACAATCCATCTGTGACAATGTAATGCCGTGAAGGTTCATCGGTCCACCCGATTCGTGCCCACCCCAATGAAGACATTCAACCCAATGAAGAAGTGGGCCCCGAAAAAAGCATTCAACTCAAACCAACACAACCGCCCGCGCATTTGCAGCTGGCCTTGAAACCTCGTCGATACATCGGACCAACCGTCGAAACATTCCTTTTCCGGCGACACTCGACATATGTTATCCTACGATGCCGGACGATCCCAATCTCTTAATTTTTCGAGGCTACTGATGCGATCGCCAATGTTTTCCTTTTTTGGTTTGGCGTTGATCATGTGCGCTGCATGCAGCCCAACTTCCTCTCCCTCGAAATCGTCGCCGCAACCGGAGGCTCAACCGGTAGTCGCATCAGAAGTAGAAGCGGAACCCCTCAACCAGCAGGCAGCGGACACGAAAACGGAGGAAACTCCCGCAGCAGCACCAACCACAGATACCGAGGTCGAAGGAGAGTCACCGGCGGGGTCGGCAATGTCGACCATTTTCTCACCTACACGAGCGCCGAAGCGAAAAACCATGGGGTTGCTGCAACGCAGTTTCTTGGACATGGCGGACCAAGGTGAACAAGAGCTCGAAATTGCGATTGTTGTTGACGGAACCGACAGCATGACGACCGAGTTAGCAGGAGTGCGGCGTTCGATTCACCAAATGCTGGTCGACCTGCGAAGGTATCGCAACAACGAAGTTCGCGTCGCCTTGGTTGTCTACCGAGATATTGGTTCGCCATCGGGGGAAGTCAGCATCCTGTTAGACAAGTTCACCACCGATGAAGACGCGATCGAAAACGCCGTCCAAAAATTGCAGCCCGAGAGCGGAGCTCCATTTTTTCATGAACTCACCGATGAAGGGGTGCATCGATCGATTAAGGATCTCCCTTGGACGGATGATAACCAAGTCACCAAATGGATGATTCTTTTCGGCGATGCCCCACCCTACTCACCCAACTACGCAGACGAAAATCACCCTTCAGCCCGGCGTCGCTACGCCGATTCGATTTTGGTGTCGATGGCGAAACGAAAGAACATCCGAATCAACTGCGTGCTATGCACTAGCGGTAGTAATGTTTCAGAGTCTTACCAACAGTCCGTTGACCAAACCCGCACGTTCATGAGCGCGCTGGCTGCTGGCACCGATGGACTGATGCTCGATCTTTCCTACGAAGCGATTCGCACCGCGATCATCAATGCAGCTGGTCAACCTGAAGTCGGTTTGGCAAAAATGGCCCCCATTACTAGCATCGATGTCGCCTCGGTCCGACGAGATCAGACCGATAAGACCTCCGATATGAAAACGGTGTCGCTGGCGGTGGTTCCCCACATGCCGCTTGCACAGATCACATTCGCTGCCAATCACCCTGCGGTCCGCGTGTCGACAGCGATCCGCACCAAGCTAGCGAGCATTCCCGGTGTTCGCATCGCAAGCCCCCGTGATATTAAGGAACAACTGAGACGCTTGCGGGCAGAAGGAATATCACCAGATCAAGCGATGCGAGGGTTGGCGGGGCGACTCGGTGTCGATTTCGTCGTCTGGGGGAAATTGATTCCCGAACAAGCGACCTATCAAACCGCGGCTTATCGACGAGCGGATGGAAAACAAATTCTTCCGATCTCACTGGCTGACCATCCAAATGACACCGCATTTGCGCTCGTGCAAGCATCTGCCAAACATTGCCCTGACGATCAAGCTCTCGCCTACTTGATCAAGAACATGGAAAGTATTCAATCAGCATTGAAGACACCTTTTTCCGCGAGTGAATCGACCAACGACAGCTTGTTGACCGCCATGGAAGCCCTTGAGCAA
>JAYZAR010000242.1:0-22207 GCA_036339635.1 Planctomycetota bacterium | reverse complement strand
CTTTCGGCAAGTGTTTGGAAGATTGCAGTTTGAATTTTTCTTGCGTTGCTTCTTTGTTAAAATTCTTCGGAGGGTCGTAATCTTGGTTCTCAAGCAATCGCTCCATGCCGATCTCATTGGTGAGCTTAGATCCCTCGGGGGTAATCTCATCGCCAGCGGTCCAGCGGATCGCATTGGTCATGACTCGCAGTTGATCTTTGTTGCCCCAATTCCAATGGTAGTGTCCGCCGGTAAAGCCAAACGAACGTCCACCGTCAGAGCGCTCATATGCCCAAGCTAACGTTTGTGGTTCGCCCGCAGCAACACTTTTGCGGACGGCGGGGTTGCCGCTGTGTGGTCCATCTTTGCGCCGCATCGTCGATTCTGGTGCAACCGCAGCCAGGATAGGGATTACTTTGTCCGAATCCTTGAATCGCATGTGAAAGTACCACTCGTCATTAGTAACGAATGGTTTGACTCCACGGGTGACCGGATGATCGGGCATCGATTTGAAATCGGCATCCCAGTGAGGGTTAACGCTCCAATGGATTTCGAAGTGACCACCGAGCATTTCGACCCAGGCATCGCCAGGAGGTCCTGGCACCATTTCGACCGCGTAGTGAATGCAGACTAAACCACAACCCTCGGCTAGTTTGTTTTTCAGCGTCTCTAGATGTGGAATGGCCAGATGTCGTCCGCCGCCATCGCAATAGATCACGATTGAATCGGCGCGTTTGACCAACGACTCGTCGGCGGGCCAGCCTTTTACGGTTGTTACTTCGACCTGGTCGGAGGCTTCATTGATTGCTTGCTCAAGAACTTTTAAGCCAGCAAAATGTTCGTGAGAACCGTAGCCGTGCGAGGGGTTTCCCGCGAGCATCAAGATGTATTTTTTGTCGTCACCGTGAACCGATGACGATGACAATAGCAAAAGCAGAGCGAATGTCACATAAGACCGTGTGAGCATGGCAAACCAGAGGTGGGATCAGTTGGAAAGGGAGAGCGGTTAACACGATCCCAGTTTACCAACTCTGGCGTGAGAAGGCGTCTTGCCTCCCGGCTAAATTATGTGAATTCGATGGATGCTGCCGGATCGTGAAATGTTGGCATCGGCGGTAGAGTCGTGACTCGTGCCAGCACCCAATCTGAGGCAGGAAAGACCTGTGGCTACAGATCGGATGGCGACGGATCTGGTTTGATGGCGACAGATCTGGCAAAAGATTGCAGAAGCCAGCAGATTGACGAATATAGCGATTTGGCGGTTACTGGTAACCAAGACCTGCGTTTGTGAGGGCTTGGCACCGGATCTGAGATGATTGTGCTCGAGATGCAATTAGAGTTGCCGAGCTCCGGAGAGCAAGCGGCGATAGACATCGGCGGTTCCGCTTGACATTGCCAGATCCGAGAAGCAGCGATGGTGACGGTCGCAAGCTGCTTCGGCCATTGCCTGCCAGTCGTGCTTTCCACTGACCAGCGCCGCTATCTCATTCGCTAACGAATCTGGATCGCTCGGTTCAGCGACCAGCCCTTCGACTCCGTGGGTAATGGCTTCTGGTGTTCCTTCGACCCGGGTCGCAATCACGGGGAGCGCAGCTGCCATGGCTTCCAAGACCATCATCGGTAACCCTTCACCACACACGCTAGGCAGGACCATTGCGTCAAGTTGTGATAACGCCTTCGGTACGTCATCAGTAAACCCGATCATCTCGACTTGGTGGCCGATTCCTAGTCGCTCGATCTGATTTTCGATCGATTGACGATATTGCTCTGTTTGAAACGGGCCGATGCATCGCAACAAAACATCGATCCCCTGGCCTTCAAGTTTTGCAAGTGCGTTTAGCAGTACTTCGAGGCCTTTGCGAGGTCTCATCAACGCCACCATGCCGATGGTCCATTTGCCGCCAGGTTGCGGTGTTTTCGAGCGAGTTGGGCGGATTTCTGGAACACCATTGTGCACGACGGTGACTCGGTCCTCGCTGACTCCCTTCACAACACAATCCAAACGGAGGCGTTCCGAGACGGTTATCAGGTGCGAGGCACCGCGCAGTGACTGTTTTTCAATCCATGCTTTGACCTGGTTCGTGATCTTGCTGAGTGAGTCACGTGAGGCAGGACTGTGAACGTGGTAGATCCAGGGGGTTCTGCTGAGGGTCGACGCAACGGCAGTGATCATTGCAGCCCGGGGCGTGTGCGCGTGGAGCAATTGATAGTTGTGTTCCCGGACCAGATTTTGCACTTGCTTCACTGGCCGAAGATCGATTCGACTGGTCATGCAAGCGTCGTGTGCGATTCCCCATTCACCATTGTTGTCTTTAACCATGGCGGCGAATTTGCCAGGTTTCAGACAAGCAAAATCAGCTTGAATGCCAAATTTCGGCAAGCAGCGTCCCAGATGCGATTGAACGCGTTCTGCCCCCGAAAAATGTTCGCCATTGACGATGTGTAGGACTTTCGTGTCAATGGCGACCGGCGGATTCGGCGGTAACACGGCTGTAGGAGGTGTTATCGTATTGGCGGTGAATTTCAACATCGATCGTTTCCACAGCGGGGTGCCAAAGTTGGCTTTGTCAGAATCGACGCCGCTTTATCGATCGACGTCGCTTTGCCGATAAACCATGGGGTGGGAACTGATTCAGATCGCTTGCGAAAAGCAAGCTGTGAGCAGTGAGGAGGGTTGGTGGTCCAAATAAACGGGTCGTAACAGTCGTATCTGAACTCCACCAATACTCGGGTTGCCGGGCTTCCGCTAAAGTGGGCGGTGCACGGTAGCTAGTTCCCTTTCCCTTTCTCCCCAAATTGAATCTTGAAAGCCAATATTGTTCTTTTGCCGGGTGACGGCATCGGGCCGGAAATCGTTGACCAAGCCGTTCGAGTCTTGGAGGCCGTTGCGACGCGGTTTCAACACAGCTTTTCCTTCAGCAGCCATCTGATTGGCGGCATTTCAATCGACTGCAGTGGCGATCCATTGCCCCAGGAGACGGTTGACGCGTGCCGTGCTAGCGATGGGATCTTGCTTGGTGCAGTCGGTGGTCCCAAATGGGATGATCCCTCCGCCAAGACCCGCCCAGAGGTTGGGTTGTTAAAAATCCGTAAGGAACTTGGGCTGTTCGCCAATCTGCGACCGATCCGCTTGTTCGATCAGTTAATTGACTCCTCCCCGTTACGCCGCGAAATCATCGAAGGCACAGATATCTTGTTTCTTCGTGAACTGACCGGAGGCATTTATTTTGGTGAATCCGGAAGCGGTGGTAGCGGCGACGATGAATCAGGTTACCAATCGATGATTTACACCGTTGGCGAAGTGAAGCGGATTGTTCGCTTGGCAGCCAAGGCGGCGCAGGGTCGTGACAATCGCCTGACCAGTGTAGACAAAGCCAATGTGTTGGAACCCAGTCGGCTCTGGCGGCGTGTCGCGGCGCAAGTGATGGCAGAAGAGTTTCCAGAGGTTCAATACGACGTTGTCTTGGTCGACGCGATGGCGATGCATCTGATTAACCGGCCGCGAGATTTTGACGTGGTGGTTACGGGAAACATGTTCGGTGACATTTTGACCGATGAAGCCTCGATGTTGCCTGGTTCACTTGGAATGCTTCCGAGCGCTTCGCTGGGCGAAGGAGGACCGGGACTGTATGAGCCAATCCATGGGTCGGCGCCCGATATCGCTGGTCAAGGCATTGCGAATCCACTCGCAACCATTCTGGCCGCTGCGATGTTGTTGCGGCACTCATTGTCGCTTACCGAAGAAGCCGACGCAGTGGAAACTGCTGTCGAACGGGTGTTGGCCGATGGATTGCGGACGGCTGATCTCGCTCGCGGAACAGATTCAGTCGGAACTGAGGCAATGGGTTCGGCAGTCGTTCAACGGTTGGGCCAATAGGACTGTTGTGGCAGGCTTCTGGCGTAGGTAGCGGTATCGGGTTGGCTGGGCTTATTGCACAAGGCAGCACGCACGACTTACGCACCTACATCTTGTTGGCGGTCATTTTAGGATCACTCAGTATCGCCAGTGTCGTAGGGTTGGTGTTGACACGCCGCGAGAAGGTGGGAGTTGAATCGGCGATTGTTCGTCGTTTTAATCAGAAGCTGCAGGTTTGGTGGATCATGGCCGTGATTTTCGCGGTTGGATTCTTGCTGGGACGAATTGGTGTTGTGGTTTTGTTCGGGTTCATCTCCTTTTGGGCCCTCCGCGAATTCATCACCATGACACCTACACGGCGGGGTGATCATCGAACGCTGTTTTGGGTTTTCTTTATCTTTACACCACTGCAGTACATTCTGATTGGGCTGGGGAGTAATCCACCGGAATCGCTGGGCGGATCCGCGGGAATTGATTACTACAACTTCTACAGCATCATGATCCCGGTCTATGCGAGTTTGTTTATTCCCGCGCGGGCGGCAATCGCGGGTGACTACAAACGATTTCTCGAGCGGAGCGCAAAAATTCAGTCCGGATTATTGATTTGTGTTTACTCGCTCAGCTACGCTCCCGCATTGCTCGATTTACGACTGACGCAAACGGCAGGTGACGAATGGACGGGCAGTCAAGTTAGCTTACTGATCTTTCTCGTCTTGATTTCTCAATTGTCTTCGGTGTTTGAACGCGTCTGGAGCAAATTGGCCGGGCGTCATGTGATTGCAGAAAAAATCAATGCATCTAGAACCTGGGAGGGATTTCTAGGGTCAATGGTGACGACTGGTTTAGTTGCTGCTTCTCTGTATTGGGCGACGCCATTCCATCCTTGGGAAGCGGGGATCCTGGGAGCCGTATTGACGGTAATGGCCACTGCCGGTTCGATGACGATGAGCGCCATCAAGCGGGATCGCGGCGTCACAGATACAGGGACGTTGGTTCAAGGTCACGCAGGAGTCCTGGACCAAATTGACAATATTTGTTTTGCCGCCCCGGTTTTCTATCACCTCACTCGATTCTTCTGGTCGCAATATTGACACTTACTCTATTCGATACGCACGCACATCTAAATGTTGATGCGTTTGATGACTGTCTCGACGAGGTGATTCAACGAGCCCGCGACGCAGGTGTGGTTGGCATTAATGTGATTGGTATCGATGTTGCCACGAGCCGTCGGGCTTGTGACTTGGCAGCTGCCTTTCCCGGCTTCTTATATGCAGTAGTAGGGATTCAACCCAATTCGGCTTTCGAAGCTGATGAGGGAGATTTCGGCGTGATCGAACAACTGGCGGGCTGCCCCGGCGTTCGCGGGATTGGCGAAACAGGGCTTGATTGTTACTGGGACGATACCCCAATCGAGATGCAACACGACTACTTTGATCGCCACCTGCAGCTTTGTCGCGAAACCGGTTTGCCGATGGTCATCCACATGCGAGAGAGTTGTGATTTGATCATTAAACAGCTAAGTCAGCAAGCGACCGTTCCACCCGGCGTGATGCATTCCTTCACTGGGAGCCTTGATCAGGCACGTCAGTGTTTGGAGTTCGGATTGGACATCAGCTTTGCTGGGATGGTCACCTTTAAGAAAAGTGATGACCTGCGAGCAGTTGCTCAATTTGTGCCAGAAAATCGTCTGTTGGTAGAAACCGACGCACCCTATCTCAGTCCTGAGCCATTGCGGGGCCGCCGACCAAATGAACCAGCGCGAGTTGAGCACACACTGCGGTGTCTTGCTGAGGCACGAGGGGTGTCAGCCGAACACTTGGCAGAGGTCACCACCGCCAATGCAAAACGTCTTTTTCAGCTTCCCTGAGTGGTCGCTCCAGCCCGAGACCGGGCGTCCTGGGCTGCGAAATTTAATTCGCTTCGCCATTTGCATTTGCTGACTCAGGAATGCCTGTTGCCGAACGGTGTGATCTGACTACCGCAAATCGCAGCAATAGAACCTAGGTCAGCAGTCGAGTGAGTGGTGCCGCCTTGACCAACTCACGTGGTTGGTTCAAGTGGTTGTAGACGATCGTTTCGGGGTGAATTCCAAAGCTGTGATAGATGGTTGCCAGTACTTCGCTCGGATGGACGGGATCCTCCAGCGGAGCTGATGCAGTTTTGTCACTCTTGCCGTGCACGTAACCTCGCCGGACTCCAGCACCGGCCATGACGGCGGTGTAGCAGTATGGCCAATGATCACGGCCGTCATCGGTGTTGTTGTTGCCACTGGTGCTGACTCCGCGCTGGGGGCTCCGGCCAAATTCGCCGACACAAACGACCAGTGTATCTTCAAGCATGCCGCGGTCGTCCAGATCGCGAATCAATCCCGAAAGTCCGTTATCCAGCATTGGGCCGGATTGATCTTTCATCCGCTTGCTTAGGCCAACGTGGTGATCCCAGGAATGATTGTCGCTATTGGCGACCTTGGGCCAAATTACCTCGACGACCCGGGTGCCGGCTTCGACCAGTCGTCGTGCCAGCAAGCAGCTCTGCCCAAACGTGTTGCGGCCGTATAGATCGCGGGTCTGTTCGGATTCACTGGCTAGATCGAATGCTTCTCGAGCCCGCCCCGAAACGATCAATGACAAGGCGCGGTCGTAGTACTCGTCCAATTCGTAGGATTCAACTGCTCGGTTAATGTCAGGCATCTGCTGATTCAGAAGATCACGGAGTTTTGCTCGCCGCTGCAGTCGCACACTGAAGACCTCTGGTCGCAATTTCAGATCATCGATTTTGATACGACTCATCTTGTTCATATCCATGTCGTCCCCGGTGGGGTACAACGTGTAGGGATCAAATGATTTACCCAGGAATCCTGCAGAGCCACCTTTTCCAACGACGTTTGACTCTTGCAACGGGCGTGGCAGCATTACAAATGGCAGCATCGGTTCATCGACCGGTCGCATCTTGATCAAGTTGCTGCCGAAATTTGGGAAATCCTTCGGCGACGGCGGTTCTAATTGCCCCGACGGGCTAACCTTGTCGGTCGTGTAGCCCGTCATCATTTGGTAGATCGCCGCAGTGTGGTTAAAAAGACCATTGGGCGTATAAGACATCGATCGGATCATCGAAAATCGATCATTGAGATCAGCCAGTTTAGGCAGGTTTTCAGTGAACTTGATACCAGGGATTTTTGTGCTGATGGGATTGAAGACACTCTTCACGTTGTCTGGAACGTTTTCTTTCGGGTCCCACAAATCCAAGTGGCTTGGTCCACCCTGTAGGTAGACCATGATGATGCTCTTCGCTTTTCCCCAGCCGGGCCCACCCTTGGCGTTTGCCACGACAGATTTTTCGGCCGCCGAAGCTTGTTGAAGTTGTAATAGCGAGGGTAGTGACATGCCCAGGGCACCTGCCCCACCAACACGCAGGAAAGTTCTTCGCGTGGGGGCTAAGTGCGAATCGCAAAGGTCCTTGGCTTTGAAGCCCTTAAAGGAAAGCATCGCAAGATCTCCGTTGGCGGTGGTGTTGAGTGCGCTGGAATAGAGGGAGCAGTTTAGTGATTGAACAAAAACGCGGGGCTATTGATTAACGCCCAGGTTAGATCTTCAGCAGCGGTCAAGCGAATGTTGGCGAGTTGATTAGTGCTCTGTTTCGCGTCTTCCCGCAGTTGTACCAACGCGGGGTCATCTGGGGTCGGCGTGGAGAACTGCTGCTTCCGTTTCTCCAGGGCAACCAGCGTTGGATCGGGTGGTACTGCCGCCTTGCTGGCAGCCAACCCCTGATTTGCTTTGTTGATGTCTTGATCCATGACCGCGAGATAGGCCAAGAATTCTTTCTTGGCTTCCTCGGAACGATATTCCGCTGGCGTTGCGAGTAAAGCGGCAAAGGACTCGGGTTGTCCCAAGGGAATGTCGCCGCCAGTCGTCGTTGCACTGATGCGAAAACGACCGATTCGGTGTTTTGCCGCATTGTGCACTTGGTGCATTTTGAACGTCAGAGTGATGCCCGATTCGTTTTGAATAGGCGCGGCCAATTTGAATGTTGCCCAGTGTGTCAGTCCTAACGCCCCAGATACCGCCCATCCCTGTTGATTGCCGGTTTGTCCATTGAAGGATTGGTTGACGTTAAAACCGGTCTGGGTGAAATCGGCTTTTCCGTTAGCGATCTTTTGTTTCGTCGATTTGTCCGGTGTTTTCGCGTCAGCGGCAAAGACTTCAAATTCTGTTAAGACAAAGTTGCCGTTGTCCGCTAAGCCAGGGCCGTTGGACGGTAGCTTTGAATCGCCAAGCGTTTCCAATCGGAAGCCGGTGATATTTTGCAGGTTTGTGTTGACCGTGATCGTGTACACCCCTTTGTCGGTATTGCCGCTAGCGATAATCGATCGATCCGGTTGAGGTGACAAGACAGCTTTCGTGCTGGCGGTCGCTGAGTTGGCGGAGAGTGGAAACCACTCCGCCCAGTTCGGATCGACTTTCATGGTGTCTAGCTTCGTATTGAGGTTGGCCTTGGCGTCGGCGAGCGTTTTTTCGGCTGCTTTGATTCGCTGTTCGCGTTCCTGTGCGAGTTTTTCCCGCTCAGGCTTGATTTCCAGGGTGCGGGCTTCGATTTGCTTGGTGATTTCGGCCAGTTTCTGTCCACGGATTTTCTCCAGCTCAGTGCGACGCTCGCTCCAGTTCGCTTCTGCTTTTTCGAGATCCGCCACCATCTGCTGGTGATTCTCTTGAATCATCGATTTCATTTGTTCAAAGGCGGCCAATTCTTGATCTCGGGGCAAGCGACCAAGGGCTCGCAAGAAGATCTCTTCGGCCAACTGCTTGTCGTCTGCAAACTCAGCCGTGATTCTTTCCAGTTCATTTTTTGGATCCGAAATCGCGGTTCCAATGGTTGGACCGCTGATCAACGCCATCACGGGACCAAGTTGCAGGTCGGAGGATCGTTCGCATTCGCAAGCGGTCTCTCGCGCAGGACGGCCGAGATTTTGCAAAAATCCGTCTGCCAACCGCACGCCGGAATCGGTTAATGCGGCAGCTCGGGTCCCCTTGGGCATCCCAGGGATTTGGCTTTGGGATCCGGTGAGTGCGTGAACCGCGTCGTAAATGACTTCTGCAGGCAAACGTCGCGGTAAAGCATGCGAGTAATTCAAGCTGTCATCTGCGTTCATGTCGTTGGTCGTCACGCTTAACTGATACGTCCGACTGTTGCAGATCATGCGTTGCATCTGTGCGATGTTGAAATCTGATTGAACGAAGGAGTCCGTTAGATAGTCGAGCAGCTCGGGGTTCGTTGGTGGGTTTCCGGCGCGAATGTCATCAATTGGTTCGATGAGTCCAACACCTAGCAGGTAGGCCCATAATCGATTGATGTAGCTGCGTGCGAAGTAAGGGTTGTCTGCGTCTGTGATCCACGCTGCCAGTTGCTGGCGTCGCGAAGCTTCTGGCGCGACTTCGTGATCGACATCGAATGGGAATGCGGGTGGGACCGCGGCGTTTGTCTTAGGATGCATCATGTCGCCGGTTTTTTTATCGACGACTTTTTCAAAGAGTGGTCGTGCTTGTTCGACAGCCGTGCCTCCCACTTTGCGTTTTCCAGAGGCGGGGTCGGTTTCCAGTTGGAGTTGTGCGAAGTAAGCCGACATCTCGTAGTACTGATCCTGAGTCCATCTTTCGAAGGGATGGTCGTGGCACTTGTTGCAGTTGAACCGAATGCCGAGGAACAGGTGCGTGGTGTTTTCCATTGTATCCTCGGGCGTGCGGAGGACTTTAAAATAGGACGCTGGTGGGTTGTCTTTATTTGATCCGGTAGCAGTCAGGATTTGACTGGCGATTTGATCATAGGGTCGATTTTCAGCGACTGATTTACGGATCCAATCACGGAAAGCCGTGCTGCCTTCTACACCCAAGAACTTGCGGTTGACCTGAAGTAGGTCCGCCCATTTATTCGTCCAGTACTCTATATAGGCTTCGCTCCCAATTAATGCATCGACAATTCGTGAACGTTTTATTCGGGTCGGGGTGGCATCCGCCAAAAACTCTCGTACTTGATCGCTGCTAGGTGGCAAGCCAGTTAGGTCGAGGTGAACACGGCGAAGGAACGTTGCATCGTCACACAATTCACTTGGTACGACTTTGACGCGATCCCACTTCTCGGCAACGAGTTCATCAATGCGGCTCCATGTTTCAACTACCGGCTTTTGATAACTTGAGCGGTCACCCATCACAGTCAGCGTTGTCGCGGCATAAGCACCCTCGAAGCGAGCCAGAATCGCAGCTTCGCCTCGGCGGACTGCTGTCAGTAACCCAGTGCCATCACCGCTTGCAACTTCCTTGTTACTCGTTTCGATAAATGCTTCCGGTGTGACGTCGCGGCTTGATCCATCGTTGTAATAGGCAACCACACGTACCTGTTGCTTCGAACCGATTTGTTGAACAACTGGATTGTTGGGAAAGATTTCTACGCCTTTAACTCGGGGAGCGTTGAGATTGACTTTGCTGCCGTCGGAGATCCAGCGACGAAGAATCGTGTGGTTTGGATCGCCGGCACTCATCAGCACGCCTCCCTGGTGTGGCGTCAAACCGAGTGGCTTGCGAAGCATTAAAGATTGTTCAGGAGCCGAGGCGCTGATTCTTCTAGCGGCCAAGTCGTCGGTTAGGGCGCGGATGTCAAAGACCGGATCGTAGCCACGAAGTGAGAGGCGGAATCCGTTCTTGCCTTTTTGGGCGCCGTGGCAGGTTCCCGCGTTGCAGCCAAGCCGGCTCAGAACTGGGGTTACATCGCGGATGTAGTCGACGGCTCCATGCTCAGCGTTTATTGGTGAGGCCGAGGAGGCTGTGATTTTGATTGCGGTTGTCTGGCTTGCGAAGCTTACCAAGACGGTTCCATCCCCGTCGGCTGTTGGACGGATCAAACCGTTGGGTGACAATGTGGCAAATTCGGGAACGTCGATATCGCATAGCCGTGTGATATCTCTGGTGGATCCATCTTTCATTTCGGCAGTAATCACCAGCTGTGAATAAGCGTACGGTGAGTTGAGTTCGATGGTGTTGGGTTGGACAACGATCGCCTTGACTTGTTCGATGGGTGGGGCGTTTTCCGTTGCGGCACCCTCGATTCGCTGGCTTAGGACTTCATTCCAACTCCGAGCATCAAACGGTTGAGCGGCGATTGTGGCATCTGCGGACACGTCGATGACTGAGAACTCACCGATTGGTTCACCCGTTGCATCAAAACGGCGAACTTTGCCATCAGCCGCTGCCACCATTAACTCGTTCTCGCCAGCGAATGCGATTGCATACGCGGCGCCGCCCTCGATGACGTGGCTGTAAATTTCGGTGATTTTGGAATTTCGGTATTGTTCGGCTTTCTTCTTCTCATCGGCGTTTCGATCGGCCACGCGTTTCGCAAGGATTGCTTTCAGTTCGGGCGATAATTCACTGGTAAAGTCATAATTCCAGACGTGCACTTCACTTTTGCCATTGAGCGTTGATGCGGCGGCCAAGCGGGTGGCATCTCGACTGATGGCAACGTTGAAAATGCGGCCAGGTAATTTCGGCATCTTACGGACCAAGTTGGCATCGTCTCCGATCTTACGAGCCGTTTCGCGAAAGACGCGGTAAACCTTCGCGACCCCATCGGCTCCTCCGACAAAGATTTCATTCCGTTTGGGGTGTGCTACCACACTGCTCAATCCGCCTGAAAGCGCCCCCGGAGTAATCGACGTGATGTTGTCAATGAACCGTTCGGTTTCCACCTCTGTCAATTTGCACGACATATCGCGAGCGACAGAAATCACATGCTTTCCATCCGGTGTGAAAGTTGTATCTCGAACCCAATCATCGTGCGCGCCTTGGTAGAGCACTTGCTCTCCGGAATGAGTGTTGATCGCTCGAACAACATTGTCCGTTGCACCGAAAGCCAATTTGCTGCCGTCTGGCGACCAGCTTGCTCCGCAAAGCGTGTCGTAGGTGACTGATCGAGAGAGAGTCAGTTCATTCGATTCCAAATCCCAAATCTGCAGTTCGCCGCGGATCCCCGGCGTTCCGCCGACAGCAGCCAAGCGGTTTCCGTCAGGACTGAATCGAACAGCGTTGATTCGCGGGCTCATACCGATCAGGCGACTCTTGCGTACTCCTGTCCTGGCGTCGAGCAATAGGACCTCATGTAGTCCGGCGACTGCCAATATAGAACCATCCGGTGAGATATCGATCGAAGGGATCGATGGTTGGCCAGAATAAACCGGTGGGCTTGCTGCATCGTAAGTCGCTGTACCAACATTTGTGGAGTCATTCTTGGCCCCTTCCGTGATCCATTGACGAATCAGGTCCACTTCCATTTTGCTGAGTGCCGGAAACGGTTCGTCCGGCATCTCGGCATGGCCATCAATCGGGGTGATTTGGGAAACCAAGTGACTTTCATCGGGCTTACCCGGGACGATCGCAGGCTCGCCCGTCTCGCCACCGAGCAGCAACGCATCAAAGTCGGTCATCAAATAGGAACCAAGCTGCTTGGCTCCCTGGTGACAGCCGTAACAGTGTTGGCTGAATATCGGCTCTATTTCCTTCACGAAGCTTATCGCCTCACCAGTTGTTTCCGCATTGCCCGACGCTTCATCAGCAATCAGTGGCAAACAAAGAATCGATGAGACGAGTGCGGCGAAAAAGAAGGTGTTCTTGGCGTGCACGGATCAAAGCTCTTGAAAGGGAGACGATCATTGAAGGGCTACGATAGGAAAGCGGGCTGTGAGCGGTGCTGGCGTTCGGTGTTGCCAGTTGCATTCGATGAATGCAGTTTCTTGACATGGAGGCAGCAATGTTGCAGTTGCTCGCAAGCTTCCCTCGGGATTCAGGTCGCGGAAGATAACGTCAATTCAGCATCAATTAGCCAATCCAACATCGGCGGGCCGGACCGACGGAGGTAGCCCGAGAGAGGGCAGGCGGGAGCGTCAGGAAATCCGGTAAAAGCGAAATTCACCACGCTGATTTAGCTTAATGTGGCCGACTCGTTCCGTCAATCGAATCACCCCTTCTCCAGGGGCCTGGTGGGCGACTTCCGAGGTGGTGTTGATTTTGGACAGCCACTTCCGTACTCAGCGGAGCGTTGGTCCGCTAAACTCTGATTTTCGAGCGTCTCTTAACTGCGGACCAAATGTGATTGAGTTCTGGATCGGACTGCCGCTGGGTCTTCGGTACCTGCTAGTCGGTTTTGTTGGCCTGCTTGGTGGTGGCTTGGCGAATCTGGTGATCTATCGATTTGCCTATTTCAATCCCCGGCTAATTTCGCCCTGGGGACCGCCAGCCGCGGATGCTCCTCCACGCCGCTGGTTGGATCGGATACCGGTTTTAGGGTGGTTCACGTTGAGACGTGAAGCGTCGATCCATGGGAGCGGATTCTGGATTCGGCCGCTACTGATCGAAATCGGTACGGCACTTGGATTGATGTGGCTCTATCAATTCGAAACACAAACCGGTGGGCAGTTGCCGGCGGAATTACGAATCCCGGCATTCTTGCCGATCGTGGAGTCGATGCTCACCACAATGTTTTTTGTTCACGCAATCTTGGTGGTTTTGATGGTTGCTGCAACGTTCGTCGACTTCGACGAACGGACCATCCCCGATATCATCACGATACCGGGCACGATCATTGCGGTTGTCGTTGCCGCGTTTGGGGTTCCAATGTTCCTCCCGACTGCCTTACCAGTCGCCCGATTCGCCACCGCAGTGGCTTCAACCACGTATGATTCACCTTGGTTTACATCGGTCAATATAGCGACCGGTCAGGGCATCAGCATCGGTCTGTTGATTTGGTCAGCGTGGTGTTTTGCATTAGCTGATCGACGTTGGAGCGCAGTGATTTTTCGTCGGCGTGGACTTCGGCGCGCAATAAAACATTTTGTTGACGGGTTGTTTCATTACGGTTTTTGGAAAGTGCTTGTTGCTATCTGGCTGCTTGGCATTCTTGGTATGACGTGCATCTGGATGTTGGGGGGAACCCGTTGGCAGGGGCTTTTGACATCGCTCGTTGGGTTGGCAGTTGGCGGCGGTGTGATTTGGGCAATTCGCATTGTTGCAACATGGGCCCTGAATGTGGAAGCAATGGGGTTCGGTGATGTGACGTTGATGGCCATGATCGGCGCGATGATCGGATGGCAGGCTGCCCTGGTGGCGTTCTTTTTGTCACCGTTTGCCGCGATCGCGATTGTTCTGGTTCGGTATGTAATCACCCGCGACACTTATACGCCATACGGACCCTACCTTTGTGCCGGAACTTTGTTGACCCTCGTTCGTTGGGATCAACTTTATAATGGTTGGCTGGCCAGTAATTTGTTGTTTATGGGGTCGATGCTGCTGTGGCTGTGTATTGGCATGTTGGGGTTGATGGGGGCGATGTTGTTTGTTTGGCGGCGGATCAAGATGGTCATCTTTGCTTGATCATTGATCTGCTCGAGCGACTGGAAAGAAATCAGTTACCGCATCGCTCAGTTAGAGTCAGCGATGTCGAGGCAAACGAAATGTGATTGTTCTGATGCGGGGTTTGACCAATGACGCCGGGAACCTTCTGATCAAACGTTTTTGAGTTGGCGGCAACTGAATGCGATCGCGGTTAATTGTTCCTTTCCTTAAGAAACCGTCTCGTGGAAATCACTGATGAAAACTATTTTATTGATGCCAATTGTGCTTGGAGTGGCTGCCGCAAGTTGTTTTCAATTACCCCACGCAAGCGTCCAAGAATCGGGTCGCGATGAACCATCGCGATTGCAAAGGATCGATTCCGTTACGGCTGAACGCGTTGATTAATTGTGACTCTTGCGATCCATTGGCAGTAGTAAAGCTAAACGCAATCGCGCGATGGAGTCGATGCGTACTGGGTTCTCTACTTTGCCATCTGTTCCGTGTCCGCCGGTCGGTTCAATGGTTTCTCACTGGAGTGCTGATCTTGGTTTTCCTCGTTGCGTTGCACTGGGGAGACGGGGATTTAGTCCTGCTTTTTGGACAATGCAGGGAGATGGGCCTTTTGTGATCGAAAATTTTGTCCGCTACGCGAGGTCAGTTAGACAGGATTGCTCAAAAGCGGTCTTGCCTTAATTTTTCGGCTGGGGCTTGATTTGTCGGCTAGCAAGAATGAACGTGACCGCGATCAATATGGCACTCGGGCCGATGGTTTGGCGGTTGTCGCGCAAAGCAGTTCAGAGATTCAATCGGTGAAATGATTGTTGGGAACAGGTTTTCCCGACGCACTAAAACTCGAATCTGCTTTAACCAGTCGTCAGGAACGATAAGGAAATCGGTCGTTTCGTAAGCGACTTTTGGCGGCTTGGCGTATGTTTAACTTCGGGTGCCGTTTGTCGAAGCCCAGCTTGGTGCATGGGGGCACTTCTGTCGCCAGCCAGCGTCGAACGAAGTTTCCCTGTCAGCAGTTTGAGCAAGCTGGGGTAGCGCTGTTGGACGATTTCCAATCATCTGGCTTATGGAACGACACGCTCATCGTCTGGATGGGAGTTCGGTCGAACAGAAAGCGTTAGCGCGGCCGGTGGGCGAGGTCATTCTCCCGAAGAGACGCCCGTCGTCTTGGCAGGACGCGATCTTGGCGTAAAAGTTGTTGGGCAAACCAGCGAGAGTGGCAGAAAACATGTCGGCGAACCCCTCGCCATAGCCGACCTCTTTGCGACGATCTTGTCGCTGATGGGCCTCGATATTGATGCAGGCTTTACGACGCCTTTTGGAAGTTCAACGACGATCACGAACGATGGATCGCCAATCCATTCGTTGGGAGCATGAAATCGGCAGAGAGCGAATCGTATCCGCCAGACGGCAAAGCACGCCTTGCATTGCCGTCGCATTTGACGATGACGTGGCCTTCTAGTCTCTAAAGTGACGAGCCAAATGAAGGAAATGACCTGCCTGATGTGTTCAGGCATCGACACCTTGAGACGGCGGCAGCAATTCTTCGACGCTTTGGTCGGTGCTGCTGCCTGTGTTGTCGTCCTCTTTATCGACGTTATCGGCGTTACCGTCGTTAGGTTTCGGATCTGGTTGTGGTTCCGGCGGATACATTTCAACCTTTTGTACTCTCGTTCGCTCGGTGTCACCACCGCCCTGTGGTTGGGGCACGATGGTGCTGTCGAGGGTTGAAGTGCTCTCGGTCGGTGTGGAGAAAGAGGAATAGCCGCTGACGATGGCCGGACTAAAAGGGTCGTAGTAGGACAGTGGCACCCGTTCGACAACCTGACGAGGGACCATTTGTGTTTCTGTATAAGGAACATAAACTTGTCGGGTGACCGGTCGCATGACGGTTCGTTTGACTTCCTCTCGTTCGTAGTACTGAACTTGCACAGGTTGTTTGCGGGTTTCATAAACGACGCGAGCGTTTTGGACGGGGACCTTTCGAACTCGCTCTTCTTGTACCCAGCGTTGTTGCTGAACAGGGACTTTACGTGTCAGTGTCTCGGTCACGGGCCGTTGCACGACGTAGGGAACTTTGCGAACTTCGGTAGTGGGAACCATTCGAGTCGTTTGTACCGGAACGTTCTGCATTATCGTTTCCGATTGCATTCGCTGAACTTGGACGGGCACCCTTTGCGTGACGACCTCCGTTTGCATCCGCTGAACCTGAACAGGAATCTGCACCTGTTGAGTTTCTGAAACGTAAGAGGTCTGCGCGATCTGCTGAGAGATGTAATTCGGTCGGTAAGCGAGTTGGGTTTGGACCGTTGCGGGTGATACCTGCGGGGTCCAGTAAAGTTGCGGTCGGAACGTACCGAAAAGGCCTGGGCTGCGCTGCCATTGCAATCCGTATTGAACCTGGCCGGGACTTACGGTTTCTTGGGCAACGTATCCACCAGCATCCACAACTTGATTTTGCATCGTCATGACCGGTCGCATCGACGTGTACTGCTGCGTTCGCATCTGGGTTTCTGTGACCGGACGCTGCACAGTGTACTGCTGATTGTAGTACTGAGTTTCGACGACAGGGCGTTGAACGGTGTACTGGTGTTGGTAGTACTGCGTTTCCACGACAGGTCGGTAGGTCGTGAACGTTTCTTCTCGTTCAGCAGTCTCATTGACATACCGAGTTTGCGTGACGGTTTCGTCACGGTAAGAAGTTTCCACCACGGGCTTCCAGACGGTGTATCGTTCTTCCCGATAGCTTGTTTCGACAATCGGTTTAGCGACTTTGTACTGACGCTCTTCTGTTCTCGACTTTAAGACATTTCGATAGCTCGTTACTTCCATGGGAACATAGTCAGTTTCGTAGGCAATCCGAAACCGCTTGACGGTCTGTGGTTGCATCACCGTTTCGCTCCGCAATCGGTAGGTCGGTTCGAAGCAACAGGCGTCTTGTCCAAACATCGGAGTGGATATTAACAATCCGCTTGCGGCGACTAGACTAGCAAGGCCAAAAATGGTGTGACGGTTCATATCTCAGGCGATCAATTTCAGAGACAGCTCAATCAGGTCTGGCAAAAAAACCGAACCCGCGGCCCCGGAGGTAGGGACCGCATTCAAGGGTACGCAAGACTTGAGAAAAAAGTAGATGAAACCCACGAAAAACCGTTGTTTCGTGAAACTTTCAGCCTGCAGAATTAGCCAGTTTTCCTGCGTTGTTTATTTGTCGCTACAAGTGTTGCTGTTTGGCCACACTAGACAGTTTGGCTAATCGCTAAACCTGTGCTGTTCGTTACAGGGTTGTCCGGTGGTGCTCCCCGCTCGATTTTGGGGGGAGCGGCCTTTGGGGGCAGGATTTCTGTCCTGCTTGAGCTGAAAGACGTCCTCCCCTGAGGACTTACGTTCACAACGAGATCTGGCTTCGATTTTCAAAAACGGTGTGGAATGCGGACGATCTATACGCATATGTAGCGATAAAATCTCCGTTAACAAAGGCCTGCCGGTGGAGCCTCACCCAAGGCCGCGATGAACAGGGCATCAGATCTATTGGCAGAAGCCGCACAGAAGGCGGTCGCAGAGATGCGAGAGCGTACAGAGCCTAAAACGCAGAGATGCTAAAGCGCCAAGAACTTAAAGCCCGCCCCAGCGGCAGCTTGTGCAGCCCCGTTTGCTGGGTTGAAAGAAAGGCGGGATTTTTGTTTACAACGAGAAATCTTGTGGCACGTTGGGCAATCGCCACCCGCTTGTACGCAAGGGTACTTACCGTGCTGCCAGATTCGACACGGCAAAGTCACTGTGTCCGCGAAGAATAGCGCAGAGGAAATGGCGTTTTGAAAATAACCGCAAGTATTTCCACAGCGTTCAAGATTCGGTTGTTCGAAGTAGAGTGGGCGGTGGTACATGAGGACTGGATAGCGGTCTGGCAGTATCGCCCCCATCGATGCTCCACCAATCTTGATTGGAGGTTTGGTTTGCAGGAATTCCTTTGCCCGATCTTCCGGCATCGGCTTATCCGAGAGGTATGACGAAACAACGATTTGGTCAATTGGGGTTTGCAATTCGCTGATTTGTTCGCGAAAGATTTGCTTTTGACGCAGCATCACAGCATCCTTTGTCTCTACTGCCTCTGCCTCCGCGATTGCCTCTTGTCTAGCCGAAGCATCTGCATTCTGCGGCTCTAACGCTCGAACCCACTCCAATTGTTTGGCCTCCGGAGATGTATCCCGAATGAATTCGCCCAGCGACAGTGGTTCGCCAGTGTTCTGGGGTCCTTCCTCAGCCAGCAATCCAGTTGCGAGTCCACCGCTAAGTAGCAGAATTCCAGTCATTTTGGCGAGTGACGGTAATCTCATGGAGCTTTCGGAGATCGAAGTTGGCATTGTCTAGACCTTCCTCTGTCATCGAGCAAGCAGCTACACCACCATGAATGCAGTTCGATCGAGGCCTACAACTACCCCTAGGTCCCCGATATTTCCTGTTTCTCCTATTTTGACGGTTTTCGAGGCGCCAGTTCGCAAAACGTGTTGATTGTGGAACTGACAGTCGCAGGTAGGCGACTAACATGGAAAACTCGATTTTCTCTCGGGATCTGCACCTCGTATTCCGTTTACCTTATGAATCGTCGCCGCTTCAAGCGATTCTTCCTGCGCCGTGGGCGGCAATGTCCGTCCGACTTGATCGGGTCTGATGGCTCAGCAAACGATTTGCGCATTGTCCCACTCGAGCCTCGCCTCGTGTTGAACGCGACCGCTGAGTTGAACCCGCTGGGACACTTGTTGGTCTTTGGTTCGTCGGATGCAGAGGTCGTTCAACTGCAGATTGAACCCGATGGGGATTTGAGCCTGCGCGATGAAACCGGCAGTGCGATTCCAATTGAGTTTCACCCAGATGGTCTAGGTAATGAAACAAATCCACTTGATCGAGCCGCGGTCAATGAGATTCGCTTCGAGATGGGTGAAGGTGATGATGTTCTGAATTTACAACTGCCGCGGGCCATTGATGTTTCGGTATTGGCCAGCGGTGCAACAGACGAAGTTGAATTGGACTTTGGTGAGTTCGATCCAGCCGTTGTCGCGGCCTCATCATTCATTGAAGTCGATGCGGAACTCATTCGTATACTACCAACCTTGAACCCCGTTTCGTTCGCGGACGTAGAGGTTCACTTGGACGGTCAGTTGCAACTCGGTAATGCGGCATCCTTGTCGCCGTTCGATGTCACACGCGGAATTCTGGACTTAGATGGGACGATTTTGATCAGTGGTGATGTTGCGTTTTTTGGTGAGGGAGTCATCGATTTTTCTAACGCGATTGGCACGGCGACGGCACCTGGGTATGGGCTTTCCATCGATTTGGGAACGCTCGCATCCAATCGATTTTTACTTGGTGGAGTGAACGACTCAGGTGGCGCGAGCCTCGATGACTTGCTGGTTCACTCCGCTGGAGTTTTCAGTTTGGGGCCCTCGTCGTTGGAACTTGACGGCGATCTGTCAGTAATGCGGGTAACTGAGGCGACAGTGATTGCTTCAGATGTGAGTGCCGATTCTGTCACCATTCGCAGCGACGGTGACATTGAAATCCACAATCGAATCGAAGCTTTGAACGGTGGAGTGACATTGGACAGTGGTGGCACGCTGCAACTGTCCGGCCAGGTCGACACGACGGCGATGCCAGCAGGTGGCACGATTAAATTGTCAGGGTCGGAAGTACAACTTTCCCATGTGGAGCTACTGACTAGCGGAAGTCTGTTGCAGGTTTCTGGCCCAGTCACGGTGGATGGGAATGTGCTGTTTGATACTGGCGATGGCCAATCGTCAATGACTGGTGGTGATGTGCGGTTTTTGAATGTGATCGCCGGTTCTGATGGCGTCGGTGACACGTTGAGAATCGATGCTCGCTCAGCAGGTATCGGTGGGTCGGTTGTATTGCAGGCCGCTGTGGGCTCAACGAGCTCACTTCCGCTGTTATCAGATCTCAACGGCCTGCGGATCGATGCTCAAGAAATTGAGTTGAATTCGGTGTCTGTGACCTCCGGCGATGTTCTACTCGTTGCCGATGAGATTCGACTCATAGTGGGTGAAGTACGCACATCGACCGCGGGCGATGTCATTTTCGACGGGGAGTTACTGCTGCCCTCGGGTGATACCTCCGTAACTTCAGCCGGGCGCGTTCAATTCACTTCACCTGTTCTAGGTCAAACTGGTTCGCGTGATCTCGTGGTAGACGCGGAATCCGATGTTGTGTTTGCTGACCAAGTCAGCCTGATTGAAACGTTGAGGGTGACGGCAGCGACTCAAGTCCTTTTTCAAGGCGATGTCGTCTCGTCGGGTGATTTGAACGTTACCGCCGACCACATTCATCTTTTGGCGAGCATTGATACCACAGCGGGTGTCTTCGACGGTCAAATCCGATTGAATGGTCAGACGGAGATCTTGGTCGGTGATGGCTCGGTCTTGATGGTGGGGCAAGCAACAATTGCGATAGATGGTGGGGGAGGCATCATTGATACATCTGGATCGACGTTGCATAGCTCCGCAAACTCGACAGCAATGGTATTCCGCAACGCTTCGCAAATAACCTTCGGCAATTTGAATGCGTCGTCGGGACAAGTGGTAATGGGAGTTGATCAGGATTTGGTTGGCCCGACGACCCAGTCGGCCAATGCCATCATGCTAATCGATCGTCTGCAGGTGAGCAGCAGTAGTTCACTTGACTTGTCAAACCAAGCGAATGACTTTCGATCATTAGAGCAGGTCTCTCTTGATGGCGCGTTGAAGATCTACGACGCAGCAGGCGATTTAGCTGTTCATTCGGTTACAACCGCCGGTTTCGATGCCACACTCACGGCAGCGGGGGCGATCGTACTAACGCAACAGGCAGTTGATGCGACAGGTGCAGTGGTTCGGTTGACGGCGGGTAAAGAAATCGTCGACGGCGACGGTAATGCAGCAACGAATTTGCAGGCTGACAAAGCTTTTTTACAGGCGGTTCAAATCGGCACCGAGTTAAATCCACTCGACGTCGTAGTAACGGCTGAGCTGAACGGAAACACATCCAGTGCGGACGGCGATATTGTTTTGCAGAATGATGTCGGTGATTTGAAACTTGGGCAGATTCTTGCTGGGACTGGTGATGTAACCTTGATCGCAGACGATGACGTTCTGAATGTAGATGCGAATTCATTGATCGTGTCGGATGACTTATCGATCACCGCGGGGAATGCGTTATCGGATGGAACGTATTCGATCGACTTGGTAACCAATGTGAATGACTTGGAGGCGAGCGTCGAGGGGCCAAATCAAGGTGATATCCGAATCTTTGAACAAGACTCGATCCGACTAGCGTCGTCGGATCACCTTGGCGATGAGGTTGTCAGGACAAGTAACGGCCGAGTAGAGGTTTTTGCCGAGGATCGAATTCACGCAGTGAATCAAATCCGAACTGCCGGTGGTGGCGTCAAATTCGTCAGCAGTGGATCGCTGGAAGTTGCAGGGGAAATCGATACCTTTGCAGCAACGGACCAGGGTGCAATTTTGCTGCAAACCGTGGGTGTTGCCAGTGGTGATCTGCTGCTGGCGGATAGTTCAAACCTGCTTTCTGCCGAACAAGTAAGTTTGTTAAGCGATGCCGGTTCGGTCACTTTGGATGGAACACTAAACAGTGATTCGTTGTCAGTGATGGCGACGGGCGATTTAAGCGACGGTGCTTCGGGTGAGATTTCCGTCAATCAGCTGGCGACACTGTCTGCCACGAGTATCAAGTTGGGCGACAGTATTGGGAACTCAACGAACTTTGGCCGTCTGGTTTTCAATTCCACAGGTTCCGTCACGATCGGCGAAGATAGTTCGATGACGGTGGCTGGTCCAAGCATGGCTGGCGGGGGACTCGCGTTGTCGAGTACTGGCGAGATGCGGTTGGACGGCACGATCGATGTGACGGGCGACACCATGTTGTCGGCCGCGGGTACGATCGAAGTGAATGCCAAGCTGAATGGTTCGGGCGGCGTTCTGCT